>CALACK010000073.1 GCA_937890395.1 uncultured Acidimicrobiaceae bacterium | reverse complement strand
CCGCCATGCCGACCCCGCGAGTGGCATCGCCACTAGAGACTTCTGACTCTCTGGTAAAAAAGAAAAAATCTCGAGCCAACTCATCCATGCGACTAAACAACTCGGCTGAAACCCCGTGCCCCGTCACCCGAAAGAAGCCACTTTCCCTGCACGCCCGATCGATCTCGTTCGCACACCCGGACACGTCTTCACCCCGTCCCACCAACGCGCTCACATCGATCAACGGCAGCGACTGCATTTGGTTTCCTATCCGCGGAAGAATTCTGCTAAACCAATCCATGAACTGAAACCATCAATACCAGATGTATTTACAAAATCGATTGAACCGTCTATCTCGTAGGAGCAGATGCCGGTTTCATAGTTGAGTCTTCTATTTTCATCGCCTCCAAGAAGTACCGTCCATTTTGCCGCAAGGCGTCCTGTGTTGATAACGGCGCTTAGATCGGCAGTCAGAATTGACGGAGGCGGTTGGTCCACTATCAGTAGCAGCAAGCCAACTTCAATTGTCTGAGCTACCTGGAGATATCCGATTAATTGTGAGAATTCAGCCAACCCAACAGTTTTGGCGGGGCCCTTCACTTCAATTATTCCAAACTTGACATTGTTTGATCTATCGAGAACTCCGAAACAGATATCAGTTCTTATATGTGGAAACTGATTAGATAATGACTTAACTCCGAGTCGGCTACAGATGTTGGCAACTTGATCTTTGAGAGTTGGAAAAGTTGTATTATCTGCTGCTGCAACTCTGAAATCTGCACCAACGGCAGTAGATAGGTGCAACTCAATCTTCTGGCAAATCCGGCCGTAATAGTCCGTCTCCTTGCCGCGCTCACGGGGCATTGCGATGTCTCAGTGAGATTTCAATTCCAGAAATTATGAGATCATTTTCAATTAACTTCTTATTAGATTTTCCGGTGATTGAACTAATTATTACAGCGCGATTCAACTCGTGATTAATCAATAGCACTGGTGGTTTGTCCTCTTGAGCGCATCCATCTATCTCGATAACGGTCACCAACTTCGCGTTACTTCCCGAGATGATGAGATCCATATTGCCACGAGGCCGTTTTCCGTTTAACAATGGAGCGACTAAAAAGGCAAGAGCAACAGTCGATTCGGAATAGTCATCTACCGTGAATATTCCCAGTGATTTTGCTACTGTAATAGCGCTTGTTTTGGTAGCAGCACTCGGAAAGTATTGAATTCGAATTTCTTCAAATTTTTTCGAAATTTCATCAATTTCTCCTTTGGTGCACAGTGGCAAAACTGAAATATAATTCTTTGCCGTTTTAACCATTTCCTTTACATTCGCCACTGGCGCGTAGGGACAACCCATTGCAGCGCAAACTTGGTGATAGTGCAAAAATACTTTTCCTCGTACTTCGGTTGGGAGTGTCGGATCAAACTGGTCAGCATGAATTGTTCGCGATCCCGCCGAGATTGACCTATTAATGCAGGGTGTCTGTGCCTTCGCGGTTTGGTGCCCCGCAAGTTCTTCGGCGTCAATCTTTTTCGCAGAGAGTGCAAATGAATGACGATCAATAAATGACGCTGCAAGTAGACGAATCTTGAATCCTTTTTTCCAATTTTTGTAATCAGGGTTTTTTGTCGAATGGAAATTTGGGTGATTGAACAGAATTTGGTCAGTTGTGCTTCCCATGCGAGTCAATAGTGCGCATAACTGAATCACAAATCTGAAGTTCATTGACTTTCCTGGAACCTCAATTGAAACAATTGGTGCACTGTCAACAAATCGCCGATGTGAGTCAGTGAGACTCGCTCGTGCATCAAAAATACCAACGAGAAAGTGTTCGAGTGCTGAACCAGTGAGCAGAGTCGAAACAGATGTGAGATCCGTAGATGAAAGAAGGGTGCCAACTTGGGGGAGACCTAGTGTTTGTAGATCCTCCTTGATTGAGTCGATTTTTGTCTCGGAGTGTGCCAGAGGAAACAGCCTCCATGAATTTTTATTACCAATTTCGTAATCAATAGAAATTCCATATGAGTCACTGAATCTTCTTCTTATCTTTGTGAGTATGTTTCTAGAAATCTCCGCTTGTTGATTGGGATCAATTCCCCATTGATTAAAAGGAATATTAATCATGAAACTTCTTTCATCGATCGTTCCAGCTGCTACTAGCAGACCGAGTACATACGTTTTTTGATCATTGCGAAGCAGATCGCTTGTCATAGT
>CALACK010000072.1 GCA_937890395.1 uncultured Acidimicrobiaceae bacterium | reverse complement strand
AGAAACTCTAACTGTCCGCGATCTTCAACCACGATCGCAGAAATACTTGGATCAGGTATTAACCAATCTGCAAACACGAGCAGAATTGATCCATTCACTTCAATAACATTTTCAACCAACCGCGCGTTCAATGTGAAATCAATATCACGCGTCACGCCACGCAACGTGAGCGTGCCTGTTGTTTTGACTGATAGAACACCACCGGCAATTGCCTCAGGGGTCAACTTAATCGGTTTCTTCAACGCAAAAGTTGCTGTCGGATATGTAATGGTGTCGAGAATTCGAGTATCCACTTGTCTATCGCGCCTACTACTATCACTTTTTAGTGTCGTCATATCTACCGTGAATTTGGCACTCGTAACTTCGTCGTCAACAATCGTGAGCGAACCCACAACCGCTGATGTGCGACCGACACCTTCGGTGCTCTGACCGATAATCACTTCTTTCACTCGATATCCCACTACTGACTTTTCAACTACTGCCCAATCACCATCGAGCGCACTCGCCTCGATAATTTCGGGCACAACTGTTGTCGACACTACGGGTTCAAGTGTTGTTGACGCTGTTGACGAAAGTGTTGACGGTGCTGTTGTCGAAACTATTGTCGAAACTGCCGAATCTAAAGTCAGGGCCTCGGGCGCGTCTTGCTTTACGAGGTTGATATAAATCCACGGCACTGCAACGGCACCCACCGCCACAACTATTACAACTGCAACAAGGCCAAATATCTTACGATTTAAATTTTTCATCAGTAAAAGTATTGCACGATCAACAAACAATTATCTATTCAACTGTGGTGCATAAGTCACAAACACCATCACCCGAACTTATTGCGCGCGCCTACAGCTGGCGTCTCGAAGTTGTTGCGCCCGAGCACGAACATCGGCGACATTTATCTCTAGACGAGCGCACACTTCTTCGAGATTCAACTTCGTCGATCGACCCATGGCGGTTTCGGCTACAGACTCGACGACGAGACGCGCGGCTTCACGAACTTTGCGCGAGGCAACAGAAGCAGGCATACGAACTGATTCGGTCATGTTTGCAATACTACACACCGATAAAAATTGCTGGCACCAGCTCACAAACCCGCCGCACACAACTGGTATCGACACAATTAGCGATGCTCGCCCTGCACGAGTATTTGGAGTTGTTTACGAGATGAAAACGGAGCCTGAGGTCGGGGTTAGTACAGCAGTTTCTCAATACGAGAACATGCTATTATGGAGGTCAGGAAAACACCGTGAACACGCTTGCTACTTCAATCGTCGAGCAAATCTTGAACTCACAGAACCAATTTTGGGAACCTGCAGATTTCGATAAGTCTCCATCGCGGGTGTTGCACGTCCTCGGTGAGATGGTCGCCGCGGGAGAACTTCGCAGAATCCGTCGAGGTTTGTACTGGCGCGGTTCCGCGACCCCGCTTGGAATGTCGCCGCCATCTGCTGAGGCAATTCTTGCCAAGGTGGTCGGAAAAGATGGGGTCGGACCGTCTGGACTCTACGCCGCCTACGTGTTGCGTTTGTCGACCCAAGTTCCGCGTTTGCCTGAATACGCAGTGCCTGTTCGTGTTCCAGAAAATCTCCCCGGCATGATCGTTCGGTCTCGAGCAGCACGATGGAAACGTCGTGACGCAAAGTTACGACCAATCGAGATTGCTCTCCTCGAAGTGCTTGAAAGTTGGTCGAGCGTCATTGAGGTAAGCGACGATCAGGCAATGAAAACATTGCGGCACCTGCTTGCAGACGGCGAATTACGTTCGACGGCACTGAAGGCTGGCGCCGGCACCGAACCGATACAAATAAAGCGTCGACTAGAGGAGTTGCTCGTAGGCGTGACGTGACAGGCGGCGTCGCGAATTGGCACACCGAACACATCAACGAGTTCGACGACACCATTCGTGCGGTCGCCGAAAACCTTGGGCTCGGCTCGCTGGCTGTCGTCAAGGATTACTGGATATGCCAGGCTCTGGCGGCAGTCGCTGCGAACTTTGGCGAGGTCGTAGTTTTCAAGGGTGGCACAAGTATCGAGAAGCTGCGAATCATCGAGCGGTTAAGCGAGGACATCGACCTTCTCATCACATCTCGCCCGACTAGCGACCGGCGCGGTCAAAACCTCCTCAAAGCGATTTGCACTTCAATCACTACAGCGCTCGACCAAGAAACAAGCGAGAAAATAATGAGTGGTGGAAAAGCCACGGAAGCTACTTTATTTCGCTCCGTCTTCATCAAACATCCTTCAGTCGATAAATTCGATGGCCTACAAGGCATCGCTGACCCAAATCGAATATTGGTCGAACTCGGCCAATCGGGTGGACAACATCCGTACGTCGATGTAGACATTGAATCGATTCTGTCTCGTCAACTTGGCGCAGCCGGAACACTCGTTGACAACTACAACGACCTCCGCAAATTTTCTATGAAGGTCTTGCACCCAGCACGAACTCTGCTCGAGAAACTCTTACGCGTTCACACGTTTGCCGTGCAGTTTCGTACAAATCAGTTGGATAATCGCCAACTTAGAATCGGACGTCAGCTATACGACATCGGTGCCCTGCTTCAAGAGGCAAGTGTCTCTGAGTTACTGACCGACACGTACCAACGGGACACAATCCTCACCGACTGCCTCAGGGTGTCTGCTCAATTCCATGGAGATCTGCCACGACCCGACGGCGGGTTTGCGATGTCACCAGCCTTTACAGGAAACGGTGAGCTCGGCCAATGGCTCAAAGCAGCCCACGACCAGGCAATGGCCGGACTCTACTTTGGCCAACTACCGGCACCAACATTCGACGAGATACTTGCCATTATCCATGCACGGTCCGAGCTCATTTAGCGTCTGACGGCTGGGGTCGGCTGGGTTGGGTGTGGCATTGCGTTGCGCCACTTTGTCAGAGAATTAGACAATTAACTAATATTTTTCGGCGCCGAAACCGCCGAAGAACACCTCGTGCGATAAAAGACTCGAACGAAATGGCATCTAACCCGAACCGAAGTTCGGGTCAGATTGTGATTATGCCAAGTCGAAACGGTCGGCGTTCATAACTTTTGTCCACGCTGCGGCGAAATCTTTAACGAATTTCTGCTGAGCGTCGTCTTGCGCATACACCTCGGCGTATGCCCGCAAGATTGAGTTAGAACCGAACACAAGATCTACTCGCGTCGCTGTCCATTTCGTGGTGTGGGTGCTTCGATCTTGTACTTCATACAAGTTTTTCTGCACTGGCTTCCAGATGTATGACATGTCGGTTAAGTTCACGAAGAAGTCAGTCGTCAAAGAGCCGACTCGATCAGTGAATACTCCATGTTTGGTGTCGCCATGGTTGGTGCCGATGACTCTCATACCGCCGATCAGAACTGTCATCTCTTGAGCCGTTAGACCCATGAGTTGCGCGCGGTCGAGCATGAATTCTTCTGCTGGTACTGCGTCGTCATTTTTTTGCCAGTTTCGAAATGCGTCTTGAATTGGTTCAAGCACCGCAAATGATTCGACGTCGGTTTGTTCGACAGTTGCATCGCCTCGGCCAGGGTTAAATGGCAACGACAATTCAACACCAGCAGCCTTGGCTGCTTGCTCTACTCCGACGTTTCCGGCAAGAACAATAATGTCAGCGACACTTGCGCCGACCTCATTGGCGATTGATTGCAAAGTTACGAGCACTTTTTCAAGTCGTGCGGGCTCATTGCCAGCCCAATCTTTTTGTGGTGCCAAACGAATGCGAGCACCGTTTGCACCCCCACGCATATCAGAACCTCTGAAAGTGCGTGCGCTATCCCATGCGGTCGAGACGAGGTCACCGACCGAAAGAGAACTCGCGGCGATTTTGCTTTTAGCCGCTGCGACGTCGAATTTTTTGTTGCCAACCGTTACTGGGTCTTGCCAGATCAAATCTTCAGATGGCACATCTGGCCCAAAGTAACGAACCTTTGGTCCCATGTCTCGATGGGTCAACTTAAACCACGCGCGTGCAAACACATCTGAAAAGTATTCAGGGTCTTTGTAGAAGCGTTCTGAAATTTTGCGATACTCAGGATCAACTTTCATCGCCATATCGGCATCAGTCATAATCGGGTTATGGCGAATGTTCGGATCTTCAACATCAACTGGTTTGTCTTCTTCTTTGATGTTGATTGGCTCCCATTGCCAAGCACCGGCCGGACTCTTCTTTAACTCCCACTCATATGTGAAGAGCAAATAGAAGTAGCCGTTATCCCACTTAGTTGGATTAGTTGTCCAGGCACCTTCAACGCCGCTCGACATTGTATTAGTGCCAACACCGCGAGATGTTTTGTTTAACCAACCAAAGCCTTGTGCATCAATCTCTTCGCCTTCTGGTTCTGGGCCGAGAAGTGAATCGCTGCCGTTGCCGTGAGCTTTGCCAACAGTGTGACCACCAGCGGTGAGTGCGACAGTTTCTTCGTCATTCATCGCCATGCGAGCAAAAGTGAGTCGCACATCTTGCGCGGTGCGTGCTGGGTCGGGCACCCCACCAACACCTTGAGGGTTGACATAGATCAAACCCATTTGCACTGCAGCAAGCGGATTTTCTAAACTCTCGCGGCTTTCATTTTCGTAGCGAGTTGAAGCCAGCCACTCTTTTTCAGCTCCCCAATTGATGTCTTTCTCTGGTTGCCAAATGTCTTTGCGGCCAAATCCGAAACCAAACATCTTGAGTCCCATTGATTCGTAGGCGATGTTGCCGGCGAGAATAAAAAGGTCTGCCCAACTAACTTTGTCGCCGTACTTCTTCTTGATTGGCCACAGCAAACGTCGCGCTTTGTCAAGGTTGACGTTGTCTGGCCACGAATTCAATGGAGAAAATCTTTGGTTGCCAGTGCCCGCACCGCCGCGCCCATCTGCAATGCGATATGAACCGGCCGCATGCCATGCCATTCGAATCATCAGACCGCCATAGTGACCCCAGTCGGCAGGCCACCATGATTGGCTGTCGGTCATTAGAGAATGCATGTCTGCTTTCAACGCAGCGACGTCTAGTTTCTGCAACTCTTGGCGATAATCAAAATTCTCGTCCATCGGGTCTGTCTTTACATCGTGTTGGTGCAAGATGTCGAGGTTGAGAGCGTTCGGCCACCATTCAATGTTTGAACTGATCGTTGTGGTCGCACCGCCGTGCATGACTGGGCATTTTCCGGTTGATTCCATTTTGTGACCTCTTTCGATTTGCTTGTGCGGTAAATGTATGGCGAATCGAGGTATAAAGCAAATGATTTTTTCTGATGTTTACTATAATCTTAAGTTATGGATACTCCTTCGATGCAACAACTCACTTACCTTGTTGCGCTTGCTGATTACGGCAGTTTTAGTAATGCCGCCGATGCATGCTTTGTTTCTCAACCAGCGCTCAGCGCCCAGATCAAAGAGTTAGAGAATCGGCTCGGCTTGCAACTAGTCGAACGCACCCCACGCGGAATCTTGTTGAACCAGCAGGGGGCTAAAGCAGTAGACCGTGCTCGAGCGATTCTCAGAGATGTCAAAGACCTCGTAAATGAAGCAAAAAATAACGGTGATGAGTTACGCGGCGAAATTCATCTCAGCGCAATCCCCACGATGGCGCCTTACTTGTTGCCATCACTCGTGCAAACAATTAAAGGTGCCTACCCGAATGTACAGTTGCATCTTCACGAAGATCAAACCAAAGAATTATTACAGTTGCTTCGATCCGGAAAGATTGACATCGGTCTTCTTGCACTGCCAATCGAAGACGATACTTTTTCAACCGCCATCCTGGCGTTTGATCCGTTCTTGATTGCGTTGCCAGAGAACCATTCTTTAGCCAACACCAAAGCACCGATTTCGTTAAATCGCCTTTCAAAGGAGAAGGTAATCCTTCTTGAAGACGGGCATTGTCTACGCAGCCAAGCAGAAAACTTATGCATTCGTAGCAATATCACAGCTTCAGATATTCAAGCGACAAGTCTTCCAACTCTTATTCAAATGGTTGCTGCTGGAATGGGCGTCACGCTCTTGCCGCAATCGGCTGCATCTGTAGAGGCAAGAAAAGGTAGCGGAGTAGTAACACGGCCGATTCGTTCTTCTGAGGCGGGCCGATCGATTGGTTTGGTATGGCGCTCAAGTTCACCTGTTGGTAAATATCTCGCGCGTGTCATTGCGAAACTAACTAAATAACGCGATCAACCAAACGCCCGAATCGGCCGCACATAGTCATTTACGTGAGCGCAATGCTTGCCAGAGTTGGCGGTAGTTGCGGTACTCGTAGACATCAGAGACAAACCCTGCGTGTCGCAATTGTTTGTGATAATCAGGTAGCGACCGAAAAGGTATACCTGCGTCAAGATGATGAGCGATATGCCAACCGAGATTGAACGGCACAAAATAAAACCGAGTCAGCCAGTGTTGACGCACCGAGTGAGTCGTTACTCGCCGATCACTGTCTGCGCGCAACCCACCATGTTCGGCAATTGATCGCAAGCGGTTCATGACTCGCCACACCGTCAAATACGGCAGCAACCATAAACCGAAATAGATATACGGGTTGAGGATCAGCACACTTGCGAGAAATGCAACGAAATGAAACGCAAAGATTTTGCGTTGTGTGTTGTATCGCACCGCCCCCGAATGCACGGTCTCAGTATTTGCGGTCTCAGTATGCACAGCGTCGCGCAATTGCTGACGCAACAATCGCCAACCAGTTTTGCCAAAGGCATCGCGTCGCATCTTGCGCCAAAAACTTGCACGAGTTACTGGATAATTTGCATACAGCGCAATATCTGGCTCATTCGGGCCAAACTCTTGACGATGATGAGCCATGTGCACTCGCCTGTAACCATCGGTGTTGGTAAAAGATGGGTAACCAAGAATCCAGCGACCAACAAAATCGTTGAGTAATCGATTGCTAAATAACAGTCGATGCGCAGATTCATGCATCAGCGCTAACAACTGAGCGTGAGTCCGGCCGATCAGCAGAAACGCGACAACATATATAAGCGGATTGTTTAAAGTCAACACAATCCAAAAAATTACTCCTGCTTGACAATAAATTGAAGCGATTGAAATCGCATTGCGCACGTTGCTGATCCGGCGCAAGTCGGCGCGAAACTCTTGGTCAGGGTGACCGTTCGTAAGTATTTTGTGGTTCGGTGCAATTACGGTAAACACAGAACTGTGTTTAACCATTCCACCAAGAATCGCGCTCATGTTAAAAACTCTAATACCGCACCGTGCGTGACGCCCAAGCCGATTCGTTCATTAGGTGTTCGAACTGCGAGATAGCATCTTTTCATGCTCGAAAAAGTGATTTCAATAGCAACATCACATTCTGATGCCGCAAACATTGATAAAGCATTTTGGGCAACACAATCACCACAGGCTCGTCTTAAACACGCACTTGAACTACGTAAGGTCAATTATGGAACAGATCGAGTTTCCTCAAGACTTCAGCGAGTTCTTGAAATTACTCAACGCCCATCGCGTTGAGTATCTGCTCATAGGCGGCTTCGCCGTGGCTAACCTCCTATTCGCAGCAATGGCCACAACACTCTGACCTTAGGCTAAATAACGTGGTTGTGTTTTGGGCATTGGGTGCAGCTGTTTTGTATGGCGTTGGCGACTACTTCGGTGGCCGGGCTACAAAAGTTTCTGCGTCGACTGCTGTAACTTTTCTCGGTCAATTTGTCGCGCTGATTTTGTTAACTGTTTTGATTGCATTCGACAATACGCCAGTGATGCCACTTAATGATTGGCTCTGGAGCGGTCTTGCAGGCGCCGGCGGAGTCATCGCACTAGTTGCGTTTTACCAAGCCTTGTCACTTGGCTCAATGACAGTCGTCGCGCCAATTGCTACTCTAATCGGAATGTGCAGCCCTGTAATTGTCGGCCTACTAAAAGGCGAACGACCTGCATCAATCGCATATCTCGGGATGATCCTCGCATGTATCGCTGTTGCACTTGTCGGCGACGCGCTTAACCATCACGATCTACCGACACCGATGCGCGCAATCGTGCTTGCCGTTATTTCTGGTCTCGGTTTCGGAGTGATCTTCGTTTGCCTCGCACAAACTTCGCAAGACTCTGGGCTCTGGCCACTACTCGGTCAGCGAATTGTGAGTGTTTCAACCGTTGCAATAATTGGGTCACTTGGTGCAAGAAGACTTAAAGTTGCTCGGCCCGTGATTTGGTTTGCAATTCTTTCAGGCGTGCTCGATACAACTGCCAATTGGCTATATCTTTTGGCGATACATGGCGGGTTACTTTCGCTCGTTGGAGTAATAATTTCGTTGTATCCGGTGTCGACAGTTGCGTTGGCGATTTTCGTAGACCACGAGAAACTGCACAAGAGCCAGTTCATCGGATTACTAATCGCAGCCGCAGCGCTTTCAATGATTGG
>CALACK010000071.1 GCA_937890395.1 uncultured Acidimicrobiaceae bacterium | reverse complement strand
GCGAGCCCAAGCGTGACCCACCAAAGGCTTTCCTGTGTTGACGCCAAACTAAGTATTTGCATGATCAGCCTCCCAGCCGTTTACGACCTCGGGCCAAACCTGCGGTTATGGCATTGGCCGACTCGTTCGTGATTATGAGTTCGCGAAGCCCTGCCGTGTGGTGCACCGATTGCGTCAACGAATCGTTGATGTCGGTCGCCTCATCGCCAATCTGTTGGGCCAAACGAAGGATCGGCACTACAAGCGCGACGACTACGAGGACCACAGTAAGACCAATTGCCCACCCAATTGTCCATCCGGCGTTTGATCCGAGAAGAATTGCTGTCATCTGGTCATCCCCCTAATCAAACTGCGTCACAGAACTCGCGCACTGGTCGCAAGCTCTCGTTGACGGATGGAAGGACGATGGGCACACTACTTGTTCTCTCAGCTACGACCTGAACGCCACCGATTACGCTGGCGAGCGTTTTCTTTACAGCAACTAAATGGAAAATGACGCGGATGAGTCCAAGTGCGGCGGCGGCAATTATTAGTGTTGCCAGCGCCAAAGTTATTATTGCATCAGTTGTCATGTGTGATTTCCCCTTAACCTAAAAGTTTTCCGACACTACCGGCATAGCGAACAGCCCCGACAGCAACTTCATCAATCACTGTGTCGGTGGTTGCTAACAATTCAGGAACATCATCAAGTTCACCAATCAAAGCCACACCGCCAGACAAAATGTCTGCCGATGCCTGACGAATCCGTTCAAGAGCGGCGAGCACTCGGTTGAGTAGTCCAACAAGTATTGGCACTACCGCAACAAGTAACAATAAATTGCCGATTGCCCAAAGTGACATTTGATCTCCTCTTAGTTATTAGTTGGTTGATATGGAGCGAAAAACCGTTTAAAAACTCGAGTCAGTGCCATGCCCATGGCGCGAAGACCTATTGAAAGCCCGCTTGCTGAACGTGCGCCGCCAACTTTTGATGGGTCAAGTCCTTTGGCGATTGCATCAAGTCGCACTTGCATCGCATCGGCGAATTGACCAAGCAAAACTGAAGTGACGTCAGCAATTAGACCGCGGCCATATTGTGCCGCTGCACCTGACAATTGCAGATCCATTGAGATATCAACTTTTGTGCCTGTTGGCGCTGGCGAAAGATGTGCATTGAGACCAAGAGCGGCTTGTCCACGACCTTTTTTATCGGCACCAGACGCGTCAACTGTGATTGTTTTCGTTGCTTCATTTCGCTGCGAGATTTTCGCCTCACCACCGAACTCAAGTTTTACTGGTCCTAACCGAATCAACACTGTTCCGCCATAGTGATCTTCGGCGATGACTGTTGTGAGATCTGCACCTGGCAAACACGACGCCACTTGCGGAATGTCTCCGAAGAATTTCCATACCGAATCAATCGGCTGTGGCACTTCAAACTGTTGTTTTATGAGCACGATGCCTCCTGTGCAATATATTTAGCAGGTTCTTTTTCAAAAGTTGCCCTACAACCTGGGCAACAAAAGTAGTAAGTCTGTCCTTGATAACTAAACGGACGACCTTTTTCATTTGCCGCTACTGTCATTTGGCAAACTGGGTCAATCGAAGTCGCTTCAGCCGATGTAATTTGCACCGAAGTTTCTACGCTTAACTCACCAGAACTGCGCAATTTGACAAGTTCAGCTAGCACCGCAACAGCAACTTCGCGGTGCGAAGTCTTGCCAAGATCAAGACCAATTGGCACACGAACTCGTTGAAGTTTTTCTTGGGTAAAACCACGATCTTTGAGATAGCCAAGTAAGTGCTCGCCACGCTTCTTTGAACCGACCACACCTATATATACGGGGTTAATTGCCAATGCAGTTTCGAGAACTTCTTCGTCACCGTGCCCTTGAGTTGCAACCACCACAATTGATTTATGGTTTGCGCTCGCTGAAGTGAACTCTGAACCATCAACTAGTTCAACACGCCAATCCAAAGATTGCGCCAGTTGCAAGAGTGTGTGCGCCATTGGCGAACGACCAATTACTACAAGATGTGGCACCGAGAGAATCGGTTCAATAAAAATTTGCAACGCACCATCACTTTGACAAGAAATTGGCACGACAGTCATACCGTTCGGCACATGACCGCCATATTGATCTTGATCATCGCCCGGACCGAGTAGTAATAATCGCGGCTCACGCTTGGCAAGTGCCTCGCTCGCTTCGCGCAGCAAAACTGGTTCTGCACACGCGCCACCGATGAACCCAAAAACTTTGCCAGTCGATGTGATTATTGCACGGGCACCTTGCTTTCCTGATGACGGCGCATCACGCCACACGACAGTCGCCATAACGAACTCTTCGCCTTTTTTGGCAAGGTCAACGGCAATCTCAAGAATGCCGAATCCGTCAATGTGACCGTCGCCCATCAGGCATCCGTTTTCACAGGTGGGAAACCTGAAATATCTTTTTTAGTTGTCAACGCTTCGTAAACGCGGTCTGGCAACAACGGCATATCAATGTTTCGAACGCCAGTGTCTTTAACTGCATCCATAACTGCATTAACGAACGCTGCAGGGCCGCCTACCGTTGCACACTCGCCAATACCTTTTGCACCAATTGGATGGTGAGGGCAGGGCGTTACAACTTCATGAAGTTCAAAGCCAGGTGTCTCCCACGCTGTTGGCAATAGATAATCCATGTAGTTCGAACCAACACAGTTGCCTTCAGAATCAAACGTGATGAACTGCATGCTCGCCATTGCATATGCTTCGGTCAGCCCGCCCATGATTTGACCTTCAACAATCATCGGGTTAATTCGCACACCGCAATCGTCAACTGCAACGACTTTGAGTACATCCCAAACACCTGTCTGTGGATCAACCTCAACAGTGGCGATGTAACAAGCAAATGGCCATGTCAAGTTTGGTGGGTCATAGTACGACACATTTTCTAAGCCAGGTTCGAGACCGTCGGGCATATTTGTATAAGCCGCAAACGCACAGTCTTGAATTGTTACTCCACGTGTTGGTGCGCTTCGAACGTAGAAACGTCCTAACTCCCATTCGACGTCTTCTTCTGAAACTTCAAGTAAGTGTGCAGCAATTTTGCGAGCCTTTGCTCGAATCTTGCGCGACACCATTGCTACTGCTGCACCTGCGACAGGTGTTGATCTTGAGGCGTACGTTCCCATGCCGAATGGTGCAGTATCAGTGTCGCCTTCTTCAACGACAATGTCGTCAGCCGGAATACCAAGTTCGTGAGCAACAATTTGAGCCCATGTAGTTTCGTGACCCTGGCCTTGTGATTTAGCACCGGTGCGTAAAATTGCTTTGCCAGTCATGTGAACTCGCAACTCTGCAGAGTCAAACATTTTGATTCCTAAAATGTCATATTCTCGACTATTTCCCGCACCAAGCGGCTCTGTCATTGTCGAAATACCAATACCTAATAGTCGACCGCGTTTTTTGGCTTCTTCTTTTTGCTTCAGAAAATCTTTGTAGCCAATTGCTTCGAGACCAATGTCAAGGCACTTTGCGTATTGCCCAGAGTCAGTCAAAAAACCAAATGCAGTGCGATGCGGAAAATCATCATCGTGAACTAAGTTGACGCGACGAAATTCTGCTTGATCAATACCAAGGTCGTCTGCTGCAGCCTGAACCATTCGCTCTTGAAAGAACATCGCCTCAGTGACTCTGAACGAGCAACGATATGCAACTCCGCCTGGAGCCTTATTGGTGTAAACACCTCGTGCAGTTAAGTGCGCTGCCGGAATGTCATAACAAGCGAAAGCCGAATGCATCAAACCGATTTTGAATTTGCTTGGTTGAGCATCTGAGAAAAAAGCTCCGTGGTCAGAATCGGTGTGCATACGCACTGCAAGAATCTTTCCGTCTTTGCGAAGCGCAAGCTCTCCCTTTAGATAAACGTCACGACCAAAACCTGTTGAGATTAAGTTGCCAGTCTTGTCTTCGATCCATTTCACAGGTTTTTCAAGCAAGATCGATGCAAGAATCGACATTACATAACCGGGATAAACCGGAACTTTATTTCCGAAGCCACCACCCAAGTCTGGCGAAATGATGCGAATCATATGCTCGGGCAATTCTGCAACTAGAGCAACTGCGGCACGAATAATGTGCGGTGCCTGAGTTGTCATATAGACGGTCAACTTTGAAGTTGAACGATCGAAGTCAGCGATTGATCCACAAGTTTCGATTGGTGATGGGTGCGAACGCGGGTAATGAAGTTCTAACTTCGATACCTTGTCGGCACTCGCAAACGCTTTGTCGGTCGCAGCTTTGTCGCCAACTTGCCAATCAAAAACAACATTGTCTTTTTGATTTTCTTTATCGTCGCGAATCAGTGGCGCGCCAGGTGCAAGCGCTTGCATCGGGTTAACAATCGGCTTGAGTGGTTCGTATTCAACGACGATCGCTTCGCAACCATCTTTCGCGATATAAGGGTCATCGGCGATAACGCATGCAACTTCTTGTCCTTGAAAACGAACTTTGTCTGTTGCTAAAACAGCTTGAGTATCGTAAGACAAAGTCGGCATCCACGCAAGGTTTCTTGCCGCCATCATTTCGCCAGTCAAAACAAGACGAACACCAGGTATTGCCCAAGCCGCACTTACGTCAATCGACTTAATGCGTGCGTGCGCTAGTGGGCTGCGAAGAATCTCCATGTGCAACATTCCCGGCAAGACCACATCGTCGACGTAGTTTCCCTTGCCACGGATGAATCGATTATCTTCAACACGACGGCGGCTCGCGCCCATTCCGCCGATCTTGATCTCATCAAGACTCATTTAGTGTTCCTCCTCATTTGCCGGCCTGTGCTCTCATCTTCTCGGCTGCCCAAAGAACAGCTTTAACAATGTTTTGATATCCAGTGCAACGACAAAGGTTGCCCGAAAGTGCCCAACGAATTTCATCTTCAGTTGGATTTGGATTCTCTTCGAGTAGTGCTTTCGCTGAAAGCATCATTCCTGGTGTGCAAAAACCGCATTGCAGACCGTGCTCGTCTTTGAAACCTTCTTGAATCGGATCAAGTTCACTTGCCGTAGCCATACCCTCGACCGTCATCACGTCATGACCATCTGCTTGTACTGCTAACACAGTGCAACTCTTTGCTGGTTTGCCATCTAGTAGAACTGTGCAAGCGCCGCAGTTTGTCGTGTCGCAACCAACATGTGTGCCTGTTAGCCGAAGACCCTGGCGAATGAAGTGCGCGAGCAACAATCGTGGCTCAATATCAGCAGTTCGGTTAACCCCGTTAACTCTGATCGATACTCGACGAACCGGCACTTCGCCTGGTTGGTCTCCCCTTACTTCTTCATAAAGACTTGTCATCTCATGCCGCCTTAGTTTTGGTTGAATTTATCTCTGTAAGAATTCGCGCCACGAATGTGCGCACAACTTGTTTTTTGTAAGCAGCACTTCCGCGATGATCACTTCGCGGTTGAGCAGCCTGAGCGGCAAGATCAGCGGCTCGTTCAATTGCTTCACTTGTTAACGGCGACCCGACAAGAGACTGTGCGGCATCAGTTGCATTGACAGTTGAACTACCGACACCGGTCAAACCGATGCCTGCGCGAATAACACTTGAGCCAGAAAGTTCAAGTGCAACAGCAACGCCAGCAGTGGCAAAATCACCGATGCGACGCTCAAGTTTCAAATATCCGCCGAAACGAGTTCCGGTTGTTGCCGGAATAATTGCCTCAATTGCAATTTCGTTACTCGCAAGCACATTTTGAAAAGGTCCAGTTACAAAATCGCGAACCGCAATTGTGCGTCGACCCTTTGGTCCCTGCGCAACTATCATCCCGTCAAGTGCGATCATCGCCGAAGCCCAATCGCCCTGCGGATCAGCGTGACACACTGAACCAACGAAGGTTCCACGATTGCGAACAATCGGGTCGGCAACAAGTGGCGCTGTTGCAGCAAGTGTCGGCTGGTGTTGCGCGAGAATACTTGACTTCTCAAGATCAGAGTGCCGGCAAAGTGCTCCAATGTGAAATGTTCCGTCTGCGTCGACTCGATGATAATTAAGGTTCGGAATATTGTTTATGTCAACAAGCATTTCTGGTGATGCGAAGCGCAACTTCATCATCGGGATAAGACTCATGCCACCTGCAAGAATCTTCGCCTCGCCATTGCCTTTTGTCAGCAACGCAATTGCTTCTTCAATAGTCTTCGGTGACTCATAGTTAAATCGAGACGGATACATAGTTTTGTTTCCTCGTTGTTATTTCTTTGAGTGTGGGTCGCGAACTGCTGTTGGCGATGAATCTGCATCAGGGTCTGGGCGACGCTCTTGGTGTGGTGGCCATGGGCCTTGCACTGGCTGGCCAGCAACTTTCAAATGATCAATCAATTGTGGCCACGCCCAAACAGTTGGACTCTTGCCAGTCTTTGGCGCATTTTCGATTAATTCAAAAAGACGTGGACTGCCTTTGCTGTGCCCATCAGATTCAATTGCCATGACGACCCCCATCGACTTGCAAATTGCTTAGTGGTCGTACCGTATCAATGTCTTGTGTAATAGTGCAAATCAGAAACAAGTTCGCGATGCGTACTAATTTGAGTACTGTCGTGGTGTGAAACAAGTTGAGTCGCCTGCCGACAACTGGCGTAATTGCCTTATGGGCTGGGGCATTCCTGGTGAGATTCTCGAGCAAGCACCTCAATCTCCGTGGGTTCATCCCCCTGAAAGTTTTAAACCTGTTAGTGATCTCACGCTTGCGACACCAAGTTGGTTGCTGGCAAAAGAAGCTCTCGATGCATGTCAATCAGGTTCGCAAATTCTTGACATTGGCTGTGGCGGTGGACGCGGGTCACTCGGTCTCGCACCACCCGCAGTTCGCATAATCGGCGTCGACCAACAGCAGACAATGCTCGATCTTTTTGCCAAAGAAGCGGCTTCACGCTCTATTGAATTCTCAGTAATTAATGGCCAGTGGCCAGACGTCGCTGAACTAACACCGATCTGCGATGTAGCTGTCTGTCACCACGTTTTTTTCAATGTTGCCGAACTACAACCTTTCGTTCTGCAACTGGCATCGCACGCGCGCCGACGAGTAGTGGCCGAGATTCCGATGTATCACCCTCTGTCAAATCTTTCGCCAGCCTGGAAGCATTTCTGGAACCTCGATCGACCTAAAAACCCGACAGCATTTGACGCCGCTGATGTGATCCGAGATCTCGGTATTGATGCACACATCGAAACTTTCGAAATGGATGACCCAAAAATAGGTGTGACAGACCTTGATGTTGAACACACGCGAATCAGACTTTGCCTAGATAAATCGCGCGACCCAGATGTGCGCGAATTTCTGATTAATCGCGACCGCTCGCCGAGAACTATTGCAACTATTTGGTGGGATACGAATAGTGAATAGCCATCCATGGAATAAATCATTCGTGTGGCAAAACCACACGGCTACGAGTGGTGAACTCACCCAAACCCAGATTGATCAATTTGATAGCGACGGCTATGTAATAGTCAATGACATTTTCACGTCAGATGAGATAAAAGAACTAGTCGCAATTACTGATGAAGCACAGGCCGATGCCGCGACATTCTTAGCAGCGCAACCGAACGAGCGAATTGCAATCTCGGAAGTTGGGGCAATCACTTTTGCCGCGCAACTTGCAAGCACTAAACCAGAGATTAAAAAATTCGTGAAAAACACAAAAATCATGGGGGCATGTCGCGACCTTATAGGCCCTGACGTGCGGATGTACCACGATCAAGCGGTTTACAAGCAGATTGAAAAACCACGGCGGTTTCCGTGGCATCAAGACAACGGCTATTTGTTCGTAGAGCCTCAGCACTATTTGACATGCTGGATTGCTCTCAACGATGTAACTATCGAAAATGGTTGCCCGCAAATCATCTCAGGGCTTCACAAAAATGGAACGCTCTCGCACTACTTTGTGCCGACTCTTGGCTACGAATGCTTCGAAGATCCACCATCCACACCAGTCGTTGCCGAGATCAAAGCCGGTGGAGCAGTTTTCTTTTCGTCACTAACCCCACATCTGACTGGGCCAAATAGTTCAAATAATGTGCGCAAGGCATACATCGTTCAATATGCGCGACATGATGCTGTGGTTCTCGAAGGCAACGCTGCCGATGGTGCGCCAACCGGTAGTCACACGATTGCGAGCGAGCCTCGGGGCATGGCCGTGCTCGAATCAGGGAAAATCTGCGCTAATTAATTTAGCTGCGTCTTCAAAAGCGCTTCCTGAGCGCGAATATTGCGCATTGCCTTATCTGAAAAATACTTGCCGTGCGTTCGAGCCATCATCTGTTCAGACCGCGAACACAGCAACACAATCTCAATGTTGTCATCGGTGTTTGGTTGTTCAAGTTCATGAAGTCTTATAGATGCTTGCGGACCTTCTTCGTCAGTAAAGCGGTCGATGCCTAAAAGCAACCCTTCTCTCCGCGCATATTGAACAATAACAATCACGCCCATAATCATAATCCCCAGTCGGTATTAGAAATTAGTGAATTAATTTCCACCACTAGTTGCTTTACCGCGTTGAGTTCTTCTAAATTTTCAAAATTTACCCGACCAATTTGCCGAGACGTATTGTCTAAATCCCTCTCAACATCCGAAATTGCCGCTCGGGCAACCGGCGAGAAGCGACCATAATTTTGAACCTCGCCATATCGAATGCCACGACCAACAATTTCACCAAACGCCTCACTAGTTGCTGCCCATAAATCTTGCAATTGAGTACGTATCTGTATCTCACAGATTGCTCCATCACGCCGAAGTTCAATGTGTACAGCCCGATACCCATGGTTTGAGTTAACTCTGCGATCAATGACCTTGTATCGATCATTGGTGATTTTGGCAGTAATTTCATGAACAAGACCTTCTTGAATTAGTTGGTTGTCGGGAATGACCAGCCGACTGCCTATAACGTCTCGAACGCTGCTCAACTTCAAATTCGATCGTTGTAGCTTTTCACGCAAGGTCCGAAAATTCTTTAATCGACTTGTCAGTTCAAAACCCCTTGATGAGAATTCTTTATCTAGATCTAACTCAAGATTCGTCAAGGCTTGCTGCCACTCAGAGCGGAGGTCAAAAAATAGCTTCCAGTCGGCTGGGGTCATCGTGTCGGTTCGAATTGCTTCACCAAGTA
>CALACK010000070.1 GCA_937890395.1 uncultured Acidimicrobiaceae bacterium | reverse complement strand
TTCGCCGAAGTACGGTTCACAAATGATGCTGGATCGATTCTTGAGCTTGTATCTTAAAAAAACTAATTAGATCAAGGATGTAAACCGCGCATTCGATGTGAATCTGCGATTGTCTTAACTCCTAAAACTGATGCCGCTAATCGATAGGGGAGATTCTGTTCTACTGAAAATGAGTGCAATCGTTTAAATGCCCCTTGCATCAGCGAAATCACTTTTTCGTTAACTTCATCTTCGTCCCAACTCAGGTGCGCGAAGTTTTGGCATTGCTCGAGATAGCTGCAAGTAACTCCACCCGCATTGGCGTAAACATCGGGTACAACAATGATTCGACGGTCTTGCAAAACTTCGTCGGCCTTCGGTGTTAAAGGTCCATTTGCGCCCTCCACCACAAGTTTTGCTTTTATCTCAGAAGCAATATTTTCATCAACGGCGTCACCTAACGCACAAGGCATCAATACATCGCAGTCAACAGAGAACACTTTGTTCGCGCCGTCGAGTCCTATGCCGATGACATCGCCCTGATCGCTTTCGACAACACTTTTTGCGCCACTTCGAAACTTGCTATCGACGAGTGCGACATCAATGCCTGATGAGTTATAAATAGATCCGCCAACATCTGCCAAGCCGACAATCTTTGCCCCACGAGCGTGGGCGAGTCTTGCTGCCCATGCTCCGACCTGACCGTATCCTTGAATTGCGATTCGTGAACCTTCGAGCGTTAGACCCATTTGCTCACCAGCGAGTGCGGCAGCCTCAACTACTCCGCGGCCGGTGGCTGATTCACGACCCAGAGATCCACCAAGTTCAATTGGTTTTCCGGTTACAACACCAGGCACGATGTGACCCACGCTCGCCGAATATTGATCAAGCACCCATGCCATTACTTGCGAGTTCGTGCCGACATCGGGTGCTGGGACATCTTTGTCTGGACCGAGAAACGGAATCAACTCTGAAACGTACCGTCGCGTAATTCGCTCAAGCTCGCCAATAGACAAAGTTTTCGGATCAATCGCGATTCCGCCTTTTGCGCCACCAAGCGGAAGGTTCATAATTGCTGTCTTAAGAGACATACCTATTGCGAGCGCTACCACTTCGTCGCGGCTCACACCAGGGTGATATCGAATTCCTCCTTTTGCGGGGCCACGAGTTGTATTATGATGCACTCGCCATCCGACGAGGTGATCTCGTGAGCCATTGTCGCGTCGAAACGGAATTGAAACTTCTAAGATCCGCCGAGGGGCAATGATGGTTTCGATAAGTCCATCTTCGAGACCGAGCCACTCCCCAGCCTGGCGCATGCGGAGTTCGGCTGAATCTAGTGATAGTTCTTTTTGTATTCGGCTAGCTACCATTTGGTTTCCGACCTATCTAAATATCGTTAAATTAAGAACTTAAGAAATTAAGAACCAGCGTTTACTTTACCTCACGCAGGCGTGGCCACTTGCCGACTTGATTGAGCTCAACTAGCGCAGCTGGAATCTCTTGCGGTGATACCGGGTGACTGATCAGATATCCCTGCGCTTGGCTGCAACCCAAATCTGCAAGGACATGAAGCTGCTGGACAGTTTCAACTCCCTCGGCTACAACCTCGAGGTCAAGTGAGTCGGCCATAGCGATGATTGTCTTCACCAGCGTCCGAACATTTCGTTCTGTCGCAATATTGCTAACAAAGGATTTATCGATCTTTAATCGATGAATAGGAAATCTCTGCAAAAAAGATAGCGAAGAATAACCTGTGCCAAAGTCGTCGATCGCTATGCGAACTCCCATTGAAGAAAGAGTACGCAAGGTCTCTAGAGCTTGCTCAGGCTGAGTAATCATCACACTCTCAGTTACTTCTATCCAAAGTTGCTCAGCGGGCATATGTGAGCGCATCAAAGCCTCATTGACTATCGCAATAAACTTTGGATCATGTAATTGTCGCGAAGACACATTTACTGACATTGTTGCTTCACGAGAACAAATACCCTCGGTTATCCAACCACGCATGTTAATAAGTGCTTCGAGCAGCGCCCATGCTCCGATCGGCATAATGATTCCTGTTTCTTCAGCGATTGGGATAAATTCGGTGGGAGATATCGCCGTCCCATCTTCCATGTCCCATCGCATTAAAGCCTCAAACCCTGTGACGTCTCCTAAATCGATATCAATAATTGGTTGATATACAAGTCTTAACTCTTTTCGCTCGAGTGCTCTGTACAGAGCCGTCTCAACGGCAAGGCGATTTTTAACGCGCTGATCCATTGACTCATCAAAAACAGCTACACAGTTTCGACCGGCTTCCTTTGCCCAATACATTGCTGTTTCTGCGTTGCTAAGTAATTCGGCAGCCGATTTAGTGAATCCCTCTCGGTAGGTTGAGACTCCGATGCTTGCGGAAATGAAAATATCGCCATGACTAAGTATGAATGGCTTTATTAAAACGGAAAGAATCTTGTCGGCCAAAACAACAGATTCAAGCGAAGTTTGAGTGTGAGTATCGATCACAACGAATTCATCCCCGGAAAGTCTTGCAACCAAGCATCGTTTGTCAATTGTTTCTCGCAGCCGATTTGAGATCTCAACCAACAATGCGTCGCCCGCAATATGCCCAAATTTGTCGTTGATTGATTTGAATCGGTCGACATTCAGATGTAACACCGTTGGTAAAAGCTCATTCTTGTTCGTGTTTTTCAGCGATTGTGAGAGTTGATTTAGAGCTACCTCACGAATTGGTAGCGAGGTCAGCGAATCAGTCTGCAACGTAGTACGCATTATTCGGATCACTTTTCGTAGTTGGCGTATTTCAAAGGCGATTCGAACCATAACGAAGGTCGCAATTGTGATGATCGAGATAATTCGAATCACTATGTCAGTACCTGTTGTCGTATTTATTTCGTTTAAATAAATCAACCAAACTGCACCGACGATCGCAAGAATCGCGATTAAGACATTCAGCAAAGTCTGCAGATTTGGTTCGCTATTCGTCTTGCTATTTCGCTTGAAATTTGCGATTATGGCGAGCATAAGTAGAGTAATAAGCGCTACAAGCCACCACGATTGGCTGCTGATTTCAGACATCACGAAAACGGTACTACAGATCATTCGGTGACGAACTCGTTTTCTAGATAGTCTGATAACTCGATGAGTGTCTCAATGGCTGGGGTGACAGTGGTTGTTCCAGGTTCGCATCTGATGGCTAGTTTGCTTGGCGAGCGAGATTCTTATCTCAGGCTTATCGAAAAAAGTTTTCCGAGCACGGCAATTTTGGTGCGCGGCAATGAGATTTCAATCTCGGGAGAAAGTAGCGATGTTGTCGGTTGTCTTTTCGAAGAATTGACAGGTTTGCTTCAAGGCGGAGAGAATCTAGACCTAGTTGTGGTCTCACGGAGTATTGACATGGTTCGTTCTAACGAGCGTCCGACATCAGTGCTTACAGAAGATATTGTTCGTCTCAGTCAAGGTAAACCAGTGCGTGCCAAGACCTCGGGACAGAAACGTTATGTAGATGCAATCCGAGACAATGTAATTACGTTCGGGCTCGGCCCGGCGGGAACTGGAAAAAGCTGGTTGGCAATAGCAATGGCTGTTCAGGCACTTCAAACGAAGTCAGTTCAGAGAATTATTCTTACCCGACCGGCAGTTGAAGCCGGCGAGCGTCTTGGTTTTTTGCCAGGAGATTTGATGGCGAAGCTCGATCCATATCTACGTCCGCTTTATGATGCATTGCATGACATGATCGGTGCGGAGGGTGCTCTGAAGCTTGCCGAAAAACAAATTGTAGAAGTTGCGCCACTTGCTTATATGCGTGGACGAACCCTAAATAATAGTTTCATCATTTTAGACGAAGCTCAAAACGCCACTCCCGAACAAATCAAGATGTTTCTCACACGAATTGGTTTTGGATCGAAAGTTGTAGTTACTGGTGATACGACGCAAGTTGATATTCCAGATAATCGAAGTGGTTTGATTGGTCTTGAAAATATTTTGCAAGACATCGAAGGTCTTGCATTCGTTCATCTAGATACACGTGACGTTGTGCGTCACCGAATTGTCGCTGACATAGTTGCGGCGTACGAGCGGAAGATCGGCACAATGGCAATTAAACGTGTCTGAACCTCATGTCAAGAAAACTGGGCCTCAGAAAGTAGGAGGCGAGGGAGACGTTGAGATCTTTTGTGCCGACGAGCAAAGTGATATTTTGATTGACGTACCACGTTGGCGACAGTTGTCAGAAAATATTTTGCGCTCTCAAGGTGTTCGGGGTGCGGCCGAGCTGACTTTAATGTTTGTTCCCGAAACCGCAATCGCTGGTTTAAACGAACAATATATGGGCAAAGTCGGTTCTACCGATGTTTTGGCGTTTCCTTTAGATGCAATTGAATCATTTTGTTCGCCAGGGCCTGGCGCGATCTCTCGCGGACCGGAGCGTGTACCGATTGATTTGAACGATCTGCCAATTTTATTGGGTGACGTTGTCGTTTGCCCAATTGTTGCGAGTCGACAGGCGCATAGCCATGCTGGCAACCTAGATGATGAAATCGCTCTATTGATTGTTCACGGCATTCTTCATGTTCTGGGTTTCGACCACGACACAGAAGATAAGGCAAAGAAGATGCAGAATTGTGAACGCGATCTTTTAGAGAAGCACCATTGGAAATCAACAATGCCTGATTCATTTAAGAGAGTTTACGAATTATGATTTTTGCAAAGTTACCAACGAACGGTGATATTTGGATGTTGGTGGTTATTGGTGTGCTCCTGGTTGGTTTGATATTTCTTTCGCTGGCAGAAATGAGCTTGTCGAGGATTACGAAACAAAAAGCGCAGGCACTCGTTGATCAAAACGCCAAAAGCGCGAAACTGATCTTGAAGCTCGCTGCTGAGCCCACGCGATGGGTAAATCCGCTTCTCTTGACCGTCAATATTTTTCAAACTGTTCAGGCGACTTTGACAGGTTTAGTTGCTGGAAGATTATTCGGCGCAGCCGGTGTGCTTATTGGTGTGACTTTGAATGTGATTATTTTCTTTGTGCTCGCAGAAGCCGTGCCAAAAACATATGGGCTGTTATACCCGGTTCGAGGTGCGACGGTCACTGCTCGTCCTGTTTCGGCAATCGTTAGTTTTGTACCTTTGCAAATCATGTCTCGCGGTTTGATCAAACTAACTAATTTGATTGTTGGTGGTCAAGGTTTAGCGACTGGTCCGTTTATTACCGAACAAGAGTTTCTCGGAATTGTTGAAGCGGTGGCACAAGACTCTGTGATTGAGCATGAAGAGCGTGAGTTGATTGAATCAGTAATCGAATTTGGTGACACTGTCGTACGCGAAGTAATGATTCGTCGTCCGGACATTGTTTCGATTAAAGATGATCTGTCCGTATCTAATGCTCTGGACATTGTGGTTGACAGTCAACTAAGCCGGCTACCTGTATTGCGCGCAGATGATGACGATCAGGATGATCTCGTAGGTGCTGTATTTGCAAAAGATCTGATTGCTGCAGAACGCAACGGACGAGGTGGCGAGTCAATTAAGAATTTCCTACATGTCGTTCAAGTTGTGCCGGAAACCAAACTCGTATCTGACTTGATGCGAGAAATGCAAGCTGACAAATTTCATTTGGCAATGGTTGCTGACGAGTACGGTTTACTCGCTGGATTAGTAACTCTTGAAGATTGTCTTGAAGAGTTAGTGGGTGAAATCGGTGACGAGCATGATGATGACGATATATCAATTCAGCGACAGCCAAACGGTGAATTTTTGGTTGCCGGCGTGACTACTATTGGCAAACTTAACGAGGTGCTTGAGTCTCAGATTAGTGATGACGAGTATGACACTGTTGGTGGTCTTGTCTTCGGCGTTCTTGGACATGTACCTGAGCTGGGGGAGTTCATGGTTGAGCAACAGTGGACTTTTCGCGTTGAGCAGTTAGATGGTCGTCGAATACATACCGTTCGAATTTCTCCAAACGCATAAGCCGTATTTTTCTCAAACAATGGAGATTTCACTCCGCGGTAAGACCGCACTCGTAACCGGCGCTTCGCGGGGAATTGGTGCCGCAATTGCGAAGTCATTTGCTGAAGCTGGCGCGCAAGTAATGCTTTCTTCGCGTAAAGAAGAATCTCTTCGCGCGGTTGCAAAGCAAATTGATGGTGAGACTGATATTTTCGCCGCCAACACTGGTGACATTGAGCAGGGTCAAGCGTGTGTTGATGCAACGATGAAACGATTTGGCAAGATTGACATTTTGGTTAATAATGCCGCGACAAATCCGTATTATGGCGACACTCTTGGCGTAGATTCAGCGCGCTTCGATAAAACGTTTCAAGTGAATCTAAAAGGGCCACTGTTTTGGAGCCAGGCTGTATTTAACGCCTCGATGAAAAAAAATCCGGGCGTTATTCTAAATATTGCGTCTGTGGGCGGGCTCCGTGCTGAACAAGGGCTTGGTGTTTATAACCTGACAAAGGCGGCGATTATTCATCTCACATCTCAATTGGCATGTGAACTTGGCAGAACTCGCGTAGTTGGTATCGCACCTGGATTAGTTAAAACAGCGTTTGCGGCAGTGCTCGTTGAGAACCTAGGCGACAAACTTGCTTCGGCTTTGCCGACAAAGCGTCTTGGCGAGCCACAGGACATCGCCAACTTGGCTCTTTTTCTTTGTTCTGATTTGGCTTCGTGGATAACTGGCGAAACTTATGTAATTGATGGTGGTGCAGGGGTTCACTCAGGTTCGATGTAAATCTTCGCGGCGTGAAAAAATACTGAGCTGAGGGTAATCAGTGCTACTAGTAAAACAAAACCTGACACAAGATAAGTGGCTCGCAAACCAAACGAAAAAGCAATTTGACCACCGATTAGTGCTCCAATAGCTGTACTTCCTGTGCCGATAAATCTGTAAACACTGTTTACCCGGCCAAACAACTCAGGAGGAATAAGTCGCTGGCGCATGCTCACCGTGATCACGTTCCAAGTTGTCCCAGCGACTGCCATGATGATGCCGCTGAGAGCGACAGCCCAAATCTCTGGAAATAGCCCAGGAATGACATCGGAAATGCCGAAAATCACATACGCAAGAATTATCGCTGTGGTCGCACCAAGTTTTTTACTAAGGGTTTCACCAATCACGCCACCTAAAATTGAGCCGATAGAAATTGCCGCGAGCAATATGCCAAAGCCTCGAGCACCCAAACCGAGTTCGTCACGAGCAAACTTCACGAAGACCGCCTGTGCGAACATACCGCACATGTTTGCAACTCCGAGCATTATTGCCAGCGTGCGGAGTAAATCGTGCTTCCATAACCAAGTCAATCCCTGTCTTAGTTCAGTTGAAAATGAGGCATGTGGTTTATCAACAGCGTCAATAACTAAACGAACCTTGATTGAACGAATTAAAAGTGCGGCGATGACTAGCGC
Organism: uncultured Acidimicrobiaceae bacterium; assembly: GCA_937890395.1. Taxonomy (GTDB): domain Bacteria; phylum Actinomycetota; class Acidimicrobiia; order Acidimicrobiales; family Ilumatobacteraceae; genus BACL27. The sequence continues at coordinate 130,286 of CALACK010000070.1, read as the reverse complement.
CAAAGCGTTAACCGCAAAAGGTGCGCCTATTGCAAAAATGAAAATCCAAGCACCAAAAGGTAGACCGACGAAACCGTTGCTGATGATCTGCGAGATGTATAGGCGACTGTTGGCTACTTCTAGTGAGTCTTGATCTACGATCGCAGGCAGAATTGCCTGAGAGCTCATGTCGAAAAATAATTCGCATACGCCAGCTACGGCGCTTGCCGCGATCAACGTATAAATACTTAGAAGATCCGTTGCCGCGCCAATAGCGATAAATGCGAATACAACGCCGCGTACAAGATTGGCTCGAAACATAATTTTTTGTCGATCATTTCGGTCTAGATATACACCAGCGGGAAGCGACAAGATTAGCCACGGCACCATAGCGGCAAATGTGACTGCTGCTATCAACCGCGCATCGTTGGTTAGCGAAAGCGCAAGTAATGGACCAGCGGCCACAACCATTCCGTCACCGAGATTAGAAATTGTTGAGGATGAAAATAATTTCCAATAAGACCTTGGCAAATGATGTGAAGTATGCGAATGTTGTTCACTCATGGAACAGACTTTTAATTTTTGATAGTTCTACGGTCAGCACTTTGCCTATTGCCGACCGCGGGATGTGTTCGACAATAAACAGCTTGTGAGGAGCGCAATAATCGGGGAGCGATTCTTTTACATGCCGACGCACATCTTCAAGTCTTAGAGATGTATCTAGATTTTTAAGCACGATCCAACTACAAACTGTTTGACCCCATTGTGTGTCTGGTAAGCCCATGACAACGCACTCGATAACACCATCGATTTGATTTATTGAATTTTCAACTACTGTCGGCCAAACCTTGTAGCCGCCCGTGTTGATCAAATCATCTCGACGTCCATGTACTGTTAAAACACCGTCATCGATTTCTCCGAGGTCGCCAGTCGTAAACCAGCCATCTGGGCTTTTAGGATCAGTGCCATCGCGGTACTTACGAAATAGCATTTCACCTTGGATTTCAATCTCGCCGTTACTACTGAGACGAATCGCCACTCCGTCTAATGGCTTACCGTTATAGACGATTCCACCCATTGTTTCAGTTAGACCATATGTGGTGATCGCATTCGCTGGTAGTTCTCTGAGGATCGCAGACCCGCCGACCAAAACTGCTCTAAAACTGCTGACGTTAAGTTTTTGTAAAGCGGTTGGCACAAGTGATGTCAAGTTTGCACCTAATGTCGTTGCATCATTTAATGATGTCTGATCGACACTATCAATGATTGTTAACTCAGATTTATAATGTTGGGCTCGCAGCAACACAGATAATCCCCCAACATGCGCCAAAGGCAAACATGACAACCAATGATCGGTTGAGCAACAACCGAGCCGATTTCCGGCTGCGATCACTGATGCCGTGATTGATGCGTGCGTATGAACTACACCTTTAGGTTTACCTGTCGTTCCGGAAGTAGCAATCACTAGAGCATCACCGGCATCAACTTGAATTCCATTGTCTAACTTGACTTTGTTGCCATCCTCTGTGATGACCCACGAAGCTCCGAGATTTTTAAGTAGTTGTTGTTTTGCCGATTGTGGGAGTCTTTGATCAATTGGAAATACGGCGTCACTTTCATCCCAAATATTATTCAAGTGATTAAAAAAATTGCGACTCGGTTTCATATCAATGGCAACGAGTAAATGCACTCATTCATCGTAGATGTTTTAATGTAAAGTTATGACCGTGCAACAATCACTTAATTTGTGGATCAAGGGTGCGCGCCCGCGAACTTTACCCGCAGCGATTGCACCGGTGCTCGTTGGGACTGCATGCGCGTCTGTTGTTAATTCTGTCGAACATATTTGGGCTAATGGTTTTCTTGCATTAATAGTTAGTTTGGCGTTACAGGTGGCAGTTAATTTCTCAAACGATTATTCGGATGGTGTTCGGGGTACTGATGCGAATCGAGTTGGGCCAATGCGCCTTGTTGGTTCAGGGGCGAAAAAACCGAAAACAGTAAAACGGGCGGCATTTGTTGCTTTTGGCATCGCGGCGATATTCGGCTTGATTCTTGCTGCCACTACTAGTTGGTGGTTACTCGCAGTCGGAGTGGCATGTATCGCCGCAGGTTGGTTTTATACCGGCGGATCAAAGCCATATGGCTATTACGGTTTCGGAGAATTGTTTGTTTTCATCTTCTTCGGAGTTGTAGCCACAACTGGTACAACGTTTGTAGTCATTCAGAGCCTCACGTTTCAGAGTATTGTCGCATCAATTGCGGTTGGATCTTTGGCATGCGCATTGCTCGTAGTCAACAATCTGCGTGACATTCCGGGTGATACTCTCGTCGGAAAAAGAACTTTAGCCGTGCGTCTCGGTGACCAACGCACTCGCCAAATGTATTATTTGTTAGTGCTCGTGTCGGGTCTTGCGATTATCCTGATGGCGGTTGATTCTCCGACCACGCTGATTGGCCTGCTTGGATTACTTGCTGCTGGACCAGCTATTCGAAAAGTAGCGCATGGTGCCGTCGGTAAAGAGTTGATTGATGTGCTCGGCGCAACTGGACGAACGCAAATTCTGACCGCGGTTGCCCTAAGTATTGGGCTGTTATTGGCCTAGTGTTTCAGAAAACTTTGCAATACTTTTAGAAACTCTTCAGATTGTTCAAGGTGAGGCGAGTGCCCAGAGTGATCAATAATTTGTAATTGAGCGTGACTGCCGATTGATTCAGTAATTCGAGTTGCAAGATCTACAAACTTTGTATCCCTTTGACCTGCGATAACCAAAACAGGCATGCTCAACTCTTTTAGACGCGACCAAGTTGGTTGTTGGTTTCCGGCGCCACAAAGTCTGAGGCTTGCTGCAAGTGCGCTAGCCGTATTTCTGATTCGTATCTCACGCTGGTTCGTAGCGGTTGTCAACCCAGCAAACATTGGTGACCCTAGCCATTCGTCGATGAAAGAATGAATCCCAATTTGAGTAATTCGAGTTGCGAGTTGTTCGTCATTGGTAATTCTATTTTGTCGTTCTATCGAGTCTTCAATGCCTGCAGTTCCACTGATGAGAACTAAACGCCTGACTTGTTTTGGATTAGACAATGCAGCAGTCAGACAAAGCCGCGCACCTAGTGAGTAACCAATATATGTGGCATATCCGCCGACTTCGATGATTGCATTTGCTCCGTTTTCTAAGTTCAGTGAAATGTCAATCGACTCTCCATGGTTGGGTGCGTCAACGAGAACTATCTCGTTGTTTGCGCTCATCGTCGTAGTAAGACTTCGCCAAGAATCTCGAGTTTGAGTAAATCCGTGAACGAATACGAGACGCTCGCCAACGCCAAAAGTATCGTTAGTGAGCATTAATTAACTCGTCTCTTCTTGAGTTAATTTTTTCAGAACCCGCTCGAACGTCTCACTATCTTGAGCGCCGGGAACTGACCATTGCTCGTTGAAAATATATGTCGGTACCGCGGTTACACCTATGTCGCGAGCACGAATCAATTCTGCTTCGAGTTGATCTTGACCTGAATTAGATTTCAATAATTGTGAAACTTGTGACTTATCGAGACCAAAAGTCGTGGCGATGTCGATCAGAGTATCGATATTCGAAATATCTTTTCCGTTGCAGAAATATGCAATCATCAGTAATTCTTTTAATTTTGTATGGTCAAGGTCAGTCGTCTGGGCGAAAGTAATTAATTGATGTGCGCGAGAAGTATTGGCGCGTAAAGCAATATCCATTCGAAAATTAAGACCTTCGGCCAAGGCAATTGAAGTCACATGGTCAAGAATCTCACTTGCGCGTTCCGGGGTGCCGAACTTCTTAGCGTAAGCATCGCGAACAGGTGTAGGCGCATCGAGTGGGGCGGTCGGGTCAAGTTGAAATGGTCGGTAAAAAACTTCAAGATTTATGTTAAAACCAGCCGTCGTGAGGTTCTTAACCGCCCGATCGAACCGCTGTTTACCGATAAAACACCAAGGGCAAACCACGTCGGAGAAGATTTCTAGTCTCATTGCTGCCACGATAGAGGCATGAGATCCTCGGCAACGACTACTGCTACCTTTTGCGCCACGCTGGTTGATGAATGGCTTCTATGCGGAGTGAGGCATGCCATCATTTGTCCAGGATCTAGATCGACACCGTTGGCAGTTGCGCTCGCTGACCGTACCGAACTTGAGTTGCATATTTTTCATGACGAACGTAGTGCGGCATTCGCCGCTTTAGGAATCGGTAAAGCGTCAAAGAAACCAGCAATTCTATTGTGCACTTCGGGCACCGCAGCAGTTGAGTTTCATGCTGCCGTTGTCGAAGCAGACCATGCTCGAGTGCCGATTTTGGTTTGCACAGCCGATCGTCCACCAGAGTTGCAAAATGTTGGTGCACCTCAGACTATTAATCAGCAAAATCTATACGGCGAATCGGTGCGAAACTTTATCAATGCCCCGGTTGCTGTGGATCGCGAGAAAAATCAGTGGCGTACTTTGGCGAGAAATGCATGGTATTCATCATTAGGCGCAAATTTAGACAAATCAACCGGGCCAGTACATGTAAATTTACAATTCAGAGAACCACTTATTGGTATTTCAGATGAACTGCCAAAGCAGTTAAAGCCAATCACTGATCAGATAATTCGTGCTAATAGTTTTCGAAAAATAGATCTCATTACGCGCCGAAGGTTGTCGAGACTAATTAAAAAGCGTCGCGTCTTGATAATCGCTGGTGCGGATGTGAGTGACGCCAGCGGCTTGCTGCAACTCGCCAACAAAATGAAATGGCCAGTGTTGGCTGATCCACGTAGCGGTGCTCGTGTCGAAGACAATAAAGTCGTTATTAGTGCAATGGATTCAATGTTGCGTGATGAGCAATTTGCCAATTCTCAAAAACCTGAAGTTATTTTGCGCTTTGGTGAACCACTGGTTTCTAAAGTTGTTAATAGTTGGCTTGCCGCTACTAAAGCAACTCAAGTTGTCGTTACCAGTACGCCGGTGCTAATCGATCCGGAGCAGATGACAAAGTTGCATATCGTGTCAGATCTGAGTGCAATCAGTAACTGGGTTTTAAAATTCGTTTCTAGTCAAGATTCTGCCTGGATGAAAAGTTGGTCAGACGCCGAAGAGAAGGCGCAGCATGCGATAAATAGTTCTCTAGCTGATGAGCTTTCGCTTAGTGAACCCGCGATCGCTCGCGCCGTTTGCCGATCAATTCCAGAGCACTCAAATCTATTTGTGTCGAGCTCAATGCCCATACGAGATGTCGAATGGTTCGCTGCACCACGATCTGGACTACGGGTTTATGCCAACCGTGGAGTTAATGGAATCGATGGCGTAATTTCGACAGCCGTTGGCGTTGCGTTATCTAGTAGGGCGACAACATTTTTATTGATAGGTGACTTGGCGTTTCTGCATGATTCAAATGCGCTAATTAATTTGATCTCTCGAGATGTCGATTTGAGGATTGTATTAATTGATAATTGTGGCGGAGGTATCTTTTCTTTCCTGCCACAAGCTGCATTGATTGATAGTGCGAAATTTGAAAAGGTTTTCGGAACACCGCATAATGCCGACCTGTTGCTATTAGCTAAGGCGCACGGTTTAGAGACGACATCAGTCTCTACGCTTGACCAATTATTAGACGCGCTGGTGATTCGTGGGCCACAACTAATTAGAATCGCAACTGATCGTAGTGAAAATGTGCGGGTACATGAACGAATTAATCAGATGGTCTCTGTAGCTATACATATCAATCAATGATCTTGTGTGATCGCTACGAGCATCGCTTGAAACTTTGCATCGGTTTCGGCCAATTCACTAAGTGGTTCACTGTCACCGACGATTCCGCCACCGGCGAATAATCGCGCCTGTAGTCGATTGTCAGTGATCTCGGCGCAACGAATAGATACTGCAAAACAACCATCGCCATTTGTGCTGACATAGCCAACGGCGCCACCGTAACGTCCTCGATCTAATCCCTCAACTTTTTGTATGTGTCGCAGGGCTTCTTCGCGGGGGTATCCACCGAGTGCGGGTGTCGGTGTTAGAGCGTAGGCAAGTTCAAGCACTGATGGTCGGGGTTCACTCAATCGACCAGAAATCTCTGTGCCTAAATGTTGAACGTTGCCAATTTCGACGATTGATGGCTCTGGTTGCCAGTCAAGATATGAACACCACGGCAATAAAGTGTCGTGAACCATATCAATAACGATTCGATGTTCTAACTGATTTTTGGTGCTCGCGATTAGTTGCTCCGCTAGTTGAGAATCTAATTGTTTATCGCCAGTCCGTCGCGCTGTACCTGCAAGTGGGTTACTTGTTACCTCCGCACCGTTTACTGAAACCAACAATTCGGGTGATGCACCGAAAAATCCATTAAAGAGAAATCGGTAACTAGATTTATATGTGTCGCGTAAGCGCAACAAAACAGCATCCAAGTCAATAGCCGTATCACAAGTAACTACAAGATCTCGTGCGATTACAGCCTTGGCAAAATCTCCATTACGTACCGATTCGCGCGTTGCACGCACTGCTTCTAAATAATGTTCAACAGCGACACCTGGCGAAACAGTAAAAGTTCCGTTTGTCGCTAAGTTATTTGGTTCTCGCACAAAATCCGGCTTGGCGTCGTCAATTATTGTGATCCACTCCTCGTTGTTTGGTGTTCTACCTACAACAACATGAGGGATTAGAAACTCATGTGGGTGATTGATGTCGAACGGAATGCATCCAATAGCGATAGGGCCAGAGCTTGAAATATCCGTCAAGTTTTGATGCTCGATGGCTTTAAGAGTTGATAAAACTTCACTTGGTTTGACTCTTTTTGCGACACCTTGTGCAGCAATGCCTAAATCATTTTTTGTGAACAGGAAACCATCGTCTTTAGCGAAGCCAGTTAGGTCTAATGGCTTATCTGTGATTTGCGAAACTAATTTAGTAACTGCACGCATTTCAATTTCGGGTTGCAGTAAAAAGCTGAGTCAGTCCACCTGATAGTTGCTCGTGTTTAATTTCAGCGAAGCCTGAGCTTTCAAGCATTTGGGTAATTATCTCGGGTTTAGGTAAGTAGGCGACACTACGTGGCAAATATTTATACGCGGCTCGATCTGAAAATATGCCACCGATTAATGGCACAATCTTGCCGAAATAAATTGCGTTGCCAAACCGCACAAAGCGACTTGTTGGAATACCGACATCCAATAAAGCGATTCTTCCTTTGAACCTTGTGACTCTTGCAATCTCGGTAAAAAATGTCTGCAGATTTTCAAGATTTCGCAGTGCGAACCCACAGGTGATTCCATCGACACTTGCATTTGGGAAAGGAAGTCTCTGGATATCAGCTTGGCTTCTCGGAGAACCACTTCGATCAGCTTTCAGCATGCCCAGTGAGATGTCTATTGAGAGAGGCGTAAAGCCGTTCTGTCGTAATGCAATGCAAAGATCGCCAGTGCCGCTCGCAAGATCCAAAACTCGAGAACCCGACGGTAAAAGTAACGAATCAATCGTGTGTCTACGCCATTTCTTATCTAATCCGAAGGTCATTAGGCGATTTACGAAGTTGTAGCGCGGGGCGATCGCATCGAACATTTCTTGAACAGCGACCACTTTTTCAGAACCTTGCGGTAAATCATTACGATCCCACTTGCGCTTATGTTTGGCTGACGAATTCATGCTCTGCAGACTACGCCAAAATGGTAGATATACCGATGACAAATGTGTCTCTCTGATCTGCCAAACTGTCGAAGGGGTTTTTTATGATCGATTTTTCTTTTTCACCCGAAGTAGAACAGGTTCGCTTAAAGGTGCGCGAATTTATGGACACTCGGGTTAGACCTGAGTGGGAAGCGACTGATGAGAAGGATCGCAGCGCTGTGGTTCGAACAATTGTCAAATTGCGTGGTGTCGCCCGCAATGAATGGAAATTATGGTTGCCGCATATGCCAGCAGAATGGGGCGGCATGGGTCTTGGTCCAACAGCGATGGCTGCAGTTTCGGCAGAAGCCGCCAAGGTGAGTATCGGACCATTCGTGTTGAACGCCCAAGCTCCTGACGAGGGTAACCAACACACACTTTTGCATTGGGGTACCGAGGAACAAAAAGAAAAGTATCTTCGTCCACTGTGCGAAGGCACATCAAGAAGTTGCTTTGCGATGACCGAACCAGAAGTGGCGGGTAGTGACCCCACATTGATTAAGACTCATGCCTATCAAGACGGCGATGAGTGGATATTAAACGGCCATAAGTGGTTTATATCCGGCGCACGTGGAGCGAAATTTGCGTTGTTAGTAGCGCGAACCGAAGATGATCCAGACTTACCTCAGGCTGCGAATTCTTGTTTCATCGTTGATATTCCAAGCGAGGGTTTCAATATTGTTCGCGATGTCGAGACAATGTCTGGTGGGCACAATCATTGTGAGATAGAAATCAAAGATCTTCGAGTTCCGGCTAAAAATATGTTGGGCGGACGAGGACAAGGTCATTTGTTAGGTCAATACCGCCTCGGACCAGCGCGCTTAGCCCACTGCATGCGTTGGATCGGTCAAGCTGAGATCGCGCTTGACATGATGGTTGACCGCGCACTTAAGCGTTACTCGCATGGTTCGATTCTTGCCGAAAAACAAGGCATTCAGTGGTTGATATCGGATTCAGCAATGGAGCTCTATCAATGCAAATTGATGGTCTTACACGCTGCGTACAAACTCGAAAACGGTCATTCGTTTATTTCGGAAGTTTCAATGGCCAAGCATTTCGTAGCAAATAGTTTGTGGAGAATTATTGATCGCGCGATACAAGTACACGGCGCACTTGGTTACTCAACTGATACGCCACTTGCGCACATGTTGCAACAAGCGCGATGGAGTCGTTTTGCGGATGGTGCTGATGAGATACACCAAATGCGAATCGCACAACGCACAATTGCTGCGTATAAAGATCACGGTTCGACCAAAACAGCAACGGGGGATTTGCCGTTATGAGTTCAGCAAAACAACACATTACGTTTGGCGTATTTATACCACAAGGTTGGAAGATGGAGTTGGTGAGTATTGCTGACCCTGTAGCGAAGTGGCAGAAAACTATTGAGGTTGCGCAACTTGCCGAAAAACTTGGCTACGACTCGATTTGGGTTTACGACCATTTTCATAATGTGCCACGTCCAGCGCATGAGACAGTTTTTGAATGTTGGACAGTAATGGCTGCTATTAGTCAGTTGACGACGAAAATTCGACTCGGTCAGATGGTTGGTTGCAATTTGTATCGCGAACCAAGTTTGCTGGCAAAGATCACTTCAACGATTGATGTGATTTCGGGCGGTCGTCTTGATTGGGGGATTGGTGCCGGATGGTACGAAAATGAATGTCGCGGCTATGGCTTTGATTTTCCCGAGCCCAAAGTGCGAATCGCGATGTTACGAGAGTGCGTCGAGATTGTTCGATCAATGTGGACGAATGAAGAAACAACATACGACGGCAAGCATTACAAGATGGTTCGCGGTAATTGCGACCCTAAGCCATTACAAAAACCCCACCCCCCAATCTGGATTGGCGGCGGCGGTGAGCAACTCACACTTCGAGTCGTTGCTCGATACGCCAATTATTCGAATTTTGGTGGAACCCCGGAGGAGTTCGCGCACAAAATTGAAGTTTTGAAAGGACACTGTCTAGCAGTCGGTCGTGACGAATCGGAGATTCAAAAAACCTGGTCACCCGATGTATTCATTCGTCGCACTGAGAAAGAACTTAAAGCTGAGGGCTCTCTTAGTTTGCGAGGTGACGCTTTTGATGATTGGCAAAATGCAAACTTGGTTGGCACAGTTGAACAAGTTTCAGAGAAGGTTCAAAAGTATATTGACTTGGGTTGCAGCGGGTTTATCCCGTGGTGTGCAGATTATCCAAGTACTCAGAGTGTCGAACTATTCGCCGAAGTTATGAACAATTTTCGCTAGAGATATCTAGAAACGAACTGCTCCTAGAGGTAGTACCTGAAAACAACTTCGGCTACGCAAGATGGCTTTTTGGCGTTCTCGATTTCAAATGTGGTTTCAAGCGTCACTTGAACACCACCAGTGACGTCTTCAACTGAAAGAAGTTTGACGCCTGCGCGCAATTTTGAGCCAACTGGTACCGGGGATGGAAAGCGAACCTTGTTAGCACCGTAGTTGACACCCATCGCTACACCATCTACACCAAATATTTGTGGAAGAAATACTGGGCCAAGCGACAAGGTGAGGTATCCATGTGCAATCGGTCCACCGAAAGGGCCAGCCTTAGCACGCTCAACATCAATGTGAATCCATTGATGATCGCCGGTTGCATCTGCAAATCGATTTACTTGGTCTTGTGTGATTGTCAAATAATCTGAGTAACCGAGGTGATTGCCAACTAACGATTTAAGTTCGTCGACACCTTTGATGATGAGTCTTGTCATAGTTAAAGTTTGGCAGATTTGGCCACTTGCGATCTAATTGGCGAGAGCTTGATTCTTCTAGCGATACCAGATGCGCTGATGAGATCTACTTTGGGTGTGTAACAATAATGCACACAAAGCGATCTCGAAAATCAAGCTGGTCGTATTGCCGCCACTGATCTTGCGATAAAGACTTAGTTGTCCACCTGCTCGACTTGCGAGATCACTCAATGCCCAATAGCGAAGCACGAAAGGCGAGAATGCGGCTACCACGCCGAACTTATATCCAAGCTTGCGATCGTTGGCCATCAGTAACCCGCCGAAAACGTGTGACACCACAACAGCTAGACCGATTACAAAGCCAAACCAGTAACGATCGCGAATGTAGCCGAGATAATCATTGTGATCTACGACGCTCATCAATGCAAAAAAACCATTCAGGTAGAGCAACATCGTCGAAATCTGCAATGTCTGCGGTTGCATTCGGTCGAACCATTTACGCCAGTCAAGGTTTAACATCATTCAATTGTGCCAGATCTTGCAATGAATACTCGGTAGCCTTCTGTCGTGCGGACGGCGTTTATCTCACTTGTCGGAAGACCCAATGTTGGCAAGTCGACACTGTTGAACGCGCTCATTGGCAAGAAAGTGAGCATCGTTTCAGATAAGCCACAGACCACACGAACTAGAGTTCGCGGAATCGTAACAACTGCTGACACACAGTTGGTCTTCGTGGATACGCCAGGTTTACATAAAGCAACTACTGCGCTTGGTGAACGAGTTAACGCAACGGCTCTCGAGTCAATGCGCGACGTTGACGTTGTTTGTCTTGTGCTTGACGCAACTCAAACAGTCGGTACTGGCGATAAGTGGGTAAGTCAGCAACTTGATGTTTCAAAGGCGATTGTCGTATTGAACAAGACTGACGCTGTTTCTTCGGCCAAGATCCTGGCACAACTTTCGACGGCTTCTTCGTTGGGAGCTGCTGAGTACTTTCCAGTGTCTGCAAAAACTGGTGAAGGGGTTGAAATACTGTTGTCGGCGTTGAGACAAAGAGCCATTGAGGGTGAGGCAATGTTTCCCGCCGAAATGGTTTCTGAGACACCGCAGGCGCAATGGATTGCAGAACTCGTTCGTGAGCAACTGTTGGCAGTAACACGAGATGAGTTGCCCTATTCGATTGCTACGAGGGTGACCGAGTGGGAGTGGCCCCGTGTGCGATGTGAGATCGTTGTTGAGCGCGAAAGTCAAAAAGGAATGGTTATCGGTAAGTCTGGACACCTTTTGAAAAAGGTCGGTATTGAGGTTCGCAAACAAATGCCTGATGGTGCTTATCTTGAATTATTCGTAGTCGTTGATAAAGATTGGCAACATCGCGCAGAACGTGTTGAACGACTTGGCTATTAGTGGTTTTCAGATTCTATTAGTTTCGAATCTGACTAGCCGTTGCGGTCGGCGAGTAATGAAGTGAAGTCGTCATAACTGACTGGATCACCTGGTTTACTCAAGTCGCCTCGCCCACGCGGGACTGCAATCAAATCTCCGTTAACACTGAATTTGGCTTGACCGATACCAGGTCGACTGGTAAAAGTTAGTACTAGTTGAGCAATTGCTAAACGCTGGTCAATTGGTGAAAGTCCAGCTAATAAGAAATTGTTGGCATCGATTACGACGATTCCTCTTGTGACATTGATTTCGGCCTGAAGCGAAGATGCTATTGCGCTACGCAATCCCGAACCAGCTTCACCCGAAGGAGGGCCAGCAACTAAGGCAGCGAGTACCTGAGTGGTCGTAGCGGGACTAACGATTTGAATTTTGGTCGCCACCAGACGATTGGCAATGATGAAGTAAAGATCAACTGTCTCGCTAACAATCTCAGACACGGCGTTTTGAGAATCTGATTCATCTGAATTTCTGTTGACCACGATAGGTAATGTTGATGTGGTCGTCGTCGTTGATGTGACATTAAGTTCAAATGGAATGTTTGCTTCAGGTATTTGAACAAACTCGCTTGAGGTTGGTACTCCGCAAGAACTGATGAAAAGTATCAAGGGCAAAACAATAACTATCTGTCGACCGAATTGTTTGCTCCGAAGAACTATATATTTTGTTGTTGTATTCACAGTCATAGTGGTTGCGATTCGTTTGTCTCGGTCGGCGATTTTCTCGCGATTGAAACCATGAATCTTGCACCACCTGAGCTACTAGTTTCAACCCATGCTCTACCGTGTAAAGCACGAGCGTGTTCTTGAACAATCGCAAGTCCTAAGCCGCTACCCGCGCTATTTCGTGATGATGTACCACGTGCAAACCGTTCGAATATTCGATCTCGCTCACTCTGTGCGACTCCAATGCCTTGATCTTCGATACTGATGGTTAATTCGTTTTGGTCGCCAGTTACCAAGATTGCGGTCGCCCCACCAGCATGGTCGCGAGCATTTTCGAGAAGATTCAGAACTATCCGTTCGATTCTTCTGCGATCCAAAATAATTTCGTCACTTGAATCAAGTGTCGATCTGAAATTCACTTCACTAAATCCATGCCGTGTTGCAACCTGTTGAACGAATTTCGCGAGATGAATTGTTTCCTCGTTGGTCGCTCCTGCGCCGGCGTCGAGCCGAGAAAGTTCGAGCAAATCTAAAACTGTGCGATCAAAACGTCGTACTTGTGTTGCGATTATGTCAAAAGCTTGTTGATTTCGTTCGCTGAGTTCGTCGCGTCGTGCTTGTAGCACTTCAATTGCAGCCGCTAGAGCAGTAACTGGTGATCGAAGTTCATGGCTGACATCGCTAGCAAATCTTGTCTCGCGTTGAATTCTAGATTGTACCGCATCAACCATGTTGTTAAACGAAGTCGCCAGTCGAGCAAGTTCGGGATCTGTCTCATCGGCTAGTCGAATGTCAAGGCCACCAGACGCAATATCGGTTGCGACCGAAGTTACTCGTCTAAGTGGGCGAAGCACACGATTACTAATACTTAGTCCGAGAAGACCGGCTGTAAGTGTAATCAATAAAACACCAAGAATTAATGTGTTTCGAATCGTAGACAATGTTCGAGCAACATCACTGAGCGGAAAAGCCTCAAAATATTGTGCGTCAATCGCTTTAATATTTACACCGACGGCTTCATAGGGTTCTCCATCAAACAAGAAGCGCTGGCGACCGGTAACTCCCGACAAAGTTTTAGCAACGAATTCTGTTGGCATATTAGATTGAGTAAATCGCAGGGGCTCTTGCGGATAGAAAGAGTCAGAGTCGCCAAGATGAAGCACTGCGTAACCGCCACGCTCGCTACGAATATTCGACATCAAATCTCCGGCATCACTTGAATTTAGTGATATCACGGTGCGTACAAGTTGGGCGTTGTTGAATGCCTGACGTGTGGCAAATTCTGTTCTCTGTTTGAGTAGGTATGTTCGGGTTGATGCATAAGTAACAATGCTGAGAGCCAGTGCCGCAGCGAATGAAGCAAGACTAAAATACAAAATCATGCGTCCACGAAGACCGCGCCAGTTGCGCAGATTTGTGACTAATGCTGCTCGCGAGATCACGAGCGAGGTCTCTGGGGTTTTTGTCACGTCTTAATCATTGCGGATTGCTGTTAAACCCCCACCGACGGGAGTCAAGGGGGAGCATGACGTCCCGCCGGTGTGTTACTAGATACTGCTTACGTGATATGACAAATCTCATCTAAAAGTGTGCTTTTTATGTAACATTTTCAATTATTGGGGCAGAATATGAGTCATGCAGCGGCTTCTATTTATCGAAGATGATCATCACATTCGGGCCGCATTAAAACTTGCGCTCGAAGACGAGGGCTACGAAATCGTTGAGGCCGCGGATGGCTTGATGGGTTTATCGGCGTTTGATTCAACTTCGGTGGATTTGGTGTTACTCGACCTGCGGTTGCCAGATCTGTCGGGGTTTGAAGTTTGTCGCATGTTGCGCGCAAAAAGTCTGGTTCCGATAATTATTGTTACAGCTCAAACAGACACTCATGATTTAGTGGCTGGGCTTGAAGCTGGGGCTGACGACTATGTGACGAAGCCTGTGGTCGCCAAAGAACTTGCGGCTCGTATTCGTGCGGCACTGCGACGTACGAATTTGCTTTCGACCGCCGGTTTAAACATTGAACGATTTATTGTTGGCGATATTGAATTCAGACCGCACCAAGGAATCGTTCTCAAGAATGGTGTCGAACTGCCATTAACTAAAACCGAATATCGACTGCTCCAAGTTTTTTTTGAAAATCAGAACAATGTTTTGTCTCGTGATCAACTTCTTGAAATAGTTTGGGGTTATGAATATCTTGGAGATAGTCGGTTAGTCGATGCTCACATTCGACGTTTGCGTGTCAAGATAGAAAACTTACCAGATGATCCTAAAATTATTGTGACCGTTCGTGGAACTGGCTACAGATTGCTTACTGCGTAACTTAAGAATTCTTGTGCGCGTGCAATGCTTTTTGTAAACTCCATTGAGGGCAACATCGAAATAATTGTTTTACCATAGCCCTTTGTCACGAGCCTAGGATCCAATACTGCGACAACACCCATGTCTGTCTGGGTTCGAATTAGGCGCCCAGAAGCTTGAGCAAGTTTCGTAGCAACAATCGGAATATCAATTGCGGTGAAGGCTGATTTGCCATGCGCCTCGCGCCGAGCACTCAATAGCGGATCAGTCGGCACAGGGAATGGTAGCCGATCAATAATTACGAGACTTAAAGTTGATCCAGGAACATCAACACCCTGAAAAAAGCTTTGTGTTGCAAACAGACATGTGGATTCACTCTCTGCGAACTTTCGCAAAAGTTCCATCTTTGGCAGGTCATCTTGCTTTAATATTTCAAAATCGAGTCGTTCGCTCAAGTCGCTATATGCGGCGTTCAATCGTGCGTAACTCGTGAACAGTGCAAGAGTTCGTCCGCCGGCAGCGATTATTAATTGTTCTATTTCGGCATGTACCGCTTTGTCTCGGTTTCCTTGCGCTGGGTCTGGTAAATGTGCCGCGCAATAGAGCAAAGCATTGCTTTCATAATCAAAAGGACTAGCAACATTGTGGACGTCAAACTTCTCGGTTGGAAGGCCGACTCTTGCTGGCAAGTTTGTGGGGATTGTTGCGCTTGTCAATATCGCAGTTCGCTTTGACCAAACAGATTCATAGAGTGCCGGACCAACATTGAGTGGTTGCATTTCAAGTGAACATCTATCGGTAGTGCCAGAGACATACGCGACGTAACCCGCACGGTCTTGAAGTGCAAGATCCAAATCTCCGATCAGACGGGTACAGAGAGACTGGGCTCGAAGTTTGCGTTGTTTCGCCGAATCATCGCTAGTGGCAATCGTGCGTAATGACTCAAGTGCTTCGTTAACACGACCACGTAATTCGTTTAGTATTTCTCTTGATTCGCTGTTGAGTGGCAGCGCCACTCGTTGATTAATTAGTGGTGCAAGTTGATCACGCAATCGGCTTGCACTTTTAGCGAAATTGCCCGAGATTGAATCTTCGCGAATAATCGCTCGCACTGATGAGGCGACACCAGCAATGCGGCTCGGGCTAATTGCTAAGCCAGACGACTCGCTAACAACATCTTCAAGTTCGTGGGCTTCGTCAAAAATAACGACATCATGTTCGCCAATGATCGTTCCTTCGGCGTTGATATCAAGTGCGTAAAGCCAACCGTTAACTACAACAATGTCGGATGTCTGGGCTTGTGCTCGGGCACGCTCGGCAAAGCATGAATCTCCTTGTGGGCAACGCGATGCTCCCGGGCATTCTTCGCTAGTCACGCTGACCATTGACCAAGCTTGTCGTTGAGGTTGCCAGTTAAGTTCGCCCTCGTCGCCAGTAACCGTAATTTGTGACCAGTCAACAAGTTTTTTTATTTCTGCCTTGCTTTTCGGTGAAACGTCATCGAGTTCTAATCGAAATTGCGCACGATCGGCCAACTCGGCAATTCTTTGTTTGCATAAATAGTTACTTCTACCTTTCAAAACTGTCCAGGTGAGGGGATGATCAAGAGTTTCATTTAGTGCGTTGGCCAGTAGTGGTAGATCATTTTGTGAAAGTTGATCTTGTAAAGCTTTGGTAACGGTTGAGACAACCACTCTGCGACCTGACTTAACTGCTGGCACTAGATATCCGAGAGTTTTGCCGGTGCCGGTGCCAGCCTGGACTATTAGATGGCGGTTGTTGCGGAGTGCCCGACCGACGAGCACGGCCATCTCATCTTGGCCTTGTCGTTCTTCTGAATTTTTGATTGTGTGAGTTACTTGATGTAAGGCATCTAAAATTTCTTGATCTGCAAGATTATTTGGCATGCTATTTGTTTCAGTGATTAATTAGCGCAAGCGCAGCGTCAAGTTCAACAGCATCAAAATCAGGCCATGGACGGTCAGTGAAATAGATTTTGGACTTTGAGATTTGCCACAGAAGAAAATTTGATATTCGAGATTCGCCAGAAGTGCGAACCAATACATCAACTGGAGGGAGCGAAGAGTCGTAGAGATGTTTCGAGAGATTCTCTATATTCAAAATTTCGTCACTGCCCACTAATTTTTGTGCTGCTCGAGTTAATTCAGCCCTAGACCCGTAATCGAACGCGACTGTTAAAACCATCCCCGTATTATTAGCAGTGTCTTGAATTGCTTTTCGAATTGCACGTTGCACAAATACTGGAGTTTTAGAACCTTCCTCGTCAAACGGTCGTCCAATCCAATTAACTCGAATATTGTTTTCATTCAGTTCGGCGATACGTCCAAAAAGCTTTTTGTGGAGACCAAGAATATGTTTAACTTCTGCCCGAGGGCGGACCCAATTTTCAGTTGAAAAACCGAAAACAGTCAGATAATTTATCTCGCGCTTAGATGCTGCTCTAACGACATCAGATAAAGTCTCCTCGCCTGCAGTGTGGCCAGCTGTTCGCGGCAGACCGCGTTTGCGAGCCCAACGACCGTTGCCGTCCATAATGCATGCGACATGAACAGGCTTGTGAGTCACCTCTAGAACGCTACTAACTGAAGATTAAGCAACAGGTGCTTTATTGGCGTGAGAATAAGTGTGAGAATAGAACAATGCCGAACACCAAACATAGTCAAACCGGGGACTTGTCGCATGTACTCGTGTGTGCGGGCAACCTGACTGAATGGCTCGCCACAACTCCTGAACAATGGAAAGTTCAGATAGACGCTTTGGTGCGTGCAGTAAGTGGCGAAAGTGTTCGTTACCTAACGATTTGTCCTTATGGGGGTGACAATAATGCGAATGATAAAGCAAAGATCAGCAGCACAATTGTTTCTTCGCAGGGCGGTCTAGTCACGGGTGACCGGGTTTCGATTATTTCGGAAGACGGTTTGCTCGTTGTGATTGATACTTGCCCTGACGGTCAGCAGCGATTCGTTAGTGCAGTTGCACAACTCAGCAGTAATCAATTCATCGATGAGGCGAAGCTTGCTGCAACAATTGTTGCGCCAGCATCTGGTGAGCCAGATTTGACTTTAATCCTCGGACCTCCAACGATAATTCCACAGTCATTAGTTTGGGAACTTGCGTACAGTGAAATTGTTTTTTTAGATGTGCCTTGGCTTCGTTGTGATGTTGAACATATACAGATGGCAATCAATGATTTTCAGCGACGCGACCGCAGGTTCGGTGGTATTGATTCGTGAGTCTGTATCGCGATATGGCAGTTGTATTAAGAACATACGACTTGCGTGAGGCCGATCGAATAATTGTGATGATGACTGAAAACTATGGCAAAATTCGAGCTGTCGCTAAAGGCGTGCGAAAGACAACATCTAAGTTTGGCGCTCGACTTGAGCCGCTTAGCCACATTGACGTACTACTTTCTACGACCGGCAAAGATCTCGACATCGTTAGCCAGGTTGAATTGGTAAGTTCAGCACGAGGGTTGTACACCGATTTAGATCGCCTTACTAGAGGCCTGGCGATGCTTGAGGCGGTTGATCAACTCGGTATGGATAGAGAGCCGACCGCGCATTTATATAAAATGCTCGCGGGTGCGCTGACTTGGCTTAATGAAAATGATTCTTCGTTAGTATTGGCTGCTTTTTATTTTAAATTATTGGTCGTTGAGGGTGTCGGCGCACAGGTAAATAATTGTGTTGGTTGTGGCGTCGGTGGTGAGTATCTAATTGCATTCGACATGTTCAAGGGTGGGGCACAGTGTCGTGATTGTCGCACCGGAACGAATTTGTCATTAGAGGCCTTCAAAGTTATTCAGGACATTGTTGGCGGACAATTAAATAGAGTTTTGGCTTTGCCTGAGAACTTCGCCACACGAGAGGTTGCAGATCTTGCTACACATTGCATGGAGCACCACCTTGAAAGAAAGTTGCGTTCAGTTTCAGTTTTCGAACATCCTGAACGCTAAACAGAGTGTTCATGTAATAGCCTTAACGCGTGCCAGCGAAAGATCTTGACCAAATAGTCAGCCTTTGTAAACGTCGCGGATTTGTTTATCCGAGCGGTGAAATTTATGGTGGTTTCAGATCCTCCTATGATTACGGGCCACTTGGCTCATTGATGCTGCGAAATGTTAAAGATGCGTGGATTAGATCTAATGTCCAGCAACGTGATGATGTAGTTCTGATCGATGCCGCAATCCTTGGCGCACCACAAGTATTTGAAGCCAGTGGTCACCTAAGCAATTTCAGTGATCCATTGGTTGATTGCACAGTTTGTAAGCGGCGATTTCGTGAAGATCAACTAGAAGATCGCGATTGTCCTGAATCTAAAAATGCATGTGTCTTTACGCCAGCCCGTGCTTTCAATCTCATGTTTCAGACCCAAGCAGGGCCTGTTGAGGGTGAAGGTGCAACTGTTTATTTGCGTCCCGAAACTGCTCAGGGGATGTTCGTTAATTTCGCTAATGTGTTGCAAACAAGTCGTAAAAAGCCACCCTTTGGCATTGCCCAAGTTGGTAAAAGTTTTCGCAATGAGATTACGCCAGGTAATTTTATTTTTCGCACACGCGAATTCGAACAAATGGAACTCGAGTTTTTTGTGCCGCCAAGCGAGAGCACTAAGTGGTACGAGTATTGGTGCCAGACTCGTTTGCAGTGGTACATCGACTATGGAATTCCAGCAGATTTGTTGCGAATTCGAGAGCACGCGAAAGATGAGCTATCTCATTATTCGGCTGGTACGAGTGATATTGAGTTTAAGTTTCCATGGGGTTGGGGCGAACTTGAAGGCATCGCACAACGAACTGACTACGACCTAAAACAGCATGCCGAGCACTCGCGACAAAAACTTGAATATTTCGATCAGGCGACAAATGAGAGATACGTTCCTTTTGTAGTAGAGCCAGCAGCAGGAGTTAATCGCACTATGGCTGCATTTCTCCTGGCTGCTTACGACGAAGACGTTGTGAACGATGAGCCAAGAACCGTGCTGCGTTTGCACCCAAGAATGGCACCGTATCAAATCGCTGTTTTGCCATTGTCAAAGAAAGACACGCTGATGCCTCTTGCTAAGCAGATTCATTCTCTTTTGGGTGCGCGTTATATGTGTGACTTTGACGAGACCCAAGCAATCGGTCGCCGATATCGACGCCAAGATGAGATTGGTACTCCCTATTGTGTTACGGTCGATTTCGATTCACTTGAAGATAAATCAGTAACTATTCGCGAACGCGACAGCACGAATCAACATCGAGTCCCGATTGATTCGTTGCTAAGTGAATTTCAGACAATACTTGGGTTCTAGTCGAATTAGTTTTTAACAAATAGCAGAGAGGGAATATGTCACAAATTGGAGTAATCGTAAAGTTGAAAATCAAAGAGGGTCAACTTGATGCCTTTACCAAGATTGCGTTGGAGGGCGTTGAAAATGCAAAATCAGAGCCCGGCACGACTATCTACGCGATCCATAATGATTCTGTCGAAGCCAATGTCGTCTGGTTCTACGAACTTTACGCAGATAAGGCAAGCGCCGATGCACACAGCGGTTCAGATGCATTTAGAAAATGGTCAAAGAGTCTCGCGCCGTTTGTTGATTCCGCTCCTGAATTTTCATTTCTCACACCGATTGGTGGCAAGGGGATCTAAATCTTGTATCTCGACAAGATTCTTGCCAAGCATCGTGAAATTGCGCAAGCAGATGATCGCGATCTAGAAGCATTAATAACCGAATCGATGAGTACTCCTGCGCCGCGTGGGTTTGCTGCGAGGTTGCGTGTAAATTCGGCTAATAATCTTGCAGTAATTGCAGAAATAAAGCGACGTTCGCCTTCGCGCGGTTCGCTTAATAGCGATTTAGATCCGTCATCAATCGCGCTAAGTTACGAACAGGGTGGTGCTAGTTGTCTGTCAGTTCTGACCGACGCAGAGTTTTTTGGGGGATCGGTGAGCGATTTACAGCAAGCGCGGACGTCGGTGAATCTGCCGGTACTGCGCAAAGATTTCACAGTTTCAAGGCATGATATTTGCGATACTCGAATTATGGGAGCCGACTGCGTATTGCTAATCGCGGCAGCACTATCGAAATCCGAACTATCGGATTTTTTTAGATTTTCAATTGAATTGGGTTTGGATGCGCTTGTTGAAGTGCATGATGAAACAGAACTCACATTGGCCATTGAGAATGGTGCGACATTAATCGGCGTAAACCAACGTGACTTACATACGTTTGAGGTTGACCACCAACGTGCCGTGCGTATGGCTGCGATGATGCCTGCGAATGTTCTTCGTGTTGCTGAATCTGGTGTCAAAACTCGCGACGATGCGCGTAGTTTGCGAGATGCAGGTTATGACGCCGTATTAGTTGGCGAGTCTCTAGTTACTTCGAATGACATCTCAAATAGCGTTCGTCAATTGCTCGTCTAAATGTTTATCAAAATCTGCGGAATCACTAACACCCAAGATGCATTAGATGCAGTCGCATTTGGAGCAGACGCTTTAGGTTTTTTATTTGCAGAATCACCGCGAAAGATTTCTACGGACGCAGTACGAGAAATTGTCAATCAATTGCCTTCAAATATTTTAACAATTGGTGTTTTCCGTGATCAAGATTCTCGACATGTGATTGACACCGTGCACGAAGCTGGGTTGGTGGGCGCTCAACTTCATGGTCACGAATCAAGGGCGCAAGTCGCCGAAGTTAGTGCCGAAGTTCGATGGGTTGCTAAATCGGTGATTGCAGGATCGGCGGAAGCGTCTAGTTCTAATAGCTACGGCACCGAGATGGTCTTGGTAGATTCGGCGCACCCGGGCACTGGTACGGGTTATGACTTAGCTTTGTTAGAGCAACTTCCAAAAGCATTAAAGGTCATTTTGTCAGGTGGATTAACAGTTGCTAATGTCGCTGATTCAATCAGAGCTGTGTCGCCATGGGGAGTTGACGTAAGTTCTGGTGTAGAAATCTCTCCAGGAATAAAAGACAGAATCAAGTTGAGAGATTTCATCACGAATGCACGAGCAGTTCGTTAATGTAAGGCAATTGAGCTCCTCTAACAGTTAAGTTGTGAGACATGACTAGCAAATTCGTAACTCGCGAATTACTCACTCCGGGTCCTGACGGCAGGTTTGGTGATTTTGGTGGAAGATTTGTACCGGAAACTCTAGTGCCTGCATGCCAAGAGTTAGAAGCGGCCTTTGATGCTGCATGGAATGACACTGTTTTTAGAACTGAACTAGATGATCTATTGCGCGAGTATGCAGGACGACCTTCGATATTGACCGAGTGTCATAATCTTGGCGCGCAACTTGGTATCCGTTTGGTTCTTAAACGTGAAGACCTAAATCACACCGGCTCACACAAAATAAATAGTGTGCTTGGTCAAGCCTTGCTGGCAAAGCGAATGGGTAAAAAGCGAATTATTGCAGAGACGGGCGCTGGTCAACATGGCGTTGCATCTGCAACTGCTGCAGCATTACTTGGTCTTGAGTGCAAGGTCTACATGGGTGCCGTCGATGTTGAAAGACAATCACTTAATGTTTTTCGCATGAAACTTCTTGGCGCCCAAGTTGAAGCTGTCAACTCAGGTAGCCGAACGTTAAAAGATGCAGTCAATGAAGCAATGCGTGATTGGGTTGCAACTGTTGAGTCAAGTTATTACGCAATCGGCTCAGTGATGGGTCCGCATCCGTATCCTTTTATGGTTCGTCAGTTTCAAAGTGTGATCGGCAAAGAAGCACGTAATCAATTTAATGTGATGTTTGATGGTCAAGATCCGAATGTTGTTGTGGCGTGCGTTGGCGGGGGCTCAAACGCAATGGGTATCTTCTCAGGTTTTATTGATGCGGACACACGCTTGATCGGCGTTGAGCCTGCTGGTGGTGCGGCTGTTGGTCGCGGTGTGCCAGGTGTTGTGCACGGTATGAAGAGTTACTTGATGCAAGATGAACACGGTCAAGTTCAAGAGGCTCACTCGATTAGTGCTGGGCTTGATTATCCGGGTGTTGGCCCTGAGCATTCGTATTTGGCTTCTGTTGGTCGTGCTGAGTATCCAAGCGTCACCGACGAAGAAGTGATCGCAGGCTTTCAGTTGCTGGCACGAACTGAAGGAATTATCCCTGCGCTTGAATGTGCTCACGCAGTTGCGTGGATCACAAAAGAATCTCCAAAGATTCAAGGGCAAACAGTGCTGATGAATCTGTCAGGTAGAGGCGATAAAGATGTTGCACAGATGATGTCAATCTTGGGTGAATCGCCCGGCTGATGAATACTGAACGGTCTAGTTTTGGCGCCCTTGAATCGCGATTACGCGGTGCGCGTTCATCCTCGCGAAAAATTCTCGTGCCGTATATAACTGGTGGACTTACAGGTTGGATTGACGCGATTCGGGCTGCGGCTGCCAATGGCGCTGACGCAGTTGAGATCGGAATCCCGTTTTCCGACCCAGTCATGGATGGCCCGGTGATTCAACAAGCTTCTGAAAAAGCATTGCGTGACGGTGCAACGCCAACTTCGATTTTTAATGAATTACGAACTGTCGATGTGCAGATTCCGCTGATTGTGATGTGCTACTACAACACCGTGTTTCGCGCCGGACACGAACGGTTCGCAAACGCATTATGTGATGCGGGTGTAGTTGCTGCGATTGTTCCGGACCTACCGCTCGAAGAATCAGGTCCTTGGTGTGAAGAGGCTGATAAAGCCAGTATCGAAACAATTATGCTTGCGGCCCCGACTGCACCAGACCAGCGATTGCCTCGTGTGGTAGCGCGTACTCGTGGTTTCGTATATGCCGTAGGTTTGTTGGGTGTTACTGGTGAGCGAGCAGAATTGGCTACGACCGCGATATCAATGGCGACTCGGTTAAAAAAGATTACTGATGTGCCAGTTTTGGTCGGCGTGGGTGTTTCTAATGCTCAGCAAGCACAGCAAGCGTGTGTCGTGGCGGATGGGGTGATTCAAGGTGCTTCTGTAGTACGACGGTTACTAGATGATGGGCCCGACGCTGTGGGCAATTATGTTGCAGAGGTTCGACTCGCGCTTGATAGCCAGAGTATTGCGGCACGCTAAATTATCAATATGTTGAAAGTTGGAGATAAGGCGCCTGCGATTTCGCTACTTGACCAACACGAGAAAAAAGTATCTCTGAAAGATTTTCCAAAACAGAAAGTTTTGGTTTATTTTTACCCAAAGGCAGACACGCCTGGGTGCACTGAGCAATCTTGTTTGTTGAGGGATCTTCGTAAACTAATTGGCAAAACAGCGATAATCGGTATTAGTCCTGATGACTCAACTAAACAACTTAAGTTTGATAAAAAATTTGACCTCGGCTTCACACTGCTTGCTGACACAGAACATGTCGTTGCCAAGTCGTTCAAAGTTTGGCAAAAGAAGTCAATGTATGGTCGCGAATATATGGGTATTGTAAGGTCGGCATTTTTGATCGATGAAAAAGGCAAAATCGAACAAGCGTGGTACAAAATCTCGCCGAAAGACACGCCTAAGAATCTTCTAAAGGCTCTCGAGAAGTGAGCCAGTTTCCAGAACCTTCTTCGATTATTCCGCATCGAGCGCCATTTCTCTTCGTGGATCAAGTCACCGCGCTAGACCCTGGTCAGAGCGCGTCTGGTATTTGGCGACTAACCGGCGAAGAGGATTTTTTTGTTGGGCACTTTCCAGGGCGACCAACATTACCGGGGGTTTTGATGTGTGAGGCCATTGCTCAAGTAGGTGCAATAGCAATTCTTAGCGATGCAAAGTTTGCGAATAAGTTGCCGCTGTTTGGTGGTATTGATTCAGCGCGTTTTCGCCGACAGGTGATTCCTGGTGACACCCTTGAGATGTCGATCACTCTGACTCGAATTTCGGCAAGAGCAGGTAAAGGTTCGGGCGAAGCAACAGTTAATGGTGAAGTCGCATGCCAATGCGAATTATTTTTCGTAATCGTTGATGCCTGAAGAATTAATCTAGATAAGGCGAAATAATTATTGAGCCGTTATGGCCACCGAAACCAAAATTGTTTGAAATTGTCGGGCCTGGCTCCCACTCACGTGGCTTACCGATGACGACGTCAATCGCCATTTCAGAATCAACGACAGTTGTGTTAGCAGTTGGTGGAATCAATTGATGCTCAAAGGAAAGCAATACTGCGGCCGCTTCAAGAGCCCCAGCTGCGCCAAGTGGATGACCAGTCACACCTTTGATTGAGGTCATCGGTGGATAGGTCTTTCCGAAAATCTTCGACACTGCTTGCGCTTCGGCAGCGTCATTTAATGGCGTCGAGGTTCCGTGTGCATTGACTTGTTTGATGTCTTGTGGTGATAAGTCAGCATCGGTTAGCGCAAGTTGCATACATGCCGCTGCTCCAACGCCACCTGGCGACGGTGCAGTGATGTGGTGGGCATCGGCGTTGCTACCTGCACCGACAATCTCACCAAGAATTTTTGCCCCGCGTTTGATTGCTAAATCAAGTCGCTCGAGCACGAAGACGGCTGCGCCTTCGCCAAAAATGAAACCATCTCGAGTTGCGTCGAAAGGTTTACTAACCATCGAAGTTGACAATGCCGTCATATTTTCAAAACCTGCAACCGCAGTAATTGTTGCTGCCGATTCTGAACCGCCTGAAATAACTGCATCGCACATTCCCCATGAAATTTGTCGCGCGGCGTAACCAAGTGCATGTGTAGCAGCAGCACACGCTGTGCAAATTGTTTCAGCAGGACCCCGAAAGCCGTGCCGCATCGAAATTGCTGCACCAGACGCATTCGACATCATCATTGGAACCAAGAATGGCGAGACTCGTTCTTTGCCTTTTGCGACTCGAACTTCAACCTGACCTTCTAGAGTGCGTAAACCTCCAATACCGGTACCGAAGATCGTGCCGATACGTCCGCGATCGTAAGGCAGATCGCCGGACTGTGTAAGTGCTTCATGTGCGGCTGCAAGAGCATATTGCTCACATCGATCCGCACGGCGAAGTTCTTTTGGACCGGCGAAGTAAGGTGTCGCGTCCCAATTTTCAATTTCAACAGTATGCGAACCGCTCAAACCGGGACCAAGAAGTCCCTTCCAAAAGTTCTGTTTACCGATGCCACAAGGTGCTACAACGCCATAGCCCGTTATCGCAACTCGATGTCCTGCTCCTTGCATAAATTAAGGCTTTAGAAAATCAGGAGACTTTCGAAGTAACGAGATCGAACGCTTTGCCGACTGTGTCGACACCTTCAAGATCGCTCTCCGGTACTGATATACCGAATTCTTCTTCGAGTGCCATCACAAACTCAACGAGGTCAAGACTGTCTGAGCCTAGGTCTTCTTTAAATTTTGCCTCAAGTAACACTTTGCCAGCATCAACCGCCAAAACATCAACTGCACATTTTTTAAATCGATCAAATAGTTGTTGGTCCATGCGAGAAGTCTAGTGCCCCATGCCTAATCCGCCATCCACTGGTATTACTGCACCCGTGATGTATGCGGCATCTGCGGATGCAAGAAAGGCAACCACGCCTGCAATTTCTTGGGGGGTCGCTGTGCGACCAAGAGGTACCGCATCGATCATTTTTGCGCGTTGTTCATCAGTTAGCGCAGCCGTCATATCTGTTTCAACAGGACCAGGTGCGACCACATTCACGGTTATCGAACGCGACCCAAGTTCTCGCGCTAGCGAGCGGGCGAGACCAACCAAGCCCGATTTAGAAGCGGCATAATTTGCCTGACCTGCTGAACCAAGCAGACCGACAACTGAAGACATCAAAATGATCCGACCAGATCTTGCCCTCAGCATTCCTTGAGTGGCGCGTTTGCACACTCGATATGCCCCAGTTAAATTCGCATCAATCACCGAAGTGAAATCGCTCTCATTCATTCGAAGCAGAAGCAAATCTTTAGTGACACCCGCATTTGAGACAAGAACTTGAACCGTGCCAAATTTTTCTTCGACGGCTGCAAATGCGGCATCAACTTCGGCCTGCGAAGTTACATCACATCTGACCGCAAAAAAATCACTCGTTGGTTTCGTGTTGTTATAAGTAATTGCGACTTTGTCACCTAGATTTGCAAAATGCTGAGCACACGCGAGTCCGATTCCTTTTGAACCACCGGTAATTAGTACAACACGGCTCATGGTTGCTTCCATTTTATGATTGCACTGGCAGCAGTCATACCTGCTCCGAAGCCAACCAGCAATACGTTGTCACCAGTCTTAAGACGATTCGTATCCGCAGCCTCAAATAATGCCAGTGGGATAGAAGCCGACGATGTATTTCCGCTCTCGTTGCCAACCCACGAGACTTTGCTCATTGGAATATTTAGTCGCTTGCACGCTGCCTCAATGATGCGAACGTTGGCTTGGTGAGGTGCGACAAGTGTGATGTCATTTGATGTCAAACCCGCGGCCGCTAAGGATTTTTCTGCAGAGTCAACCATGATTCGTACAGCGCGGCGAAAAACTTCTTTGCCTTCCATCTTTAATGTTCCGCCGATTTCGGCGTAAAGAAGATCTTCTAACGAGCCGTCAGCATCGATATCCCAACCCAATAATTGACCGGGTCCATCAACAGATTCAAGAACGGCTGCGCCTGATCCATCAGCAAAAAGAATGGCTGTGTTTCTATCTGTCCAATCTGTGATTCGTGAAAGAGTGTCGGTGCCAATAATTAAAACTCTTTTCAATCCGATCGCCAGAAGTCCGTGGCCCGCGACGAGTGCGTAAACAAAACCTGAACAGGCGGCGTTCACATCGAACGCTCCGCATCGCAGACCAAGCCCGTGTTGCACTGCGGCACTCGTTGCTGGCACCGTTCGGTCTGGGGTAGTGGTTGAAAGAATTAAAGCGTCAATTGTTGACGGGTCAACGCCTGACATTTCAATTGCTTTACGCCCTGACTCAATTGACAGGCTTGCTGTCGAGCCACCAATATGTCGTCGTTCGATTCCGGTGCGTTCGATTATCCACTCATCAGATGTATCAAGGGTTTTGGCAAGGTCTGCGTTCGTCACGACCTTCTCTGGTAACGCTCGACCCCAGCCTGTGATTACACCATTGACAGCAGAATTTGGAATCTTCGGCATTGATGAGCCCTAAATAGTCCGGAGCCAAGCGATTGGCTGATGCGCAGTGACCCGTTCACCCTCAACGCTAATGAAGTTTTGCAACACGCCGTCAAATAGTGATCGAACTTCATGATCTCCGACCATCCCCAACACATCACCAACGCTAATTCGCGTACCGTCGGCTAGAGAATTCTTTGGAGTGAAAACGCCAGCACTCGGGCTAACGACAAGTCGTTCAACAGCAAATAGGTGTTCACCTTCATACAACATTGGGTTTGGTTTGGCTGATTCACCGATCCATTCGATTAGTTTGTTAAGTTCATCAGGGGTCGAAATACTAAGTGTGCGTGCGGTAGTGAGAGTTCGCTTCGCCATGCCAGTCAGTACACCACCTGGCCCGAGTTCAATAAAATTTCGAATACCATTTTCTGACATAGTCAATAAACATTGCCGCCAACGAACAGGGCTTGACAACTGTGCAGACAAAAGTGTCGACCACTCCTCACCGAGATTGTGTGCCTTGGCATCGACATTCGAGACGATCGGCACATCACTATCACGTGGTTTGGCCGCCGCGATCGCTTCGCGCAATCGATCACGTGCTCCGCTCATAAATGGAGTATGAAACGCGCCAGATACAGGCAAAGACATAATCCGCTTCGCGCCCATTTGCTTGGCGTGGACACTTGCGAGTTCAACACCTTCAGATGAACCGGCAATTACTACTTGGCCCGGGGCATTAAAGTTTGCGATCCAAACATCGCTATCAGCTCGACGACATGCAGTTTCAACATCTTCGTCTTCGAGACCGAGTACCGCAGACATCACTCCGGGCGATGTTTGGCCGACCTCATGCATTGCCGCCGCCCGTTCAATCACCAGTCGAACCCCATCGTCAAATCCGAGAGCGCCGTTAGCGGTTAGTGCCGTGTATTCGCCGAGCGAATGACCAGCGCAAAGGCTTGGCTCAAAGCCGAGACGTTCAACTGCATCAAGTACCATCAAACTTGAAACAAAGGTGGTGAGCTGCGCGTTGCGCGTATCTTTTAAAGTGTCTGCGTCTGCACTAAGCAATAGTGCACCAACATCGCGACCTGCGATTTCTGATGCTTCATCAACGAGATCCCAACTCTCATGGCCAACCCAAGGTTGCCCCATGCCAGGCCGCTGTGACCCTTGACCGGGAAAGGTGAACGCAAGCATCGTCTTTTAAAAACCCTTCATCGTTCTGTACATAGTAGAAGCAAATCAGGTCGTTGCTGTGAACCTGATGCGTGCTGTCTGTATTTAATAAACCGGCTAATAAAACGACTAAAAATCTGTACTATATACGCGCAAGCCCGGGTGGCGGAATGGCAGACGCGACGGACTCAAAATCCGTTATCTGAAAGGGTGTGTGGGTTCGACTCCCATCTCGGGCACTTTGCGGCAATTCTCTCTCAATACACTTAAATATGTGCCCATGTCTAATTTCGCTGATCGTTTCGTTGAAAGACGACTACGTCGAGGAACGCAGACTATTCGTGAGTTGCAAGATGAATTGCGAATAACAAATGACCAACTTGAATTTATCCTAGATGACGCTCGCGATAAAGAAGTCAGAGCGATGGTTGCTGAAACCCCAAATGCGGCACTTGAACATCATGAAGCACAACGGCATCTCGAAGTTATTCAACGTCATCGCGATCATTTACTCAAAGCAATTGCCGATCATCAGGTGCATCAAGATCAGTTGCTTGACAAACTTATTAATTGAGTTGCGCTTAATTTAATGACGACTCGAATAGTGATCGCCGAAGATGAGGCGATAATCCGTCTTGATCTGCGTGAAATTCTAGAAGAAGAAGGATATGAAGTCGTTGGCGATTGCGGTCGCGGTGACGAAGCAGTCGCACTAGTCAAAGAAATGAATCCAGACGTCGTGATCTTGGATATCAAAATGCCGGTGATGACTGGACTTGAAGCGGCGAAATTGATTTCAGAAACAAAGATCTGTCCCGTTGTGATGCTGACAGCATTTAGTCAGCGTGAGGTCATCGAGCAGGCGCGCGATGCAGGAGCTCTCGCGTACCTTGTGAAGCCATTTCAAAAGTCAGACCTTGTTCCGGCGATTGAGTTGGCGATTGCGCGTTTCGCCGAGATGCAGGCGTTATCAGGTGAGGTGGCTTCACTTGGTGCACAACTTGAGATACGAAAACTTGTTGACCGAGCTAAAGGTATTTTGCTAGATAAATATGCGATGAGTGAAAGCGATGCTTTTGCATTCATCCAGAAACTTGCAATGACAGAACGAGTCAAAATGGGCGAAATTGCACAGCGAATCATTAGTGGTGCGATTCACCCATAATTTTTTCAAATCGTGTGACATCGATCTAAACCAACCTCGAAACGCGACTAGTTTCTAGATATGAAATTGATGGTGCTCGACGGCAACTCTTTGGCGTATCGCGCGTTTTTCGCGTTGCCAACGGACATGGTTACCGCAAGTGGTCAAGTAACTAATTCTGTGTATGGATTTACTTCGATGCTGTTGACGCTGTTGCGGGATCACAAACCAGACGGAATAATTGTCGTTTTTGATCGAAAGGAAAAAACCTTTAGGCACGAGGCTGCTCCAGAATACAAGGCGCAACGCGAAGCACAGCCGGATATTTTGTATCAACAGCTTGATTTGATTCGAGAATTGTTGACCGCTATGGGCGTTTTTGCGATTGATGCAGCCGGATTTGAGGGTGACGACTTAATTGCGACCGTTGCCGAGCGCGCCGAACAGTTCGGCGATGATTTGATAATCGTTACTGGCGACCGTGACAACTATCAATTAGTTCGAGATCCTCATATTCGAGTTCTCTATAACAAACGTGGCGTAAGTGATTACGCGCTTTATGACGAAGCGGGCATCTTCGAGCGAACCGGTGTGACCCCTAAGCAATATGCCGATTACGCAGCGCTTCGCGGAGACCCAAGCGACAATTTAGATGGCGTGCCGGGAGTCGGTGAGAAAACAGCCGCCAAACTAATCGTAAAATATTTAACGCTTGAGAATATTTTTGATCATGCTGATGAGCAGACACCCAAACTTAAACAGGCGTTAATAGAAAATCGCGAGCGAGTGATTCGAAATGCAAAATTGATGGTTTTGCGTCGGGATGCGCCAGTTGATATCGATATACACCAGTCGATGCCCACGCCGCGAGTAGATGAAGTCAAGAAGATGTTCGCAACATTTGAATTTCGTACTATGAATGCAAGATTTATTGAAGCTTTTAAGCACTTTCCAATTGATCTCACTAATGCCTCTACATCTGATGCGTCTAACGAAACACAATCTGCAGTTGGCCCTGATCAAGGATCGGTAAGTGTCTTGAATGCAGTCGTATCTATTTGTAAAGACGCAGACTCGGCGCTTGCAGCTCTGGAAGTTAATTCTGTCAGCGATACAGCGGCAGCATGGGTCGGCGACCCTGGAAGATCTGATTTGCTTGGGATCGCCGTGGTCACTGACAAGTCGACTCGCTCCGTTAGTTGGATCACGAAGGCACTTTTAACTGATTCGGCTGTGAAAAAATTTCTGCTCGATAATTGGCAATTCCGTGGTCATAACGTCAAGCCGTTGTTGCGAAGTTTGTTGCATCTTGACATCGATTTGAAACACATGATGCTTGATACGGCTATAGCAGCGTATTTACTTGACCCATCCGAGTCTCGTTATGAAATCAATCAAGTCGTTGAACGCTACGCCGGTCTCGTATTTGCACCATCTACAACGAGCACCAAAGAGGGACAATTAAGTTTTGACGCCGTTGATTCAGAAAGTTCAGCCAGTGCACTTGCGGCTAATAATGCTTTAGGTGTTTGTGTTGTTGCAGATCTTTTAGTCAACGCTCTTGAGCAACAAAATTTGCTCAAACTTTATTTCGAAATAGAACATCCACTCGTGCGAGTGTTGGCCAAAATGGAGTTTCTTGGCGTGCTTGTTGATGGCAAACAATTGCACGCGATTAACGATCGTTTGACTGGCGAATGTCTAAGACTGACGAGACATTTACATCAGATCGCGAAACAAGAGTTTAATCTCAACTCTCCATTGCAACTTCGAAAGATTCTTTATGAAGATAGAAAGTTGACTCCTGGAAAAAAGAATAAGACGGGCCCGTCTACGGACGCAGCAACTCTAGAGAAACTCAAAGATCAATGGCCTGAGTTCATTGAGCCATTGCTCGAGTATCGCGAAGTCGAAAAATTACGTTCGACATATGGAGAAGGATTGTTATCGAGTGTTGGCTCTGATAAGCGAATTCACGCAACATTCAATCAAACCGTAGCGCGAACAGGTCGACTCAGCAGCGATCAACCGAATCTGCATAATATTCCGATTCGAAGCGAACAAGGAAAAGTATTTCGAACTGCTTTTGTTCCGCGTGGAGGAATGCGATTTTTGGTCGCTGATTACAATCAAATTGAATTACGGTGCATTGCACATCTTGCCAACGATCCAGGTTTGATTGAAGCATTCAATAATAATGTTGACGTTCATAATGTGACTGCAGCGAATGTATTTGGCGTTGCATTAAATAAGGTGACTAGTGAGCAAAGGTCGAAAGCGAAAATGGTCTCATACGGTCTCGCGTATGGGATGGAGGCCTACGGGCTTGCGCAACGACTGGCAATCGGTGTCAGCGAGGCCAGTGAAATTCTTGACGCCTACTTCAAAGCTTTTCCACGAGTGAAAAAATATATGGATGAAACAGTCGAAGAGGCACGCAAGCGCGGATACACAGAAACCCTGTTTGGTCGCAGAAGAACGATTCCGGAATTACAAAATCCCAATTTTCGAATTCGTCAAATAGGCGAGCGTCAAGCAATGAACTCAGGTATACAAGGTCTTGCTGCCGACATATTCAAAGTTGCACTTGTGCGTATTGATTCAGCATTAGAAGTTGGCAAGTTCGACTCGCAACTAGTGTTGCAGGTTCATGACGAAGTGATTCTTGAGGCTTCAGCTGGTGAAGAAGTTGCCGTCGAGAAACTCGTGCGTGACACGATGTGCTCGGCAGCGAAATTATCTGTCTCGCTTGAGGTCAATCTCGCATGGGGCGATACTTGGGCGTCGGCCAAGTCCTAGAGACTGGTAGCTAAATCGCCCAGGTATCGGCAATTTGTGAGGCAGCTCGGGTAGGCTAAAGCGTCCTATCCGCCTCTCCCATCCACCGAAAGCAACACTTGTGTCAACCGATCAAACAATAATGACTTCCCCAGCAATGGGAACCTTCGACTCAGAAGGAAATTACATCCCTCGAAAAGTTACTGAGCGCGATGTTTCGTTTGCGGACTCAATCAACGAGACAATGGTCGAGCTAAAAGAAGGAAAGTTAGTCACTGGCACTGTCGTGCGAATTACGCGAGATGAAGTTCTCGTAGAGATTGGATACAAAACTGAAGGCGTAATTCTGAATCGCGAACTTTCGATTCGGCAAGATGCTGATCCGAATACAATTGTCAAACTAGGCGATAAGATTGAGACTTTGATTCTCACACTTGAAGACAAAGAGGGTCGTTTACTTCTTTCTAAAAAACGTGCTCAATATGAGCGCGCATGGGGTGATATTGAAAAGATTAAAAACAGCGACGGAACTGTTGAAGGCGTAGTCATCGAAGCAGTCAAGGGCGGACTAATCGTTGACATTGGTCTTCGAGGTTTCTTGCCAGCATCTCTCGTTGAGTTACGACGAGTGCGCGATCTCGCGCCATATCTTGGTCAACGAATCACAGCCAAAATTCTCGAACTCGATCGTCAACGTAACAACGTCGTGCTTTCTCGACGTGCGCTATTAGAGCAAAGTCAAAAAGGAACTCAATCTGACTTCCTTGAAAATCTCACGATCGGTGAAATTCGTACCGGTCGAGTGTCGAGCGTTGTCGCTTTCGGAGCATTCGTCGATCTAGGTGGCATGGA
This sequence comes from uncultured Acidimicrobiaceae bacterium, assembly GCA_937890395.1. Classification (GTDB taxonomy): domain Bacteria; phylum Actinomycetota; class Acidimicrobiia; order Acidimicrobiales; family Ilumatobacteraceae; genus BACL27. The sequence goes on along the minus strand of CALACK010000070.1, from coordinate 96,502 downwards.
TGGTCTGATTCACGTTTCTGAAATGTCATGGAAGCATGTTGATAATCCAAGTGAAGTCGTAAAAATTGGTGACGAAGTTTCTGTAAAAGTTCTAGAAATAGATCGCGAGCGCGACCGAATCAGTCTTTCGCTTAAAGCAACTCAACAAGATCCATGGCAAGAGTTTGCTTCAAGCCATCAGGTTGGTCAACTTGTCTATGGTCGAGTCACAAAACTCGTTCCGTTTGGTGGTTTCGTTCAAGTTGGTGATGGCATTGAAGGTCTCGTTCACATTTCCGAGATGTCAACGCACCATGTTGAGGCACCAGAACAAGTAGTTACACCTAGTGAAGAACTCTGGGTAAAAATTATTGATCTTGATCTTGCTCGTCGTCGAATTAGCTTGTCAATTAAGCAAGCCGCAGAGGGTGGAGAATTGGCAGAAGAATATCGCGGTCAGTTTCAAACTGATGAACAAGGCAACTGGGTCAGCGGAGACGATTCAACTCGTGAGTCAGCTTGGGCCGAGTTTTTTGATCCAAATGCAGTTGTTTCAACAGACGCACCAGCGGTCGAAGTCGCAGAGGTACCTGCAACTGAAACCCCTCAATAAACAAACACAGACCACTTCTCGAGCGAAGGCTCTTTAATTAGCGTCAAGCAAACTGCTCTAGGTACGGTGAGATCCAAATGATTCTCATTGGGCTCACTGGCGGTATCGGTTGTGGAAAGTCAGAGGTCTCAAGGCTTTTAGAAATGCGCGGTGCAATAATCATCGATGCAGATTTGATCGTTCGCGAATTGCAAAAACCTGGTGCGGAGATTTTTCTACGCATGGTCGAAATGTTCGGTGACAAAGTTGTCGCAATGGACGGTTCATTAGATCGTTCTGCTGTAGCCAACGAAGTTTTTAAGGATGGTGAAATTCTTAAGAAACTTAATCTTCTGATTCATCCGGTTGTCCGCCGAGTTATGAATGAGCGAGTTGAGAGCTATCGTGCCACAGACAAAATCGTCGTGTTAGATATTCCGTTGCTGGTCGAGAATCCACGCGAAGAGCTAGATGGTGTGTTGGTCGTAGATCTCGACCCACAAATCGCAATCGAACGCATTGTTTCGCAACGCAACATGACGATTGATGACGCCAAAGCGAGAGTATCAGCACAGTCAACTCGTGAGCAACGACTTGCGATCGCAGACCACGTCGTTGATAATTCGGGTGATCGAGATGCACTTTCAAGACAGGTTGAAACTGCGTGGTCTTGGATCACATCTCTCAAATGACCGATAGAAGATTTATAGTTGAGTCTCCTTTTACCCCTGCGGGTGATCAGCCAGAAGCAATAGTAAAACTTGCCGAGGGTGTTGAACGAGGAGATCGCTTTCAGACGCTTCTTGGAATTACAGGCTCTGGCAAATCGGCGACAATCGCATGGACGATAGAAAAAGTGCAACGACCAACTTTGATTTTGGCACCGAATAAATCTTTGGCGGCCCAACTAGCCCAAGAAATGCGAGAGTTCTTTCCGAATAATCGTGTTGAATATTTTGTTAGTTATTACGACTATTACCAACCAGAGGCTTACATTGCGTCGAGCGACACATTTATCGAAAAAGATTCTTCGATCAACGATGAAATCGACCGTCTTAGACATTCAGCGACTGCCGCATTGTTGACTCGTCGCGACACAATTGTCGTCGCATCGGTCAGTTGTATCTACGGCATGGGTGATCCAGGCGAGTACCGCGGTAACTTACTTGAGCTGCATGTGGGTGTTGACTATGACCAGCGAAGTATCTTGGCGCGTCTTGTTGGGCTGCAATATGACCGAAATGATCTCACTCTTGGCAGAGGAAACTTTCGGGTGCGTGGCGACACAATTGAAGTTCATCCCGCGTATGAAGAGACAGTAACTCGATTTGAAATGTTCGGTGACACGGTCGAACGAATCAGTGTGATCGACCCGGTTACTGGCGAAACATTGCGCGATTTATCAGAAGTCGTTGTGTTTCCGGCGACTCACTATGTTGCGGGCGAGGAGCGAATGCGTATCGCGATGGCCAAGATTGAGATCGAACTAGCAGATCGCCTAAAGATTTTTGAAGCAGAGGGCAAATTGCTTGAGGCGCAACGGATTCGAATGCGAACGATGTTTGATCTTGAGATGATGAAAGAAGTCGGTTATTGCAACGGTATTGAAAACTATTCAATGCACATTGATGGTCGAAAATCTGGTGAACCGCCGTTTACTTTGCTGGATTACTTTCCGAAAGATTTTTTGCTTGTGATCGACGAAAGCCACGTTGCAATACCTCAACTACACGGTCAGTTTGCAGGCGACCGAAGCCGAAAGCAAACCTTGGTTGAACATGGTTTTAGATTGCCCTCGGCAATGGATAACCGGCCGTTGCAATTTGAAGAGACAATGGAGAGGCTGAACCAATGTATTTTTCTCTCAGCGACGCCTGCAAAATTTGAGTTATCTCTTAGTGACCAAATTGTCGAACAGATCGTACGACCCACCGGATTGATTGATCCCGAGGTAATGGTGCGGCCAACACTCGGACAAATTGATGACTTGATAGAAATGATTAAATCTAAAACTGCCCAAGGTGATCGAACTTTGGTTACAACATTGACTAAAAAGATGGCTGAAGATCTTTCAGAGTATTTAATCGAACAAGGGCTGCGTGTCCGCTATTTACATTCAAACATTGACACGATCGAACGAATTGAGATTTTGCGTGCGCTGCGGCTCGGCGAATTCGATGTGCTGGTCGGGATCAACTTGTTGCGAGAGGGTCTTGACCTTCCAGAAGTTTCACTGGTCGCAATTTTGGATGCAGACAAACAAGGGTTTCTCCGCAGCCAAACCTCACTTATCCAAATGATCGGACGCGCCGCACGAAATGTTGATGGTCAAGTGATCATGTACGCAGATAATCGAACACCTGCAATGGAGTTCGCAATCTCCGAGACGTCTCGACGGCGCGAGTTACAGATCGCTTACAATCTTAAACACGGCATTAATCCGCAAACCGTGCGTAAGGCGATTGGTGACATATTGTCGGTTCTTCGCCCCGCGTCTGGTGGCGCCAACGGAGCCCCATATCCAGGTAAGGGAAAACGTAAGGATCACGAGCGCGACAAAGTGATGCGTGAACTGAGAGCACTTCCACATGGCGAATTAGCTCGTCTTATCTCGACACTTGAAGAAGAAATGAATCAGGCCGCTGAAGAATTGAAGTTTGAATATGCAGCCCGCTTGCGCGACGAGGTTAAAGAATTAAAGCGCGAGCTACGAGATGCTCACTAACAGTTTGTAGCCTGCCTGTGATGGCAAATCAGATAGTCGTGCGCGGTGCACGTGAGCACAATCTAAAAAATATCAATGTTGAGTTGCCGCGCGACAAATTAATCGTTCTTACTGGATTATCCGGCTCTGGTAAATCAAGTTTGGCGTTTGACACGATTTATGCCGAGGGTCAAAGGCGCTACGTCGAATCTTTGAGCTCATACGCGCGTCAATTCTTAGGTCAGATGGATAAACCTGACGTTGATCTGATTGATGGCTTATCGCCAGCGATATCAATTGATCAAAAGTCATCATCTCGCAACCCAAGATCAACAGTCGGCACGATCACTGAGGTTTACGACTATTTGCGTCTTCTATACGCGCGAATTGGTGTGCAACATTGTCCGAAAGATATGACGGAACTTTCGCGCCAGACACCTCAGCAAATAGTCGACCGTATTTTGAAGTTTCCAGAGGGCACAAGGTTTCAGGTTCTGGCTCCGGTTGTGCGCGGTCGAAAAGGCGAATACGACACATTGCTTCAAGAACTCGCGGCACAAGGTTTTTCGCGAGCGCGAGTTGATGGCGAAGTAGTTGAGATTAGTGAGTTTCTTAAAAAAGACAAACGACTTGCAAAATATGAACAGCATCAGATTGACATTATTGTCGACCGTTTAGTTCGCAAAGAGGGAATAACACGCAGACTTACCGACTCACTTGAAACCGCACTTCGATTGGCAGATGGTGTCGCTGAAATAGACCTAGGCGAGGGTGAAGAGCCAATAACGGTTAGCCAGCACTTGGCATGTCCGAAATGTGGTGCCAGTTTTGAAGAACTAGCGCCTAGAAATTTCTCATTCAATTCGCCATTCGGTGCTTGTGAAACCTGTCTTGGTCTCGGCACGAAATATGAAGTCGATGTCGAACTAGTCGTTCCAGATCCAAATTTAAGCATTAATCAAGGTGCGATAGCGCCGTGGAGATCGGCACACACACAATATTTCACGCGGATGCTCGAGGCTGTTGCAGATCGATTTGAGATTGACCTCGATAAGAGTTGGTCAAAATTGTCGGCCAAGGCACAAAAAATCGTGATGAATGGTGTTGACGACAACATGATGGTCAAATATCGCAACCGTTACGGTCGCACTCGCGAGTACAGCACGTCATATGAGGGTGTAATCCCTTGGATCAAACGGCGTCACGAGAGTTCCGAGAGTGACTCGGCACGTGAACAATTTGAAAGTTACATGCGCGAAGTACCTTGTCCTAAATGCAAGGGTGCACGGCTCAAGCCGTCTTCGTTGGCAGTTCTTGTTGATGGCAAACACATCTCAGACGTATGCAGTATGTCAATCGGTGAATCAGCAAAGTTTTTGTCTAGTTTCGAATTATCAGATCGTGACACGATGATCGCTGAGCGAATTACAAAAGAAATTAACGCACGTCTCGGATTTCTTCTAGATGTCGGGCTCGACTATCTAACATTGTCTCGGGCAGCGGCAACATTAGCCGGCGGAGAGGCACAACGAATTCGGTTGGCCAGTCAAATAGGTTCAGGTTTGGTTGGCACACTTTATGTTCTCGACGAGCCAAGTATTGGTTTGCACCAACGCGATAATCATCGGTTGATTGAAACACTCCAACGACTCAGAGATTTAGGTAACACAGTCATTGTCGTAGAGCATGACGAAGACACAATTCGCTCTTGCGACTGGTTGGTCGATATCGGGCCGGGTGCGGGTGAGCACGGTGGGCAAGTTGTCTACAGTGGGCCTGTCAATGGTGTACTGCGAGTAAAAGAATCAATAACTGGCCAGTACCTCGTTGGTACGCGTCGTGTTGAAATACCTGCGATGCGCCGACTACCCAATAAAGAGTTTCTTACGATCAGAGGTGCGCGCGAGCATAATTTGAAAAACTTGACCGTCAAGATTCCGCTTGGATGTTTCGTAGCCGTCACTGGGGTATCTGGGAGTGGCAAAAGCACGCTGATTAGGGATATTTTATTGCCTTCGTTGATGCAGAAGATTTATAAATCGAAGGAAGCGCCCGGACGTCACACGGGAGTCGATGGGATACAGCACCTCGACAAAGTAATTGACATGGATCAATCACCGATCGGTCGCACGCCAAGATCTAACCCAGCAACATATACAGGTGTGTTTGATGACATCCGCAAGTTGTTTGCGTCGACGCCCGAAGCAAAAGTGCGTGGCTACATGCCCGGTCGGTTTAGTTTTAATGTTCCTGGAGGTCGATGTGAAGCTTGCAGCGGCGACGGAACAATCAAGATTGAAATGCACTTCTTGCCTGATGTTTTCGTGCCTTGTGAAGTTTGTAAGGGTGCTAGGTATAACCGCGACACACTCGACATCACTTTCAAGGGCAAACATATCGCCGATATTTTAGATATGCCTGTCTCGGACGCTGTTGATTTCTTCGCCAATCAACCAAGAATTTCTCGGCATATGCAAACATTTGTCGATGTCGGTCTTGGATACGTTCGCCTCGGGCAATCTGCGCCGACACTTTCTGGTGGCGAAGCGCAGCGCGTAAAACTTGCAAGTGAACTATCGAAACGCAGTACTGGCCACACGATCTATTTGCTCGATGAACCAACGACTGGGTTACATTTCGAAGATGTTCGCAGATTGTTGATTGTTCTTGCGCGACTAGTTGATCAAGGTAATACCGTGTTGGTGATTGAGCACAACCTTGATGTGATTAAGACAGCAGATTGGGTCATTGATCTTGGTCCTGAGGGTGGCAACGGTGGCGGCACCGTCGTCGCAGAGGGTTCGCCAGAAGTTGTGGCCGCCATCGAAGCGTCACATACAGGTCGATATTTAGCCAAAATGCTTCAAGTAAAACCTTCGACAAAAAAACCGATTCTAAAAACAGCGAAAACCGAGAAAACCGTAACGACCGTAACGACCGTAAAAACCGTCAATACCAGCAATTCATCCAAAGCAACAAAGACAAGTAAAACGATTCGTAAGAAAAAATAGGCCTGGTACCGAAATGCAACGACCAAGTGGAGTTATTCCCGATCAGCCTGGCTCGTATCAATTTAAAGATTCTCATGGTCGCGTGATTTACGTTGGCAAAGCAAATAATCTACGATCAAGATTAAATAGTTATTTTGCAAGTGCTGAAACATTGCATCCTCGTACTCTGAATATGGTAACCACGGCAGCGAGTGTCGAATGGATTGAAGTTCGCAACGAAATTGAAGCGTTAATTCTCGAACATAGTTTGATTAACAGGTACGCGCCACGTTTTAACATCCGATTACGCGATGACAAGAGTTATCCATTCTTGGCGGTGACTATTGACGAGCAATGGCCGCGAGCAATGGTTATGCGCGGACGAAAGCGTAAGGGAACTCGTTACTTTGGTCCGTACCCACATCCGTGGGCGATACATGAGACCTTGGACTTGTTGCTCAGGACGTTTCCCGTTCGAACATGTTCGCCGGCGACGTTTAAGCAGCACGAGCGACTTGGACGCCCGTGCTTATTGTTTCACATTGAAAAATGCTCGGGGCCATGTGTTGGCAACGTCAGTGCAGAAAAATATGCCACTCACGTAAAAGATTTTTTGGATGTTATGGATGGCGAGAGTGATGAAGTATGTCTGCGTTTAGAAACCGAGATGGCAGCGGCCTCAAAAATTCAAGAGTTTGAAAAAGCAGCAAGACTGCGAGATCAACGTGAAGCTATAAATCTTGCACTTGAACGTCAACAAATGGTGGGTGAGCGCGACGAAGATCTAGATGTCATTGGTGTCGCCGAAGATGAGTTTGAAGCGGCTGTGCAGGTTTTCTATGTTCGTAAGGGTCGCGTCGTAGGGCGAAAAGGCTTCGTGGTAGACAAAGTCGAAGAGGTCACCAGTGCGGGTTTGTCTGGCCGAATCATCGAACGTTTGTACGAAGAATCGCCAGTACTTGGTATTCCCAAGATTGTGCTCGTACCTGTCGAACCAGAAGATGTCAAGGTTCTCGAACAATGGTTGAGTTCATTGCGAGATTCGCTCGTAGAAGTTCGTGTGCCGCAACGCGGTGACAAACGCGAACTTCACGAACTGGTAACCAAGAATGCTCGACAAGAACTCGATCGCCATCGAATGCGCCGTGCGTCAGATCACACTGCAAGATCACGTGCACTAACTGAGTTGCAAGAGCTTTTGAATTTGCCTCAGGCGCCGCTGCGTATTGAATGTTATGACATGGCACATCTGCAAGGCACAAATTACGTTGGATCAATGGTGGTTCTAGAAGATGGTTTACCGATGAAACGTGAATATCGTCGTTTCAAAATTAAGAATGTGCCTGGCAATGATGACTATGCGGCGATGCGCGAAGTTTTAACACGGCGACTCAGCGCGTATATCGCTGAACGCGATCAACCGGTCAATGAGCGAGGTGAACGACCGGGTAAGTTTTCGTATGCCCCGCAGTTACTTTTGGTTGATGGCGGCAAGGGTCAACTCGGTGTCGCCGAGCAAGTAGTTCGTGAACTTGGTCTTGAAAATGAGATACCCGTAGCCTCCCTTGCAAAACGTTTTGAAGAAGTTTTTATTCCGGGGAATTCAGAGCCGGTTGAAGTACCACGCGGCAGTGATGCATTATTCATGCTGCAAGTAATTCGTGATGAGGCGCATCGTTTTGCCAACAGATTCCATCGTGAGTTGAGAGGCAAAGCAATGACAGCGAGTTCGCTTGACGGCATTAGTGGTCTTGGTGCAGCTCGAGCAGCGAAACTGATCAAAGCATTGGGAAGTGTCACTGCGGTTAAACAAGCCACACTTGAAGACCTCGCACTTTTGACTTGGTTGCCCGAGTCAGTTGCGCTGGGGGTTTTTCAACGCTTTCATTCGTGATATTAGAACTCTGCGTTAGACAGCATTAGATAGTCTTAATTCAGTGGCTGATATTTTATTGATTGCCGGTCTGTCGGGTGCGGGTCGTTCATTGGCCGCTGATGATTTAGAAGACTTAGGTTGGTTTGTAGTTGACAATATGCCGATTGAGCTAATCGACAAAGTTGTAGAGATTGCTTCGGTCGGATCAAAACTTTCAAAATTAGCTCTCGTCGTCGGTACACCGACTGCGCAACGCGGAATCATTGATGTTCTTATAAATTTGCGTAAAAGTTCACATCGTGTGCGATTGTTGTATCTGGATGCGACAACAGCTGAACTAGTCAAGCGATATGGATCGACGCGTCGTAAGCATCCTTTGGCTGATGAAAAATTGGGCGTTGAGCAAGCAATAGCACAGGAGCGTGTGTGGTTAGAACCAGTTAAAGGTGAAGCAGATTTAGTTATCGACACTTCGAACTTGACAGTGCACCAACTGAAATCGAAAATCGGCGAACTATTTTCTGGTGATCAGCAAGTTGACACGATGCAAGTGTCAATAGTTTCTTTTGGTTATAAACATGGATTGCCAACGGACGTTGACCTTGTATTCGATGTTCGCTTTTTGCCGAACCCTCATTGGGATGAAAAACTACGACCGCTGACTGGTCTTGAATCAGCCGTAAGTGGATATGTGCTGTCTCATGATCTCTCGCATAAGTTTCTCGCCGAGTTGTACAGCATGCTGATGTTGCTGCTTCCCGCATACAAAGCAGAAGGAAAGAGTTATCTGACTATCGCGATTGGGTGTACGGGCGGTCACCATCGGTCTGTAGTGATCGCCGAGCAAATTGCTCATTGGCTTGTTGATAATGGTCAACAACCCCGAATTACACACCGTGACATTCTGCGAGACGACTCGGGGCACTAAGGTTTAGACATGACAATCAGAGTTGGAATTAACGGTTTTGGACGAATTGGCAGAAATTTTTACAGAGCGATTCAGCAATCAGGTGCAGATATCGAAATAGTTGCTGTGAATGATCTTGGCTCGCTAAAAACAATGGCTCATTTGCTCAAGTACGACTCGGTATTGGGTGTATTGCCAAATGAGATATCAGCAACAGATGACGGAATCAATATTGACGGCAAACTGCTAAAGGTTCTGTCAAAACGTGATCCGAAAGATTTGGGTTGGGGCAGTCTTGGCGTAGATCTCGTGATTGAGTCAACAGGTTTTTTTACGGATCGCGACAAAGCGTCGGCTCACTTAGACGCAGGTGCGCCTTGTGTGATTATTTCTGCACCGGCGACTAATGCGGATGCGACTTTTGTGTATGGCGTTAATCACCAAGATTTTGACCCCAAAAATCACAAAGTTGTCTCAAACGCCAGTTGTACGACAAATTGTTTTGTACCAATGGTGAAAGTCTTAGATGACGCATTCGGAGTAGAGAATGGTTTGATGACAACGATTCACGCCTACACGGGCGACCAATCATTAGTTGATGGGCCGCACAGTGACCTTCGACGGGCGCGTGCCGCAGCAATAAATATCATTCCGACAAGCACAGGTGCTGCTCGCGCCACAAGTCTTGTGATGCAATCAATGAAAGGCAAACTTGATGGCACTTCGCTTCGAGTGCCGGTGCCAACGGGTTCAATAACCGACTTAGTAGCCAATTTGAAAAAGCCTGCTTCGGTCGATGAGATTAACGCTGCGTTCAACGCTGCCGCTTCTGGGCCTCTGAAAAATATTCTTGCTTATTGCGTCGACCCAATTGTCTCTAGCGACGTTGTTACAAACCCGCATAGTTGCGTGTTCGACAGTGATCTAACGATGAGCATGGGTTCGCTTGTCAAAGTGTTGGGCTGGTATGACAATGAGTGGGGATATTCAAATCGACTTGTAGATATCGCGTCGTATATCGGGGCAGCACTTAAAAATTAAATGGTTCCACAACTTGAAGATCTCGGAGATGTACACGGAAAGACTGTGCTTGTGCGCACCGATTTTAATGTGCCTATGTCTGGCCCCGATGATGCTCGAGTAATCGCTGACGATTTTCGAATTCGTGCTGCGCTGCCGACTATTAGTTGGCTAACAGATCGTGGTGCAAAAGTTATTTGCGCCAGTCACCTCGGTCGACCCAATGGCAAGGTGAACATTAAGTATTCGATGGTGCCGATTCAGAATCGTCTATCGGAGATCGCACCAGGCGTTGTGTTGCTTGAAAATTTGCGATTTAGTTCGGGCGAAGAATCAAACGACCCAGCCTTTGTCGCACATTTAATTAACGGAGTAGACCTTTATGTCAATGACGCATTCGGTGCAGCACACAGATCTCATGCATCAATAGTTGGACCACCAAAGTCATTGCCTTCAGCCGCGGGCAGATTGCTACAACACGAAGTTGAGGTTTTAGGAGAGATGCGAAACAACCCAAAACGACCATTTGTTGCCGTTTTGGGTGGGGCGAAAGTTAGCGACAAAATCGGTGTGATCGATGCGTTGTCGAAAGTCGTTGATTCGTTCGTAATTGGTGGGGGAATGTGCTTTACATTTCTGGCAGCAAAATCGTTTCCGATAGGCGACTCACTTTGTGAGCCAGATCAGATTTCTTTTTGTAAAAAACTTCTGGATTCTGACTTGAAGATCTATCTACCTGAAGACATCGTCGGAGTTGACAAAGATGGAAATTTCGCAACATTTGGAGTTCGCCTACCTAATGGCGCAAAAGGCTTAGACATTGGTCCGGGTAGCGCCGCTGCGTTCGCCGACATAATCATGGGTGCACGAAGTGTTTTTTGGAATGGGCCGATGGGGATGTTTGAAGATGTGCGTTTTGCCGCTGGCACGCGCACAGTAGCCCAGGCGATGTCTGAGACCAAAGCCTTCACCGTTGTAGGCGGGGGCGACTCTGCGGCGGCGCTTGCTCAATTTGGTTTTGAGAAAGATGTTGACCACGTTTCTACTGGTGGTGGTGCTTCACTAGAGTTTCTTGAACTCGGCGACTTGCCAGGATTAAGCGCGTTGCGAGGAGCACCAAATGTCAACTGAAACTAGAAAACCAATTGTTAGTGGTAACTGGAAGATGAATCACAATCATTTCGAGGCAATTCAATCCATTCAAAAACTCGCTTATCTGTTGACAAAAGATGATTTTGCTGCCGTTGATGTAACAATTCATCCACCGTTCACAGATTTACGTAGTGCACAAACTTTGATTGACGCAGATGAACTGCGATTCATTTTGGGCGCACAGCATTGTCACGAATCTGATTCAGGTGCATTTACAGGTGAGATCTCTGCGCAGTTTTTAACAAAGCTCAATGTGAGTTATGTGATCGTCGGCCACAGTGAGCGCCGTCAAATTTTCGGTGAAACCGATGAAGTCGTCGCCGCAAAAATAATTGCAGTTCAAAAACACGGTATGACGCCAATTTTGTGTGTTGGTGAAACACTCGCTGATCGCGAAGCAGGTCGGACTCATGAAAAGGTTCTCGGTCAAGTTCGTGCTGCTCTCACCAAGCGTTCAGTCGAACAAGTTCGATCAATGGTTATTGCTTACGAGCCGATTTGGGCAATCGGAACCGGCAAAACTGCAACTGCCCAAGATGCACAACAAGTGATCAGTTCTATCCGAGAAGAAGTAGCTAAAGTTTCTTCGCCATTGGCTGCCTCAGCAGTCCGACTGCAATATGGGGGAAGTGTGAAAGCCAGCAATATTGCTGAGATTATGTCGCAGCCAGATATTGACGGGGTTTTGGTGGGTGGCGCAAGCCTTGATTCGGCTGAATTTGCCCGTATTTGTCAATACCGTCTTCGAGAGGATTAATTTCCCCCGCTCGCTCTTATTGATGTACAGTGACCGTAGTCATAGATCGTCTGATCTTGACCTGATACGACGGGGAGGTCGGAGAATGAGAAAGAACAATAAATTGGTGCGTCGCGCAGTAGCGCTACTAACTGTTTCATTAATAGCAGCAGCATGTAGTGGTAGCGACGAGGCTGCCGTAGATACGACACCAGCAGAAGTAGTCGCGCCAGCAAGTTATCCGACAAGTTTGGATGATTGTGCAGCGGTGAGTTACGACTATGTGAAGCCAGCAAGCGTAGGTGGAATGACAATTACTTATGACATCAATCCAGCTGCAGTTTGGGATGATGGTTCACAAATCACTGCTGCCGATTTCAAAGCAACATGGGAAGCTTCACTTAACACGCCTGCTTCGATCTCGACTTCGGGATACGACCAGGTAACAGCTGTCGAAGCAGGAGCAACCGACAAGCAAGTTGTTGTAACGATGAAGGCTGTTTATGCACCTTGGCGTGGGTTATTCAGTGGTTTGATTAAGGCAGCCTCTGTGAAAAACACAATGGATGTGTCGGGCGATTTCGCTGAAAACATTCCTTTCTCTGGTCGCCCATACAAAATTAAGACATGGAGTCCAGACCAAATTATTTTTGTACCTAACGACAATTATTGGGGCACCGACAAAGCTGTCACCAAGAAATTCGTGATGGTTCCAAAAGCAGACAGCGATACAGAAATTGCAGCGATTAAAGCTGGTGAAGTTGACTTTATTTATCCGCAGTTCTTTGCTGGTATCGAAGCAGCAGCTAAGCAAGACAACATTGATGTCAAGCTTGAATACGGTGGTGATTACGAGGGTTTCTATTTCCAACAGAAGTGTGGACCATTCGCTGATCCAAATTTCCGTGCCGCATTCTCGATGTCAATCGATCGTGAAGCATTGTTCGAGCAGATCTACGTTCCGCTTGGTGGCAAAGAGTTGTTGCAGTGTGGCCCAATGGTGCCAGGTCAGTATTGCAATGGTGATGAATTTGCTAATGGATATGACGTTGCAGCAGCCGATGCGCTTCTGACTGAAAATGGTTGGACAAAGGGCGCTGATGGTTACTGGGCCGACCCAAGTGGCAAAGTGCCAGATATTCGTTGGATTATCAACACGGGTAATACTCGTCGAGAAAGCACACAGGCTTATTTGATTCCGCTGCTTAATGCAGCGGGCTTCAAAGTGCGAGCAGACAATTGTGATGCTGCCTGTTACTTCCAAGAACGTCTTCCAGCAATGGATTACGACATGGCGATGTACATCAGTACTGCACCACCAGATCCGAGTTACTTGACTAGTTCATTTGCTTGTGATCTAATTCCAACTGAAGCCAATAAAAATATTGGTCAAAACAGTGGTGGATGGTGCAACACTGAGGCTTCCGATTTGTTGTATGCAGCAGATATTGATGCTGATGCAGTAACCCGTGCTGACAAGGTAAAACAAGTTCTTGCACTGATGGCAAAAGATCACATGATGTTGCCATTGATGCAATTTCCGAAGTCAGGTTTCTGGCGTACAGACAGAGTTGGCGGTCCAGTTGACGGACAACTTAATAACTACGCAGCATTTAATAACATCCACCTCTGGACAGATCTTGATGGTGACGGACAAATTGTGTTCGGCGCTGAACAATGGCCGGAATGTCTCAACCCAATCACCGAGTGTGCAAACTCTTCGTGGATGGTTTGGACAACTGCGTTTCAAGTTCTACCAGGTGCATATGCGACTACAAATGACGGTCAGTATGCAGTGACAAACCTGCTCGCAGGCGAAGCGACTGTTGAAGTCAATAGCTAATCGCTATCGACTAAAACTAGTTTTACAAAAGGTGCGCCGGTCTGACTAACTGTCAGGTCGGCGCACCTTCGTGTTATAACTGAAATTCATTGAGTTTCGATTTTGTAGTCAATTTCATTGATGATTATGAAAGTGGATATCGTTTAACTAATGTTTCGTTATATTTTTCGGCGTGCTGCTTGGTCTGTGCCTACATTGATGTTAGTAACGTTTATGGTATATATAGCCTTACGCATCGGGACTAATCCAGTTGAGAGTTATAAACGCATCAATCCACGTGCGACGAAAGAGAAAATACAGGAATATATAGACATCAATGGTCTAGACCCGAATTACGTTAAAGGGTACTTTACTTGGCTCAAGAATTTTCTAACCGGTAATTGGCCGCGCTCCATCAAGGGCAGTCGAGAAGTTTGGCCAGCATTAAAAGATGCGATGGCAAATACTCTGCGACTTGGAACAGTTGCCTCCGTAGTCGGTATATTTTTTGGTTTAATCACTGGAGTATTTGCGGCGTTGAAGCCCGGTGGACGCCGCGATATCTTTTTCACCACCAGCGCTTTCGTAGGTATTTCAGTGCCGCCATTTATTAGTGCGATCCTGTTACAGCTTTTGTTTGCTGTCTATTGGCAGCGTTGGTTTGGTTCAAGTCTGTTTCCGACTTCAGGTGTTTACCCGGCAGGTCATGTTGGATTTAACCTTTTTTTAATGTTGAAATTCATGGCTCTGCCGACAATAGTGGTGGCGATTCAAATCGTCGCAATTTATAGCCGATATATGCGATCCTCATTAATCGAGGTTTTGAATTCTGACTATATGAGAACAGCACGTTCGAAAGGTATCAGCGAACGAAGAATTCTATTTAATCACGGAATGCGAAATGCATTAATACCGCTTGTCACAATTGCCGCGCTCGACTTTGGATCAATTGTAGGTGGGTTGATTATTACCGAAAATATTTTTTCTTATCCTGGTATGGGATTGTATTTCTTAAAATCATTCGGCGAAGGAGACTTCCCTTTACTAATGCCGTGGATGGTCGTGATTGTTTCTTCGGTGTTGGCCTTTAATTTACTTGCTGATATCGCTTATGCCTGGCTCGACCCAAGGATTCGACTTGAATGACAAAATAGAGTCAACCTATTCGCCTCGCCAAATGGCGTTACGACGATTCATGGCGAATAAGGCCGCTGTGGTGAGTTGCTTCATACTGGGCGCCTTGACGTTATTTGTGGTTCTGGCTCCATTTACTGCAAGATACGGAGTCAATGAAGCAGTTCAAGTTCCGCCGAATTCTTTTTTGACGCCGAGAGCCCAAGCATGGTTAGGAACAGATGACATCGGTCGGGATTTATACAGTCGATTGATTTACGGGGTACGGGTTTCACTGCTAATTGGTTTGGCGAGTGGACTCATTTCAGTAACACTCGGTGCACTGGTCGGAGCGGTCGCTGGTTTTAGGGGCGGAAAATTTGATGACATTATGATGCGGGTCACGGACTTGTTTCTTGCCTTTCCATTCCTCGTGTCGTTACTAGTCGTGCGCAATGTTCTTGGAGCATTGACCTGGCTTAGACCAATTACTGGTGATATGAGTTCAGTTAGATTCATAATTTTTCTTTTCGGAATTTTCGGCTGGATGGGCGTCGCTCGCATTGTTCGTGGTCAAGTTCTCTCATTAAAAGAGCGCGAATTCGTAGAGGCAGCCCGAGCTGTAGGTGCGAGCCGCCGTTACATAATTATTCGACATCTTTTACCCAATTCCGTTGGTCCGATAATGGTCGCCCTGACGTTTTCTATTGTCGGAGCAATAATCGGTGAGTCAACTCTGGCATTTTTCGGCTACGGTCCTCAGGCTGGTGATGGCGCAACGTCGCTGGGTATTTTGGTAGGAACAGCCAAAGGCGCCGTACTAACCGGTTTCTGGTGGCTCGCGGTGTTTCCTTGTATGGCATTAACGGTGATCGCGTTGAGTATTAATTTCATCGGCGATGCGTTGCGTGACGCGACCGACCCTCGACTCGATCGTGGGGCAAAGTGAAGAACAAAGTTTTAGAAATTCGAAATTTACATGTAACTTTTGATACACCGTCTGGTCCGCTTGAGGCAGTGCGGGGAGTTGATCTGGATGTAGCAGAAGGAGAGTTAGTCGGTGTAGTCGGTGAGTCTGGCTCAGGAAAATCTGTAACTTTTCTGGCGGCGATGGGTCTACTACCTTCTATGGCTCGCGTAACTGGTTCTGTCTTATTGGAAGGAGAGCAACTCATCGGATACACGCCGAAGCAGATGCGATCTGTACGAGGTCGATTGATGTCAATGATCTTTCAAGATCCACTATCTGCTCTGAACCCGGTTCATCGAATCGGTGCTCAGGTTGCTGAGATGTTGCAATCACATCAACATCTGACAAATAAGCAAGCCAATATTAGAGCAGTTGAATTGCTCGACATAGTCGGCATCCCACAGCCTGAAGAACGTGCCAGACAATTTCCACATGAGTTTTCCGGCGGAATGCGTCAACGCGTAGTTATCGCAATCGCAATTGCGAACAGTCCAAAATTATTAATAGCTGACGAGCCAACCACAGCGCTTGATGTCACGGTGCAAGCACAAATTTTTGAAGTGATCGAGCGTATTCAGTCACATTTCAAAACTGCGGTCGTACTTATCACCCATGACCTTGGAGTGATCGCTCGATTTGCTGACAGAGTCGACGTCATGTATGCCGGTCGAAATGTTGAGCAGGGGACGGTTGACAACTTGTTTGAGCATCCGAGTCACCCATATACACGAGGGCTACTCGCATCTCTTCCAAGACCGGGCAAAGCCAGACTCCTACCAATTAGGGGTTTCCCGCCGAACATGGTGGCGCCGCCAACGGGTTGTGCTTTTAGAACTCGCTGCGACTTTGCGGAGGTTATATGCGAAGAGAACATCCCAGAACTGCAACCATTCGGCGATTTACTGACTGCATGTGTCCGCGCTAATGAATTGCCAAAGGTTTGGGCATAATCATGGATTCGGAACTACTACGAGTGACAAATCTCGTCAAAAACTTTGAAATTAAACGCAAACAGAAAGCCGGTGGCAAAAAAAGACTCGTACAGGCGGTTACGAATGTTTCGTTTTCAATTGCGAAGGGCGAAACACTCGGCTTAGTTGGCGAGTCCGGTTCTGGTAAAACAACAGTTGGACGATGCATCTTGAGGCTAATCGAGCCAACATCGGGTGAGGTTTTATTTGATGGTCAAGATTTGGGTTCACTAAAATTTGAAGAGTTGCGTGCATTGCGGCGCAAAATGCAAATTGTGTTTCAGGATCCATTTGCTTCACTTGATCCAAAGATGACTGTCGGTGCTTCGATCGCCGAACCACTAGTAGTACAAGGAGTTCCGGGTGACCACAACGATAAAGTACTCGAGCTGCTTGAACTTGTGGGTCTATCCGCTGATCATTCTCAGAGATTCCCACACGAGTTCTCGGGAGGGCAGAGACAAAGAATTGGTATAGCGCGAGCGCTGGCGCTCAATCCCGCGATGATTATTCTTGACGAGCCTGTTTCTGCACTCGACGTGAGTATTCAGGCTGGCATCGTTAACTTATTCGAAGATCTTCAAAAGCAAATTGGTATGTCATATCTATTTATTGCCCACGACTTGTCGGTGGTAAGGCACATTGCAGATCGTGTTGCTGTGATGTACCTCGGAAAAATAGTTGAGATCGGTGATCAGCAGTCGGTATATGAAAATCCAACCCATCCATATACAAAAGCGTTGCTATCGGCGGTGCCACTTCCTGATCCAAAACTCGAGCGGGCACGAAACCGGATAATGCTTGAAGGCGACGTGCCATCACCGATTAATCCACCGTCGGGGTGTCGTTTTAGAACCCGATGTTGGAAGGCAACAGATATTTGTGCCCAAGAAGAACCTGTGCTGTCTGTTCGTCTGACTGGCCAAATGTCAGCCTGCCACTTTCCTGAGTCGTAAGGGTAGAATTCGAACGTGCGAAATTTAATTACCTATATAACTGTCGTTATCAATGTGATTGCGATGTTCTCGATGATCGGCGGAGTACTACTGCATAGTGGTCGTGGTGGTGGCCTTTCAGATATGTTCGGCGGCGGCGGAGGAGCGGCACTCGGTTCAGCAGCGGCAGAACGTAACCTCAATCGCATTACTACAGTTCTTGCTCTCACTTGGATCGTGACTGTAATAGCATTGGGTTTATTGCTGGCATAGCGTTCAGTATTTAATAGTTTCACGGTATTTTTTTACGGTATATTTTTATTCCACGTCGGAGTGGCGAAATTGGCAGACGCACCAGCTTAAGGGGCTGGCGCTCGTAAGGGCGTAGGGGTTCAAGTCCCCTCTTCGACACGATTGAAATTCAAAAACTAACAAGATCATTAACAGATTTAACAAAGCCTCGTGTGAGTACTTTCTGCTTTATGCACAAGTTCTAGACTTAGTCCGTGACTGCGTCGAACTTCGTGAAGTCAAACCGCATAGATTTTTTTAAAGGTTCTTCACTCGTTTTAATTTTCTCGATTTTGGCGATGGCGCCGATTTGGGCATCTGGGCTCTCGAGCCGACGTGCAGTTGTTTACACATTTTTATTCGCGGCACTCAGTAAATTAACCAACTTCTCTAAGATTCGTATCTCGCCATCATTGTCCTGCTTGGCAACATTTGCTTTTGGTTCTACTTTGCTGTGGCTTGAGCGTGCGTCCTTTCTTCACACTCCGATTCGAGCAATCATTATCGCCTGGTTGGTGTTATTAATGATTGTCGCCAGTAATCCGAAACTTCGAAAGTTGGTTTCAGTAAATTTGCTCGTTTTCGGCGTATTGTTTTCGTTCCTTGAGATTCCATTTCGACTCTTAACCAGCGCACAGTCGTCATCTCAATTTCAATATATTGAACTCTTCCGCAACTCGCGGGCAGACGGTCCGGGAGCACTTTCGCAACCGGTATTAAATACGAATACCAATGGTTTGCGAGTTACAACTAATCAGCCTTCGGCTCCTAATGGACGCGTCTTGATTTTCGGTGGCTCAACGACTTTTTGTGGTGAAGTGTCTGACCAATTCACGCATCCCTCGATACTTCAGCGGATGCTTAATGATCGTAAATCTGGATTGATAGTTGAAAACTATGGAAAAAGTGCTGCTACAGCAACCGATCGAGTGCAAGTCCTGAAGACAATTGACGATCTAAGCAAAGACGACATCGTTATTTTTTATGTCGGCGTCAATGAATCTGGCACCGGCTTTATTCAAAGAGATTTACCAGTTGGGCTGATCTCAAAAATCCCGGAATTAGGAAATGCGTTACAAAAGATCAGTAAATACTCACGCATTGCTGATATTTTGTTTCGAAAGTTTGTTTTTGGTGGCATTGAAATTTCTGACAGTTCAAAGTTGAAAGCCGAAACTGATTTTAGAAAAGCGATTGAAGAAGCTGAATCGTTTACATCAAAAGCAGGTGCCAAGTTCGTGCCGGTTTTGCAGGCAAATCTTTTTACACGCAACCCGTCCACAGAATACGATCAAACTTTGGCGAAAATGTATGGCAATGAACTTGGTGTTGTGATGCCTGAAATGTATGAGCGGCTACTACCAGTTATCTCAAACTACAAATATTTTGGAGATGCAAGAGCGGTGATGGACAATTTAGAACCATCACCATACTTCGACTGGATGCACGTTAACGCGGCTGGTGATCAACGAATAGCTACATTCTTAGAGAATCTTCTTTTAGAAAAGAGTTTAATTAAATGAGTCATAATATTTTGAATAGCCATAGTGCCGAATAAAGAACAAGAATTCGATCTTGTTGCGCTACAGAAGCGCACGCTGCGGGTATTGGTAACTGGGCAAGTTGTTGCAGCAGCGTCATTGTCTGCTGCTGTTACGGTCGGCGCGTTTGTTATTCAAGACATCCTGGGTCAGCAAACACCTTGGGGTGGCTTGTCGAGTGCGACATTCACGATGGGTTCAGCATTCATGTCGCAAGTATTGGCGCGTGTTATGAGCAAGCGAGGTAGGCGAGTCGGTCTCGAATACGGTTACTCGCTGGCCATCGCCGGTGGATTAATCGCGGGTTTCGGTGTGAATCGAAACTCGTTGCCATTTTTTTTACTAGGTCTTTTTCTATATGGTTCTGGACAAGCATCGAATTTGTTGTCACGATACGCGGCGATGGATTTGGCGGCTCCTGACCAACGCAGTCAGGCGATGAGTTACATTTTATTCGGATCAACTTTTGGAGCAGTGTTCGGACCGGTGTTGATAAAACCCGCAGAGCAGATTGGTGTAAGTACATTTGGCTGGAGTCTTTACACCGGTCCGTGGATTGCGTCAGCATTTTTCTTCGTGTTTGCGTTGGCAAATGCTGCAGTGCGACTGCGACCAGATCCGCTTGAGGTTAGTGGCGGACTAATCTCACAACAAGGTGTGGGCGTTGTGACGCCAAACTTAGGTGCTGCATTACGCACAATTAGTGGCATTCGAAACGCGCGTGTCGCGCTTGCATCGATGGTGATCTCGCAGGTCACGATGGTCGCGGTGATGACGATGACTCCGGTTCATTTAAAACTGCACGGTCATGAAGATGTCAGTCCTTATGTGATTTCATTGCACATCGCTGGCATGTATGCATTCAGTCCACTCGTCGGTAAGTTCGCCGATCGACGCGGCAAGTTATTGTCGATTTCTGTTGGTGGTGTGTTACTTGTTTCAGCGACTGTTATGGCGGCTCTTGCAGGCGATGCAGCGACATTGCTGTGGCCGTCACTTTGGTTATTAGGGCTTGGTTGGAGTTTCGGGCTCATCGGAGGGTCGAGTCTCTTGGTTGAATCTGTACCAGCAGGCTCACGCGTGACAGTACAAGGTGCGGCCGATTTGTTAATGAGCTTTTGTGGTGGGATGGCGGGATTCTCAAGTGGTTTCATTCGCAAAGCATTTGGTTTTCACATGCTTAGCAATTTGGGCACTTTGTTGGCGATCGTTTTAGTAGTTATCGGTATCAGAAGGCTGGCCAGCACCCGTATTGCCAAACTTCGAGTTTGACGATGAGTTTTGAAGCGCCGCCGCGCAAGGCGAGTTGGTCAAATTGGGCTGGCAATCAACATGTCGACAACGTTTCACTATTTAAGCCGAAATCAGAACAAGAAATTCAGCGGGTCGTGCAATTGGCGATAACGAATAAACTTAGAGTCAAGGCTGTGGGGTCTGGTCATAGTTTCACAGCAATTGCTCTTTCCGAAGAAGTATTACTTGATTTGTCTGATTACGACGCTGTAATTGCTATTGACAAAGTCGCGAAGACAGTCACAGTGCAATCCGGAATCCAATTATCAAAAATAAATTTGATACTGCAACAGAATGGTTTGGCGATGCAGAATCTCGGTGACATTGCCTATCAAACAATCGCCGGTGCAATATCGACTTCAACCCACGGCACGGGCATCAGGTTCACCGGCATCGCCAATCAAGTAGTAGCGCTGCGACTTATTCTCGCTGATTCATCGGTCGTTGATTGTTCAACGACATCGAACTCTGATCTATTTCATTGTGCGCGTGTGGGTTTAGGTGCGCTCGGAGTTATCAGCACTGTCACACTTCAACTAGTTCCGGCCTTTAATCTCGCGGTCATTGAGCAACCTATGCGTGTCGACGAACTATTGGAGAATCTTGATCATCACATTGCCGATAATGATCATTTTGAGTTTTTTTGGGTGCCGCACACAGGCTGGGCCCTGACAAAACGCAATAATCGCACTCTTGAGGCAACTAAACCAATGGGGAAGATGTCACATTGGTATTCAAAAACGTTCATGGAGAACTATGCATTTGGCGCAGTTTGCATGCTCGGAAGAGCTCGACCCTCGTTGATACCCAAACTGGCTAAGGCATTGCCAGCATCAGGTAGAAATGAATACTCTGACTCAAGTTTTAAGGTCTTCGCCAGTAAACGAATTGTCAAGTTCTATGAGATGGAATACGCAATACCTCGAGAAGCATGCGCCGAAGCGTTGAATCGAGTCCGTAGACTGGTCGAAGATAGTGGGTTCTTCCTGAATTTTCCTGTTGAGGTTCGCTTTACAGCCCCAGATGAGATTCCGCTAAGTACAGCGAGTAATCGAGAATCTGCGTATATCGCAGTTCATACATATAAAGGAATGGACTTTGTGCCGTATTTTAAAGCAGTTGAATCAATCATGAACTCATATCAAGGACGCCCACATTGGGGCAAGTTGCATTTTCAAAATGCGCAAACTCTTGCACCAAGATATCCAAAATGGGATTTATTCCAATCGGTTCGTAACCAAGTTGACCAGAAGCGTCTGTTTACAAACGTCTACCTCGAGACAGTGCTAGGTAAATAACTATGAAAAGTTTTGTAGATCTCGGAGTTCCGGCAAAGTTTGCCGACAAATTAAGTGCGCGTGGCATTGCATCACCATTTGAAATTCAAGAAGCGGCGTTGCCAGATGGTCTAGCCGGAAACGATGTCTGCGGTAAGGCCCCAACGGGTTCTGGCAAGACGATCGCCTTCGGTTTGGTGTTGGCAGTTCGCTTGCAAAAGTCAAAGCCAGGTCAACCAGGTGGATTGGTTTTGGTACCAACTCGCGAATTAGCGATCCAAGTTGCCAAAGAAATAGCGATGCTATGTGAAGGAACTGATTTGCGAGTTGCTTCTGTTTATGGTGGCGCCGGTTATGGTCCACAGGTAAAGGCCGTTCGCGGTGCCAGCATAATTGTTGCTACACCAGGCCGTCTCGAAGACCTGATTGAGCGTCGTGATATGTCGTTGGGATCTGTAACCATTGCAGTGCTTGACGAAGCTGACCGAATGTCTGACATGGGCTTTCTACCTGCAGTTCGACGATTGCTTCGTGCACTTCCAAAACAGCGCCAAGTTTTATTGTTCTCGGCAACTTTAGATGGCGACATCTCTCAAGTAGTTAAAGAGTTTCAAAATAATCCAAAGAGGCATGAATCGAATTCACAAGAAGCCGAACCAGATATTGATCACAAGTTTTGGATGGTCAGTCGTAACGACAGAGTTGAAACTATTTCTCAGTTAGTTAATCACTACGAAAGAATTATTTTATTCTGCCGAACCAAACACGGTTGTGACCGCCTCGCCAAGCAACTAGATAACTCAGGCGTGAGATCGTCGATTATTCATGGCAATAAAAGTCAGGCCCAACGCGAACGCTCACTTGAAGAGTTCCGTCGAGGCAGGTCTAATGCTCTAGTAGCAACTGACGTTGCTGCGCGCGGTATTCATATTGATGATGTGCCGTGTGTAGTTCACTTTGATCCACCAGCAGATCATAAAGATTACATTCACAGATCAGGCCGCACAGGGCGAGCTGGTTCTAAAGGTGTAGTTATCTCACTTGTTGAATCTTCACAAAAACGAACAGTTAACAAATTGGCCCGTGATGCTGGTGTTGAGGCAGATTTTGTTGCGCCAGATTTCGAGCCAGCGCTAGACGAGGTCGCAGCAAGACCGGGTGCAGTCGGCGGAGTATTGATTTCTGCTGGTGTAGCGACTGAATAACTATTAAGTAGTTATAAACAGATATCTTGTGGCCGAATGGGTACGCGAGGTAGGTCACGACCGGTTGCATTGCGAATTGCAGCAGCAATCGCTGGGGTCACAGAAATACATGGCGGCTCACCAATGCCCTTTGCGCCTAAAGGTGCTTGTGGTTCCGGTTCTTCAATCATGATTGCGACAACCTCTGGTGCGTCAAGTGCGGTCGGTAACAAATAATCAGTGAAACTTGGATTACGCATTTTGCCGTTGTCTAAAACAATTTCTTCCATCACCGCTAAACCAAGACCTTGAGCGATACCACCCTCGATCTGACCGAGTGCAGCAATTGGGTTGAGCACTCGACCGACATCTTGCGCCGTGGCTATTTGAATCACTTTTACGAGTCCAAGTTCGACATCGACATCAACTACAGCACGGTGGGCGACGAATGCGAAGGCAACATGGCAGTTACCTTGGCCGTTCGCGTCGAGTTCTTCAGTTGGTCGATGGTGATGTTCAAACGTCTCTTCAAAAAGCACACCAGTAGATGCTTCAATCACGCTGATGCGAAAATCACCAAGCATGTCGACGACATCAGTATCTTCAATAACTAGCCTTAGCGGATCAATGTCATGAAGTTTTCCAACATGTTCGAATAGTCGTTGGCGCACCAAGCGGCAAGCACCATCAACCGCTCCGCCACTCATCCATGTTTGTCGCGAAGCAGAAGTACTACCTGCAGAACCAATTCTTGTGTCTACAGGGTCGATCACGACTTCATCTACGCCGAGCACAGACCGTGCAATTTGCGGGGCAAGTATCACAAAACCTTGACCGACTTCAACGGTTGCGTATTTCAAATGCACGACACCGTCTTGTAGCCGACAACGAGCGGTCGCAAAATCATCAAATGAATCGCTGTACATTAAATTCTTTATAGACACACCCCAGCCAACTCCGCGAACGATGTTGTGTGGAAGTGAAGTTAATCCAGAACCACCAACAATTTCGAGTGCATTTGCATCGTGCGCGAGCGGCGCGGGCATTGCGATCGAGTCAGTTTCGGTAATACATCGAGCAACAGGTGCAACACTTTCAACAACTTGACCAGTAATTAGTTTGTCGCCAGTAACCATTGCATTGACCAGACGTACTTCAACAGGCGATAAACCACACGCAACAGCCAATTTATCCATCTGACTTTCATGGGCGTAACACGCCTGAACAACACCGAAGCCGCGCATCGCTCCACATGGTGGATTATTTGTTCGCACTGCGAAACCATCAACAGTTGCGTTACTGCATTTGTAAGGCCCTTGAATGTGTGTGATGCCATTGATCAATACTGCCGAAGAAGTTGATGCGTATGCACCGCCGTCAAAAACCATACGAGATTCAATTCGCTGAATTACACCACTACGTGTTGCATGGTGGCGAATCCAAATCTTCGCTGGGTGGCGGTGTACGTGACCGTAGAAAGACTCTTCGCGACTGTATTGCATCTTTATTGGTCGACTCGTGTGCAATGCAAGCAACGCACAATGCACTTGCAAACTGATGTCTTCACGGGCACCAAATGCACCACCAACACCACCAAGAGTCAATCGAATTTTGTCAAGAGGCAAATTTAAACAAGCCGCAATCTGTTTCTGATCTTCATGTAACCATTGAGTTGCAACATACATTTCGACCCCAGCACCACCACTGTCGGGTATCGCCAATGCGGCTTCTAATCCAAGAAAGGCCTGATCTTGCATACCCATCTCATAAGTGCCTTCAACTATCACATCACCTTGAAGATCTTGATCGCCGGTAACAATTCGTTGATGTCGTATTAGGTTTCCGTCTGGGTGAATCTGTAACGTCTGTGGAAGTAACGCAACTTCGGCATCAGTTATTGGCGTAAGAACTTCGTATACGACTTTTATTGCTGCAAGCGCTCGACGACATGTCTCTGGGTGATCCGCTGCAACAGCCACAATCGGTTCGCCCACATAGCGCACTATTTCACTGGCAAAAACGGGTTGATCACTTGCAATCAGACCGTAAGTCTTCTTGCCTGGCACATCTTGCGCCGTGATGATCGCTTCTACTCCTGATATTTTGTATGCCGCTGAAAAATCAATACTGATTATTCGCGCAAACGGATGTGGACTGCGCAGTGTCGCTCCCCACAGCATGTGTTCAGCGTGTAAGTCAGATGAAAATTCAAACTTTCCTGAAACTTTTGCAGCTCCATCAGGACGAAGTGCCGAGGCACCGAGAATATCGCGGTTCGTAGATATTTTTGTTGCATTGCTCATTATCTTGCCGCCCTACGAGTCGCAACTGCAGTCTGTACAGCTTCAAAAATGCGACCGTAGCCAGTGCATCGACAGATGTTTCCAGAGATCGCCTCTTTGATTTCAATTTCAGTAGGACTCTGGTTATTGTCAAGCAGATGTTCGATCGCAACGACTAGACCTGGCGTACAAAAACCACATTGCACCCCACCTTCGGTGATGAAAGCGTCTTGCACCTCGGTGAGTTCACCATCAGGTGTGAGACCCTCAATTGTTTTAATCTCGGCGTCAATTGCAGTTGCCGCCATAACCAGACATGAACAGACTGCCTGACCATCCATGATCACCGTGCAACTGCCACATTCGCCTTGCTCGCAAGCGCCTTTAGAACCGGGTAGCCCGAGTCGTTCTCGCAGCACATAGAGCAAACTCTCTCCAACCCAAGCGTCACGCACCTCGTGATTCTTGCCGTTGACTCTTAAGTTGTAAATCTCAGTATTTGGCATCATTTGGTGTTCGCTCTCACTAATAAACGACGAGACAATGTTGCAACAGCGTGGCGTCGATACGCGGCTGTGCTTCGATGATCGTCAATTGGTTTTGATTCATTAGCGATTCGTTCGCCGAACTCTTTCAACAGATTAGGCGCAACAGCTGAGATAGATTTCAAATCTATTTGTGTAGCCAACCATTGTTCTGTCTCGCGACAGCGAATAATAGTCGGACCAACCGCACCAAGCGCAACACTTATAGCGCCAAGTTTTCGGTCGACAACTAAACAACATGAGGCGACTGAAATTACCATCGCATTACGAACACCGACTTTGGCGTATCCCTGCCAGCCTTGAATGATCGGCAAAGTGACTGAAATAATTAATTCTCCTGGTTTACGGTCGTTACGTTTAACACCAATCATAAAGTCGTGAACAGAAATATCCCGCGAGCCAGTTTCGGTTCGTAAATTAACTTCAGCGTTTAGCGCACTAAGAACTGGTAACGCATCACCAGCGGGTGAGCAAGTGCCAAGATTGCCCCCGATTGAACCGGCGGCACGAATTTGTGGAGAACCTACCGTGCGAGCAGCTTGCGCCAAAGCCGGAAACAACTCGGCGATCTCACCGTGCTCCATTTTTTGATATGGCAAGCCTGCTCCGACAATCACTTTTGATTTGTCGGCTGTGTATGCGTAATTGCGAATTTCCTCGACTCGCCGCAAAGCAATTACATCTGTTGGTTTTCTGTGGTTGAAATTTATTTCAACCATCAGATCGGTACCACCTTGAATAATCTGGGCGTTCGGGTTGGCGCTACTAAACGCCAGAGCTTCACGCAATGTCTGCGGAATAGCCACAGTCATGAGATACCATCCCAATTCGAAAACGCATCAATCATCGCTTTCACATCACCAAGTGGATACAAAATTGGGCAGGTCGCACCGTTCTTAAGATAGTGCGTAACACGTTGTCGCGCCTCTGCTGGGGTTCCACTCGCGGTGAGCATCTGCACAATCTCATCGGGCACATGTTTTGATGCAGCAACAACCTGTTCATGAGTTGCAGGCCAAGTTAAAACCGAGCCGACTTTGTCAAGAATTGATTGCGGAACGCCCGATGCTTTCATGATGTGAGGTTGTTGCCCGAGATATTGCGTAACCATTTGGCGCGCCATGTCAAGAGCAGTTTTGCGATCTTCATGCACACTGCAGACGACAAGTTGAGGTCGGTCTATTGAATCAACCGATCTACCGACACGATCGGCGCCGATAGTTAATGCCTCCATTGCTTTCTGGTTGTATTCGGGTGAGACCAGATAATTCAGCACGACTCCATCGGCAATTTCACCAGTTAACTCCATCATTTGCATACCAGTAGCGCCAATATAAATCGGCACGTCTTTTGCTCGACGCTCTTGATATACGTAATCAAGCTCGACGCCATCAAGGTGAACAAATTCGCCGTTAAATGTGACGGTCTCGTTGTTTAAAAGTGCGCGCACAGATGTAACAATCTCACGCATCGCGCGTAACGGTTTGGCGCGAGAGATGCCAACTTTCTGTGCCAATGGATCCCACCAAGCGCCTATTCCCAAAATAACGCGACCTGGTGCCAAGTCATCGAGAGTTGAAAATGTTGCTGCAAGGCGAGCAGGGTTACGACTCCAACAGTCGACAACTCCGGAGCCGACTTTTAAAGTTGTCGTGACTGACGCGAATGCCGCCATTGGCACCGTCGCTTCACGAACTAAACGACTTTCGGCTTGCCATACTGCTTCAAAGCCCTTTGCTTCGGCATATTTAGAAAACTCCATACCCTCAGAGATTTTGTGCGCGTCTTGTAGATAGAGCGCAACTCGTGTTGACTTCTTATTTGCATCTTGACTCATCAACTTGCCAACCTTTCATGTAGACGTGTTGCTTGTTCTGCTGCTTTCGCTCTAACTTCATGAATATCAACTCGCGTTGGCAAACCTGATATTAAAACTTTCTCTCCATCGACTTCGACGTCGGTTACCCCGATGCCGGGCGTAAATGCCACATGCCAAGGGCTGTCGACGTGATCATAATCAAAAGTCACTCTGTCATTTTTTGCTTCAGGAAAAAGTTCATAACTATTTTCGATCCAAGACCAAACAGTTGTTGGCGTTTCAGTAATCTCAAATTCGCGCAAGCGAACATACGCCAACCTTGCCTCTTCAAGCATGTCGGCACCGATTCCATCTGTGCCGATCAAAACCTTATTTGTAAGCGTGCTTGGTCTGGCGTATCCGACTGAGTTGTTCATATTCGATCTGGGATTATGCACGATGTATCCAGAGAGTTTGCGATCAAGGTGTACTGCGTGAATCAGAAGCCAGTTATCTTTGCTTAGATTCTCAAGTCGTGCGCCAGCATGTGAATCGTCGAGTCCCTCGGCAACATGTATATGCACACCGGTCTTATGTTTGACCGCCAAATCACTCGCCGCACTCAATGTTTCATCACTGCATGTAAATGCGGCATGAGCGCCGACCATTCCACGACCACCCTCACTCAAGTAACGATCACACTCTGCAAGACCGCGTTTGGCCGCTTGTGTCATTTTCGAAATTGGTGAAACTTTTGAATGCAAGTTGCCGCTGTCATCCCATCGGTCTGTGATGCCATAACAAGCATTGACACGCACGCCAACTGTTTTGCAGGCGCGCTCAATTGTTGAAAGCGAGCCTTCAATACAGTTCGGGGATTCGTGATGATCAATGATGCATGTGGTGCCGTTCATTAATGATTCGGTGGCCCCAAGCATCGCCGACCAGTAAATCATCTCGTCATCAAGCGCGGCATCAAGGCGCCACCATACCTGTTGTAAAATCTCTAAGAAATTAGTTGGCGTTTTCGCGGTTGCAGGCATACCTCGGGCGAGAGTCGAATAGAGATGATGGTGCGCACAAATAAGGCCTGCAGTTTGATTAGCCATGATTCAGTCTTCTTGTTTATCGCGACGCATCGGCAGCGTATTGCGCCATTGACCGTCAAGTTCTTTTAGCGCAGCCGCTACGGCACCCGCTGTTGGCACAAGACCTATTTCGCCGACGCCCTTTATGCCATACGGAGAATTAGGTTGCGCCGACTCAATAAGTTTCACTTCAATCTTAGGTACATCTTTGGCGCGCAAAATCCCAAGACTGCGCAGCGTCATATTGGTTGGAAACGCCGTGACCGGATCAGACGGAAACTCTTCGGTAAGCGCATAACCAAGACCCATATGTACACTGCCTTCAACTTGACCTTCACAAAGTGTCGGGTTAACTATCCGACCCACGTCGTGCACTGCAACTACTCGCTCAATCTTTTGCGACACGCGATCAATTACGACCATCTGAGCGGCATAACTAAATGTTGAGTGAATAATCGGATTTTCAACTCCTGGTTCACCCATTTTATTTGTCCAGTCGACTCGGTATTCACCGACATGGTCAACACCTTTCGCAAAATTTGCAGCACGAGCAACATCGCACGCATCTTTCACCGAGCCGGCACCCATCAGGGTTCCACGAGATCCAGTGGTTTGCCCGAAGCCCAGTTCGCGAGTCGTATCAACGATCACGTCGATTAGTGACGCGTCAACGCCGAGTTCGTGTACTGCTACTTGTGCAGCAACCGTATTGATACCCTGTCCCATTTCTGTCCAACCGTGGCGAACTTCAATGCGACCATCGTGTTTGAAATGTACGACAGCTTTTGAGATTTCTTTGAAACCATTGCCGAGGCCGCTATTTTTTAGACCAAGACCCAGTCCAACTGCTTTTCCTGCCAATATTGCAGCGTCATATTCTGGCTTAATTTCATTCAAGCATAATTCTGCGCCAAGACATCCATCATCCATAATCTGACCGGGTCCCCAGACCATTCCGGGTTTAATAACATTTCTGAAGCGGATCTCCCAGCCTGTTATGCCAACCTTCTCGGCAAGTCTGTCGAGTACGCCTTCCATTGCGAATTGCGCTTGATTTGCGCCAAAGCCACGAAATGCACCGCAGATTGGGTTGTTCGTGCGAGCGGCGATTGCTTCAACATCTATATTTCCGACTTGATAGGGGCCACTGGCGTGACCTGCCATGCGTTCAAGAACCTTCATACCTACACTCGCGTATGCACCAGAGTCACCGATTGCACGAACTCGCAATGCAGTAAGTTTGCCGTTCTTGTCACAAGCTAATTCATAATCCATTTCAATTGGATGCCGCTTGGCGTGCATCAAAAAACTTTCTTCGCGAGTCAGAGTGCACTTAACTGGAAGACCTAAGAGCCAAGCAGCCAGAGAAGCATGCGCTTGATTACTCATGTCTTCTTTGCCGCCGAATGCTCCACCGTTCGTTACCAGTGTGACTGTTACTTGACTATTGTCAACCGCAAGTAAGCGAGCAATGTCATTGCGATCATCCCAGACTCCCTGCCCGCCCGAATAGACATGCAGTTGCTTGAGATCGTTATTAGTACTTGGAACAGCCAAGGTGCTTTCTGGTTCAAGAAAAGCATGTTCGATTCTTTGTGTCACAAATTTTTCCCGAACAACAAAATCACTTGAGGCAATAGCCGAGTCGCAGTCTCCGCGTTTATAACTCGACTTACTAAGAATGTTGCTTTCGGTTTTCCAAACCGCGAGATCATTAGTATCGATCGCTTTGCGAGCATCAGTAATCGGCGACAGCGGATTATATGAAACTTCGACAGCAGCAGTGGCATTGCGAGCATTCATTCTTGAATCGGCAACAACTATTGCCAAAACATCACCCGCGTAAGAAGTTCTGCCGCCAACCGGAATCATCACCGGCCAGTCTTTGTAGATAATTCCCATCATTAACTCTCCGGGAATATCAGCAGCGGTGAAAACGGCTTTAACTCCAGGTTGTTGTAATGCAGCAGTTACGTCTATGTCAAGAACATCAGCTCGCGCATGTTGAGTGAAAACCAATGCAGCGTGCAACATATCGTTGACGCGCATGTCATCGATGTACCCTCGATCACCGAGCGCAAGCGCTTCAGCTTCGAGTTTCATAACGCGCACGCCCAGACCGCCAGTTGTAATCATTTCGCGCGTCTGTGATTTGGCGACGGTTTCGATTGCATCAAGAATTTTTACGTAACCAGTGCATCGACATAAATGTGCGCCAAGATGTCGCGCCATATCTTCTCGTTTTAAGTCAGCACCCTTTTTGTCAATTTGCGCTTTCGCGCGAACGACAATACCTGGAATACAAAATCCACATTGCAAACCGCCACAGGCTGCAAAAGCATTCGCAAATGCATCACGCTCAGTCTGACTGACACCTTCAAGCGTTGTGATCTGAGCGCCAGATACTTTTTCAAGTGACAGTTGACAACTGACTATTGCCTTGCCGTCAACAAGCACAGTGCAACAGCCACATTGGCCCGTTGGTGAACAACCATCTTTCGGTGATGTGATATCTAGTTCTTCGCGCAGAGCCGCCAATAAATGTGGATGATCATTGCGAACAGTGACGGCTACACCGTTAACGGTGAGCGCAACTCGACCATCGGTTAGATCGCCCGTAGATGTCGCTGTGAGGTGACTAGTCACGTCTTAACCATAGCCCTATTGGGCTTCAGGTTTACATTATGTAAAGATTGCGCCTCGTTGACTAGTTATTCGCCCATAAACCTCAGGTCGACGGTAACGGTCGAAGTTAAACAAGGTGTTTTTGTAGTTGTAACACCAGTCGAGATCACAGGTTGCCGTGACAACCTCATCACCACTTGTAGATGTCTTGGCTAGCAGCTCACCAGATGGCGCAATGATGCTTGAATCAGCCAAACTGTCGACACCTTCTTCGATGCCACCTTTTGCCACGCCAACTACAAATGTGCCATTTTGGTATGCGCCACTTTGCATAACTAATGCATTGTGAAAACTTTGCAGTGGATCTTGAGTTGGGTCAGGGATGTATTGCAGCGGCGTGTTGTAACCACAGAGGATCATTTCAACGCCTTGTAACCCCATTACGCGATAACTTTCTGGCCAACGTCTATCGTTGCAGATCATCATTCCGATGCGCCCGCCAAATGCCTGCCATACCCCAAAGCCTTCGTCGCTCGGTTTGAAATAGTAGCGCTCTGCATGCTGAAAGGGGCGATCAGGTTCATGAGTCTCATGCCCAGGAATATGAACTTTACGATATTTGGCGACAACTTCTCCATTGCGCTCAACCAATATTTGCGTATTGAAGCGTTCACCGTTTGGTGTTAGTTCTGCGTATCCCAAACAGAATCCAACAGCAAGTTTTTTTGCCTCATCGAATAATGGCTGAGTTATCGGCGATGGCATTTGAGTCTCGTACCAATGATCGGCTTGTGAAATGTCATCAACAAACCATCGAGGGAAGAACGTCGTGAGTGCCAATTCGGGAAACACAACTAACTCGGCCTTCTGTGCATGTGCATTTCGAAGTAGCTCAATCAAACGCTTCACGACTATTTGCCGATTATCTGTGCGCTGAATTGGTCCGAGTTGTGCCGCTGCAACTTTCAGTAGACGAGTCATATCAGATCTTGTAGTTTAGTTTGTATCTTCGAGAGTAGTTAGTGAAAGCATTGTGTGTAGCAAAATATTGGCGCCAGCGATGAGATCATCAGTCTCAGTGAATTCAGCTGGGTTATGACTAATGCCTTTGACGCTTGGGACGAAAATCATTCCAGAAGGGCAAACTCGCGCCAACATTTGTGCATCATGACCCGCGCCTGATGGCATTCTTTGTACTGTGTTCCCTTGATCCCTAGCGATTTTTTCAACACAATCGATAACGCGACCGTCAAACACGACAGGTTCAAATCTCGCTAGTTCTCGAGTAGTGATCTTTACGCCTTCAGCCGACGCGACAACTTGCAAATATTTAGCGATCTTTGATTCGGCAGATTTCAAAAGTGCTTCATCGGTATTACGCACATCAAGTGTGATCGTTGCTTTGGCAGCGACAACATTGGTTAGATTCGGATGAATATCAACTTTTCCAACAGTACAAACTTGATCGCCGCCCATTTCTTTCGCAAGTTGACGAAGAAACACTGTGATCTCAGCAGCCACTAAAGCTGGGTCATGTCGCAAAGACATCGGCGTTGTGCCAGCGTGATTTGATTGACCTGTGATCGAAACTTCTTGCCACGAGATTCCTTGCACACTGGTCACGGCACCAATTCGCACACCATTTGCCTCAAGCATCGGTCCTTGTTCGATGTGCAGTTCGACAAATGCATGCGGCACAAGACCTGGGCAAGGGGCGACCCCCGAGTAGCCAATTCTTACAAGTTCATCGCCGAGTTTTGCTCCATCAATCGCGATCACATCGAGAGCCTCTTCTAACGGCATGCCGCCGACATAGACGAGAGATCCGAGCATGTCGGGGGCGAATCTTGCACCTTCTTCGTCAGTGAAAATTCCGACTGCAAGTGGTCGCACTGGAGTAACTCCTGCTTGTTGACAAGTTTGAATTACTTCAAGGGCAGCAAGCACGCCGTAACAGCCATCAAATCTTCCGCCGGTGCGAACGGTGTCAATATGTGAACCAGACATCACCGGGGCACCTACGCCGACATTCCAGACGCCAATTATGTTTCCGACTGCATCTATTGAAATCTCTAGATCGCACTCACGCATCCAATCAACAAGAAGGTTGCGGCCGTGCATGTCTTCATCGGTAAGCGCGAGCCGGCAATTTCCTCCGCCATCAATTGGAGATATCTCGGCAAGGGCACTAATTCGCGACATCAATCGTTCACTATCAATTCTCAATTCAAGATTTTGGTTACTGAAGTCTCCTATAGCCACTTACGAATTTTACACCCTTATTTGCCATGATGGATAGATGATCAATCGAAATCGCCTAGACGAAGTGCTCGAGATTGAAGAGATACTCTTCGAAAAACTTCACCCAAAATCAAAAATCGCGACCGCATCAAGTTTCAATACCTTGGTGGGTGGGGTACCAATGCCATGGATGACGCGTTTGCCTGGATCGTTTCCTATCCATGTTCGCCAAGCCCAGGGCGCAATGTTTACTGATATTGATGATCTTGACTACATAGATTTCTGTCTTGGAGACACTGGCTCAATGACCGGTCACGGAGTCAAAGAAATCACTGAGGCGATTTCGGCACAAATGAATAAAGGTGCAACGACGATGTTGCCAACGCGGGACGCGAATTGGGTAGGTGAAGAACTCACGCGTCGATTTGGCTTGACAAAATGGCAATTCGCCGTAAGTGCAACTGATGCAAATCGATTCGTGTTACGAATCGCAAGACATTTGACTAAGCGTCCGAAAATTTTGGTGCACGATTGGTGTTATCACGGCACAGTAGACGAAACGCTTGTTATTGCCGATCAACACGGTCAAACCATATCGCGACCAGGTGCAATCGGACCGCAAATTGATCCCGCATTGACAACGCGAGTCGTGCCTTTTAACGATCTTGATGCTCTCGAAATGCAACTCGCACATCGTGATGTTGCCTGCATGTTGATTGAACCCGCGCTTACCAATATCGGTATTGTTTTGCCGGCACCCGGATATCTAGAAGGTGTCCGTCGGCTAACAACGAAATACGGCACGCTATTAGTTGTCGATGAGACCCACACGATCTGTGCCGGTGCTGGTGGATGCACTGAACTCTGGAATCTTAAGCCCGATATTTTGGTGATCGGTAAAAGCATCGGTGGTGGGTTTCCTGTTGCTGCCTACGGGCTTTCAGAAGACCTTGCAGCACAATTAAGTACGAAAATTATCGAACACGATGTTGACGTATCTGGTATTGGTGGGACACTTGCAGGAAGTGCATTAGCCATGGCAGCGATCAAAGTCACATTGACTAACTGTCTATTGCCAGAACAGTTTGAGAAAACACGTCAATTGGCAACACGGTGGGCAAGTGGTGTCAAGAAATCATTCACAGATCACAATCTTGATTGGAGCGTTCAGCAACTCGGTTGTCGCGCTGAATATTGGTTTTGTGCACCGCCCGTAAATGGCGCACAAGCAGCTGCGGCTTCTGACCCGCAACTCGAAAGTTTCATGCATCTTTGGGCAGTCAATCGTGGAGTTTTATTGACACCGTTTCACAATATGGCACTGATGTCACCGTTTCACACAACAGATGATGTTGACAGACACACACAAGTATTCAATGCTGCGCTGGATACATTGACTGATTGGAAATTATGACAATTCAACAATTTGTGTTCATAACAATTATTGTGCTGGGTGCTTCAATAATTCAAGCGTTATTTGGTTTTGGTTTCGGGTTGATATCGGTTCCGTTGATGATATTTTTTGTTGATCTGCCAACTGCGGTCGTAACCGCAACGGCCGTTTCTACGGTCAGTTGCGCGGTTCAATGGTGGGAGTCTCGCGCAGTTCAAGCCCGTGAGATGGCCCAGCGACTTGTCTTATCGGCACTTTTTGGCATGCCATTTGGTTTGTGGCTTCTATTAAACCTTGACGCTCGATTAATGAAAGGCATCCTTGGTGTCGTCGTCTTAATAGGTGTGTTCTTAAGTATTAAAGGCTTCGATTTACAACGACTACCAAAGACATTCGACTACGCAATGGGAGTTATCTCGGGTGTTTTGTCAACGGCAACTTCGACAAATGGCCCACCACTTGTATTTTTGCTCCACGCGCGACACTTTGAACCCCGAGAATTTCGCGCTGTATTGAACCGAGTATTTACTTTCTTGAATTTCCTTACTGTTGTTATTTTTACATTGGCGGGCAAGATGACGGCCGAAGCACTACAACTCGCATTGTTTTCGATTCCCGTCATGGGATTAGGAGTTTTTGTCGGAACACGTTTGCGCGCGAAAATCAATCCAGATCACTTTAGAAATCTAGTAATCGGTCTGCTGACTTTGAGCGGTTTAAGCGCAATCTCTAACGCGATATTTAGCTGATTAGCGAATACGGCTCAATCATCGTCCAAACCATTCAAGCCACTGTTCTTGCGTCTGTGGCTTAAAAACATGATTTGTGGCGACGACATCTCCAAGATTGCTTGAGGGCATTGCCGAGTATTGATGGCCTGGACAAACCAAAGTATCTGGGGGCATTTCGGAAAGTTTTTGCAAACTCGAAAACATTTGCCCAGGGTCGCTTCCTGGCAAGTCAGTTCGCCCACAACCTTCGAGAAAAAGCGTGTCGCCAGCAACGAGTCGCTGTGCAACCAAAAAACATTGGCTACCAGGTGTATGACCAGGTGTGTGTACGAAAGTAATTTCGATTTCACCTACTCTCAATTTGTCTCCACCTGAATGTTTGACCAAGTCGGTATCTGAGATACCAGTTGTGCGCGTCACCCAAGTGGCTTCATTTGTGTTGACATGAATCGGTACTGGTTGCAGTTCAAGAAGTGTAGAGACACCCTCAATGTTCATACCCATCATTGAGCCACCAACATGATCGGCGTGGTAGTGCGTTGCGAGAACTCCAGTCAAATTCATATCGTCTTGAGCGATAGTTTCGAGAAGATCTCTGACAGCGTATGCAGGGTCAACAATCACACACTCCCGAGTTTGTCTATCGCCGATCAAATAAACGAAATTTACCATTTGATTGGCAAGGTGATCTGATACCGCAAAATCGCGACCCGATAGTAGTTGTCGAAAATAGAGGCGATCTTGAGTCATGTTCATATTCATAATATTCATAGTTCAATAGATTAGCGATCTAGTCTGAGATCGTGAGTCTTGAGAGCAAAAAATTGCGCTACGGCATAATCGGCACAGGAATGATGGGTCGAGAACACATTCGAAATCTATTGGCGATTGATAATTGTGAAGTCGTAGCGATCAGCGATAATCACGCGCCGAGTCGCGCTAAATCTGCAGAGCTAATCAATGGTGTTACGCAGTTTTCCGACCATCGAGAAATGCTTTCAACCAATGAACTTGACGTAGTCATAATCGCCACACCGAACAATACACACTTGAATATTCTCGATGATGTTTTAGAAGCCGGACCACATGTTTTAGTAGAGAAACCCTTATGCACAACAGTCAAAGATTGCCAGTTAGCAATTGAGCGCGATAAACAAACACATCGCGATGGCAGGGTGGTGTGGGTTGGGCTCGAGTATCGCTTTATGGCACCGACTAGGCGACTGATCAGAGAGGTTAGTTCAGGTACTTGTGGCAAAGTACAAATGGTTGCAATACGTGAACATCGGTTTCCGTTTCTTGAGAAAATTAATAACTGGAACCGTTTTACTTCAAATACGGGTGGCACACTGGTTGAGAAGTGTTGCCACTTCTTTGATGTGATGGGTCTAATTGCACAGTCTCAGGCCACCAGCGTGTTCGCTTCGGGAAACCAAGATGTAAATCATCTAGACGAATTTTACGACGGCAAAAGATCTGACATATTGGATAACGCCTTCGTAATCGTCGAGTATCAAAATGGCGTTCGCGGAATGCTGGACCTCTCGATGTTCGCCGAGGGTTCTAAAAATGAACAAGAGATTTCTGTCGTAGGTAGCAAAGCAAAACTTGAAGCGATGATCACAGAATCTAAAGTACGTATAGGCCTGCGAGCAAACGGAACGACCGGCGTTGAAGAATTTGTTGTCAAACAGCCTCACGGAGTTATTGCAGGGTTTCATGCCGGTGCCTCTTACCTTGAGCATCTAGCGATGCAGCGCGCTATTCGCTCGGGTTCGAAATCTGAAGTGACATTAAGCGACGGTTTAAACTCGGTAGCAATAGGTCAAGCAGCGCATGTAAGCATTGCGCAAAAACGTGTCGTTGAAATCTCTGAGATAACTAATTGACAGCAATTAAATAACGAGTGTTAAGCCACCGTCAACTACGAATATCTGACCTGTTGCATACTTATTGCGAATTAGAGCAATAGTTGCCTCACCACAATCTTGTGGAGTTGCGGAACGCTTGAGCGGAGCAACTCGGGAAACATTTTCATGCTGTGCTTGCCAGTCGCGTGTCCACGGGGTTTCGACCAGACCAGGGGCAACTGCATTAACCCGCACCGGACCACAAGATTTAGCGAGCAAAATAGTCATGTGGTTAAGAGCCGCCTTAGTCATTGCGTAAGCAATTGAACTGCCAACGGGTCTGACTCCGGCGATCGATGTGATGTTGACGATATTGCCATCCGTACTCTTTTTGAGATGCGGCATGGCTGCCTTAGTTAGCCACCATGTTCCCAAAACATTGACATCAAATGTTTTCTTAAAAATTTCGTCAGTCAGAGAATCTAAATCATGATGAGCAACCAGGGTCGTCCAACCGGCATTGTTTATTAAAATATCTAGTTGCCCAAACTTGCTGATTGTCGCATCAATAAGTTTTTGACCTGCTGCTTGATCACTGATATCAGCTTGAAAATAGATAGATTCAGTCGTTAAAGAATTGGCAACTTGTTGACCAGCATTGACTGAGTTGGCAGAGTTCACGACAACAGTTGCTCCAAGATCACTTAATCGCCGAGCAATTTCTTCTCCGATGCCAGATGACGACCCAGTAACGATCGCGACTTTGCCGGCAAATTCTTTTCGCATCACTTCAGTCACTTATTCTCCGTTCGTTTAAGTTATAAAAATCGCTCAAGCAGTTTCGAACGAAATTTATCTACAGTTCCCGTCTCATATTCGTATTTATCCATACTGTTAGAAAGTCTAAGCAGACCGTTAATCCCAAAATATCGCAAAGGTTCGACTTCCCATTTTCGTGATGGATGGTTAACCCAAGCCAAATTTGTCAATGGATGATCGTCGCCAACGACCAAATGGGCGAGCGTCCGAGCCGCCAAATTAGCCGCTGCAACACCATCCCCAACATAACCGCCGAGAGAGGCCAAGCCCAATCGCGGATCATAATTTACCGATGGTTGCCAATTTCGGGGCACCCCAAGAGGCCCGCCCCAACGGTGTGTAATGTTAAGATCTTTCGTTAGAGGGAAAACATCGTGCATCGATGAAATAATTTTTTGATGTATTTCATCATGATTGTCGTAATTAGGTTTAACACGTGAACCGAAATGATATGGCGCGCCTCTACCACCAAATGCAATTCGACCATCCCGAGTGATCTGTACGTAAATAATCATATTGCGAGCATCGTGGTAGGTCTCACGATTCTGCCAGCCAATCTCATCGCGTTGCGATTTCGTTAGAGGTTCAGTGGCGACCATGTACGAATAAAGCGGCGCGAGAGTTCTTCGGTGGTGTTTAATCTGCGAGGTGAATCCTTCTGTCGCCCGAACGACCACTTCAGCGCGAACTATTGAATGTTTCAGGTTTAGCGTGCCTGAATTGATTTCATCAACGCGAGAATTTTCGTAGATCTTTACACCCATTCGCTCGACAACTTTGGCGAGTCCCGACACCAATTTCACTGGGTGAATCGCGGCACAATGTGGCGTGTAACTAGATGCGAGTAATCCTGAAATATTTATTCTGTCCCGAGCCTCTTCGAGTGTGAGCATTCTTGAATCATTCTCAGAAAAACCATAACTATGTAGTTCTTTAACTTCTTCAATTACGCGAGTGCGTTGTACAGCATTTGTGGCACCGTGAATAGTGCCGCCGCGATGAAAATCGCAATCGATATTCTCGTCGGCAATGATTTTTTCAATTTCGTCGATTGTTGCAAAACTCTGACGGCACATTTCAATTGCGGCTTGACGATTGTGCTGTTTTTCAAGTTCCCGAAGAGTCATTGGCAAAAATCCACTACACCAGCCGCCATTGCGTCCACTTGCACCGAACCCAACCTGATTCGACTCGATGACAGCGACTCGCGCGTCTGGCCGCAGTTTTTTGAGGTAATAGGCAGTCCAAAGACCGCTATAACCCGCGCCGACAATCGCGATATCTACATCAATGTTCGAAACTAAAGAATCACGACTAACTATCTCGCTCCGTACCGACTCACGCCAATACGAATTCACGCAATCGTTCTCCACAAATTTCGAAGCGCCGGTTCTGGGTCAGAAATCAAAATAGTCTCAACATCAACTTTCAAAGTTGCACGGTTCTCAATTTCATAATGAGGCCACGAAACAACACCATCCTTTGCATACGACAGAAGTTCTCCAGAGATCCGGTCAGCAATCGGCCCACGAGATGAATCATCGCCAGTGAAAACTTCTACACGTGGGGCATTCAGATTGTGAAAAACGAATGGGATATCTAAGGCGTGGCATGAGCCAAATGCTCCGTCAAAAATCGGCGTTGGCCAAGTGAACCAATACATCCAAGTTGGAGTGTTAATTTCACTGCGCTCCTCGCAAAGCTTCCAAGCAGGTGCTCGAAAATTCTCATCGGTCTGCAAGGCGGCAACCATCTGAGACGGAGAGTGTTCAATGCGGAGTTTGCTGTACAAATCCCATGCGGTCAGCGCTTTATCAGCAAAAGTTTTGCGGTAGTAAACAAGCGCACCTTCTATATCGAGCGTCGCCGACTCTGGATGAAGCACTGACCATAAACGATTTTCATCATGATTCGTTCCCACTACGAGCGGAATTCCTGAGTTTGCCGATGCAGCGTAGATGTCTTCGGGTAATCCATCTCCTCCGAAAGTCGGGGTAAACGTTGAAACATAATTCTCAACATCAACAAACATGTTGGCGGTGGCGTCAATCATCTGTTGAACCGAAAGCTCTCGTAAGTCTGAGAGTGATTTGCAATTAGCGAAGCCTAGATATTGTTCGAGTGCGATCGCGGCATCATTCTTTGTGCGAAGTTGGCGAAGTGACGGGCTCATTGCCCAGGCTCGCGTTACCAAACCTGCGACTAGTGGTGAGGCTGTTAATGCAACGACACTGCTACCGCCAGCTGATTCTCCGAATATCGTCACATTATTCGGGTCTCCACCAAACGAAACAATATTTCGGTTAACCCATCTCAGCGCGCTGATTTGGTCAAGAATTCCGAGATTGTTTTCTCCCAGAAATCCAAATGGTCCAAGCCGATAATTAATACTGACAAGCACTACGTCGCCCCGAGTGACAAGCGATGTTCCGTTGTACCAACTCGTTGCAGCTGTGCCGTTCGTGTACGCACCACCGTGTATCCAGAATAGAACTGGCTTTAACTTTGGCTTCTCGTTATTCGCTACATCACCAATGAAGTCGGTCTTAGTCCAAATATTCAGAAAGAGACAATTTTCGTCAATCGGTATCGATTTGGTATCAAGAATTTCTTCCATGAAACCAGGCACTTGTGGCGATTGTGGACCAAAAGCTTTCGCGTTAACTTCGTGCGTATAACTAATGACGTCAACTGGTTTTTTAAAACGACTTGCAGTTGCAAACTGAATGCCCAAAAACTCGATCAATCCTGACCCGAGATCATTGCCATTAAAAGAACCAGATGAATTTATAACTACAGTCATGTTTCTAGGCTAATCAGTCTTAACTACGATGTCATTATGCAACGTTTAAAGATGAGTGACGCAAGAGGTGACCTGCTCGCAAAAATTTGGCGATGGTTCACTGTAAATGCTGCGATCGGCCCTGAATCTCGACGTGGCAAAAAATTTGGCAAGTTTGGTACAGGCTCAATTATTTTGTTTCCAATAACGACCATCTTCAACGAGAATTATATTCACATTGGCAAAGACACAATGATCGGCGAACATGTTGCACTATCTGCGGGGATGATGCCGGGACAAAAGTGCCTAACGAATCCTGTTGTGAAGATCGGTGACCGTTGTCTGATCGGTCGTGGCACTGGGATCGTGGGGCATCTGTCAATTGACATCGGTGACGATGTTTGGACTGGTCATCATGTGTACATCACCGATCAAAGTCACGGCTATTTGGATATTTCGATTCCAATTTCTCATCAATCACAACCCGAACGCGCGGTCTCAATTGGCGAAGGTTCGTGGCTTGGACATGGCGTGGTCGTGTTGCCTGGCGCAAAAATTGGAAAACACGTCGCGGTTGGCGCGAATTCAGTCGTAACTGGAGAGTTGCCTGATTACTGTGTCGCTGTTGGTTCACCTGCTCGAGTAATCAAGAAATATACCCAAAATGACGGCTGGATCAAATTAGATAGAGAGATCTAACGGAGGCTTACAATTCGACATTTGGTTGTCGGCTGCGAATGTGGAAATCTTTTCGCTGATCGGCAGACCTTTAATCGGTGTCTCAGAAAACTGCAAGTTGATATCATTTCTGAGATCATCAGCAAAAGAGCGGCGATCAGCAATATAGATTTCGTAATCGTCCAGCCATAAACCAACAATTGCTATTCCTTTTGCATCTTTTGGCAAACTGGCTCGAAACTCTTTCACAAACGACTCAATCGTGTCAGTGGCTTTGTCGACGATCATTGCCCGTTTGGCAATGGCGTCGGCTCCTAGGTCGTCGACAATGCGATAATCGGCTAATTCAATGCGCTGCTGCTCGGCGATGAGACAACGCGATTGTGCTTTCTCAGCCCAAAGTCGATCGTCGAATTTATTCACAGCTTGCTTTGACGCAAAAAATAAACCATAGATCCACATCGCACAAATTAGGGCGATCACAACTGTCAACAGACTTCGCAGAATTAGCTTCACAACCTAAAAGACTAGGCGATCAAGCCAAAATGGTAGAACTATATGGTGCAAAATAATGTCGCAGATGTCTCAGATATTCCTGAAAGTAGTTCAAGTGCCGACTCTCGGCTTAAAGAAGCATTTCAATTAATTCGTGTCATAGTTAAATTTCACCCGAGACTTTTCTTTATCGCTGTGTCTGGCGCTGCAGTATTTGCGATATGCACAGTCGGCTCTTCAATCGGAGTTCGGTGGATGGTTGATCGCGTTATCTTGATTCGATTTATTGACGGACGCTTGGACGCTACTGCAATCGTTATCGGCGCGTGTTTAGTTGTTGGAATCGGGTTATTGCGTGCCGCT
This sequence comes from uncultured Acidimicrobiaceae bacterium, assembly GCA_937890395.1. GTDB lineage: Bacteria > Actinomycetota > Acidimicrobiia > Acidimicrobiales > Ilumatobacteraceae > BACL27. Next base: position 53,459 of record CALACK010000070.1, on the reverse strand, counting down.
GGGGTAGTGGTACGACGAGGTTACGCAGGTAGAACCGAATGGCGCACTGCTGAATCTATAACTAATCGTGTACTTGATCATGTAGTGGCTCAACCGATCGCATGGCATCGCAAGCGGATGACAGGGGATATCGTCGCTCGTTGCGGAATTGATTCAGATGCAAGTGTCTCAATTCTCGCACCATTGCCTTTTGCTTCTTCAGTCCTGGTGATGATGCTGGTTTCGTCTGTCTGGATGCTTTCTGTCGACATACCACTTGGAGTTTTAGCAATTGTGGTTTTTCCAATTTTGCTAACACTAAATATCGGCTATCAGAAACGAATTGACCGCTTCTATGCGCTCGCACAGGCTGAACTTGGCGCTCTGTCTCAGGCAGTTCACGAAAGTTTTGACGGTGTGATGGTCGTCAAATCATTTGGTGCCGAAAACAGAGAAACAGAGAGATTGGCAATAATCACATCTCGTCTGCGAAACGCCCGAATTGAAGCAGTTTCAGTGCGATCAATGTTTGAAGCAGCGATTGATGCGATTCCTTCATTGATCAACATCACACTGATTGTTTTGGGAGCAATCCGTGTCAAGAGTGGCGCAATCAGTGTCGGTGACCTGACGAGTTTTATTTATCTGTTTACGCTTTTGGTTTTTCCATTGAGAATTATTGGATATCTATTTTCAGAAATTCCACACTCCGTTGCAGGATGGAAGCGCGTCCGCGAGGTTCTAGACGAACCGATAGGGCGAGATCCAAACGATTTAATACAACTCGCTAAATCAGGAGTTGCTTTGAGTTGCATGAATGTAAATTATTCGCACACAACAGATAGTTCTGTGTTGACAGATCTGTGTCTAGAAATTACGAGTGGCCAAACAGTAGCAATTGTCGGTGCTACTGGTTGCGGCAAAACAACTCTGTTGCATCTGTTGAGCGGGCTTATTGAGTGTGACACTGGGAGTATTTCGGTGCAACCTGGTGGGGTAGGTCTGGTGTTTCAAGAGGCATTTCTATTCGCTGAAAGTTTGAAGTTTAATATCACTTTGGATTCGCAAATCACTGACGCGCAAGTTGACAAATCTTTGCGAATCGCCGAATGCACCGATTTTGTTAACGATCTCCCAAAGGGTTTAGACACCGTGATGGGCGAGCGGGGTGTCAGTCTCAGCGGCGGTCAGCGTCAGAGAATCGCATTGGCTCGTGCGATTGCCCATAATCGTGCAGTATTGCTTCTCGACGACACAACTTCGGCTCTCGATCCGGCCACAGAAGCACGCGTGGTCAACAATCTTCGCGAGATTGCGATGACTGATGAAAATAGAACAACAGTTGTAATTGTGGCATCAAGACCTTCAACTATCGCACTTGCTGACGAAGTGCTATACATGCGCAACGGGCAGATTGTTGATCACGCGCCTCATGACGTTTTATACTCGCGCAACACTGACTATCAAGAATTGATAAATGCGTTTGAGCACGACCGCCATGAATGAACCTCTAGGGCGCTTCGGCACAGCGAAGACAATCTCACGAGGTGTTGATATAGCTCCGGATCTCGGCAAAGGAATCGCAGTAACTTTTTTTCTAGCGGTCATTGGATCATTAGCGAGGGTTGCGGTACCAATTTTGATCCAGCAGAGTATTGATAACGGTCTAGAGCCTGGCAATGTGCGTGTTGGTTACATCAGTCGTTTGGGTTTGGTCGCAGCAGTCGCCGTAGTTTTAACAGCATGGGCATTAAGAACTGCGGTGTTGAGGCTCGGTATAAGTGCTGAGCAGGGTTTATACACGATACGAGTCAAACTTTACGATCACATTCACCGACTTAGTTTGGCGGATCACAATGATGAGCGTCGTGGCGCTCTAGTTTCAAGAGTTACTAGCGATATCGAAACTCTCACATTATTTTTCTCATGGGGCGCTTTGGTGTGGTTGCTAGACGGTTCTTTGATGGTGGTAGTGGCCTGCGTGATGCTCTCATATGACTGGATCTTGGCTCTCGTCGCATTCAGTGTTTCGGCACCTTTATTTTTTGTACTTCGATCACTACAAAAAAGACTTGTCGGGGCATACGATCTTGCTCGGCAGAATAATGCAGAATTGCTTGGCGCGGTGAGCGAACTTGTCTCTGGCACCGAGACATTACGTGCATACAACGCTCATGCGCCAATGGTGGCGCGAACTAAAAAGGCAGTAAAGATACGTTCAGAATCTCAGGTTAGAGCTGGGATCATCGGTGCCTTCTTGTTTCCATCTGGCGAAATATTTGCGGTATTCACAATCGTGGCCATCGTTGTGGTTGGCGTGTTGCGCGGTGTTGGTGGTGGTTTATCTGCTGGGGCTATGGTCGGCTTTCTATTTTTGACTTATCGATTTCTTGAGCCAATTGCTGAGTTCACTGAAGTTGTCGACCAAACTCAAACTGCCGTAGCAGGATTGCGCAGAGTTCTCAGTGTGCTGGATACCCCAATTGGTCCACCAGCAGCCTCAAACCCGGTCGCCATACCTAATGGACCTATAAGTATTGAATTTCGTGATTTGAGTTTCGCTTATAGCTCTCGGCTCGATTCGCAAGATGACGATCTGCCAGTTCTTCGAAACATTTCACTGCTGATACCGGCACGACAACATATTGCATTAGTTGGATCTTCAGGTTCTGGGAAGACCACGCTTGCAAGACTGATTTCGCGTTTGGCCGATCCGACGATAGGGAGTGTGTTGTTATCTGGGGTCGATCTCCGCGATATTGACAACAACGATCTGCGACAACGTTTGGTCGTGGTTCCACAAGAACCATTTTTATTTGCCGAGACAATTGCATACAACTTATTATTTGCTCGCCCAGGTGCATCTCAAGATGATATAACTCTGGCTATTGATCAGCTCGAACTGACCGAATGGATAGATTCTTTGCCAATGGGTCTTGAAACACATGTAGGTCAACGCGGTTCAGCACTGTCGGCGGGCGAGCGCCAATTTGTAGCGCTTGCAAGAGCGTCGCTTACAAACCCCGATGTGCTCGTATTGGATGAAGCCACTTCAGCAGTTGACGCTTTGACGGAGATACAACTTTCACGAGCTCTCCGCGCTATTTCTGCTGGCAGAACTACAGTCTCGATAGCACACCGATTATCAACAGCATCTCGTGCCGACCGAATTTTGGTTCTCGAAAACGGCTTGATAGTTGAGGATGGGTCACACCAAAATCTAATGAACCTCAACGGAAAATATTCTAAGTTATACGAGCAATGGCTCTCATCGTCGTCAAGTCAATCAAGATGGCGAGATTAACTTTTGCTGCACTGGGTTGTTAATCGAAGAATTTATTCGCATTGCTCGTTTGCAATTCTGCTTGTTGTTTTAGCTACTTCGTGCTCACTTAGCGCAGAGACAGATGCCGTTTGTGATTCAGCAGATAGGTGGAACCTAGCTAGTACGGGGTTAGCGAAGATTAGTTCAGACTTCGAGACAACCAGTCCTGGTCGTATACGCGATGTTTTTAACGAGTTGGTTTCAACGTTGAACACAATGTCCGAGATTGCTCCACCACAAATTGTCGTTTCAATTGAAAAACTTGCAGAAACCTATGGAGCTTTTTCAGCGGCGCTTGAAGAAATCGATTGGCAAGGTGGCATGATTGCCAAAGACTCGTCCGCCACCAGCGCGGCAGTACGGCTTGAGAGCGATGAGATCCAAATGGCGCAAACCAATCTCGGCGAATTCATTGATACTGAATGTCAAGTCGAAATCAAGAATGTCATCAACAAACTCCCAAGTGTTGGAACAACTCTCCCTGACCCAGTCATTCACGACGAAACTAAAGAGCTACCCGACGCGAGCTCCGACAATGAGCAAAGTGTCATAGCCTCTTTCGGGTTTCTGGTTGTTGAAAGATTTGGCGTGGCGATAACGAACGAACAAGCGCTATGTATTGGTAGCTCATTAATTGGTAAAAACATAATTAACAATTCTCAGTTCGACACAAATTATTGGAATATGGTGCAACAAACTCTTGATGAATGTTTAGTCAGTATTAATGTTGAGGAATTTCTGCAAAAATAATTGGAGATATTTTTGCTAAGGTGAGCGCATGGAACTTTTATTGCTTCGACATGCCCAGCCGCTTTGGATCGATAATGGATTGTGCGTCGACAACCCGCCACTAACTCAACTCGGGCAACGACAGGCTGAGCTTCTCGGCAAGCGTATGTCGCGCGAGCACCTAGACCATATTTACGTGTCTCCGTTGCTGCGAACGCGACAGACAGCCGAACCTATTCTTATAGAACTCAAACGAGATGAAGTTATTGAGCCGTGGCTTGAAGAGATTCGCAGTCCAATTTGGCACGGTTCGCCTGGCGAAAGAGCGTCAAAGGCCTATCAAGAAGAACGCGCGCGACCGGGCAGAGAGCGCTGGCACGGACTTGAAGGTGGCGAATCAGTAAAGGATTTCGTCGCTCGCATTCATGCGGGTGCAGAGAAGTTTCTTGGCGACCGAGGAATCTACAGAATTGAACACGAATTACCGATCTGGCACATCGATAACCATGGTGAACGAATCGCTTTTGTCGCCCACGCTGGCACCAACAGTGCCGTGATTTGCCATCTTTTAGGTTTGGCTCCAACACCTTGGGAGTGGGAGAGATTTGTTCTAGGTCATGCTTCGGTCACTCGACTAGAGGCGTTAAAGATTGGCGATGGCTATGTTTTTGCGTTGTCACCGCTTTCCGATCTTGAGCACATTCCTCGCGAAGACCGAACCAATTAAACGCGCTATCTAGAGCACAACAGTGAAAAGGTGGCGGAGGATCTCACCTCTCCGCCACCCGATAATCGAGCTTGCTATTACGACTGTGGGAGCACATCCGTAACTTCACAAGCATCGACAGCTTTTACTATTGGATACGGGCTAACTGCCGCTCCGCCCTTTGGGTGAACTTCAAAGTGCAAGTGAGGTGAACCAGCAAAGCCAGTTGAACCCATGTAGCCGATAATCTGTCCAGCTCTGACAGCCGAACCGATTGCAATTCCCGGAGCAAAAGAATCAAGATGTGCATAAAAAAAGTATGTGCCATCACTTCCAGTCAAGCGAAGTGCATTACCACTCAAGACAGCATCAGCCCCATACATTTTCGTAATCGTGCCGTCAATCACTGCATACACAGCGAGACCTTTAACTCCCATGATGTCGACACCCTCGTGTTGACGTCCGCCAGGTCGAGACTGCTGCCAAGAATCAGCAAAACTACAACGACCCTGCGATGGGAAAACACTTATTTGTGGAATTCCAAGAGTTGCCAAATCAGGAAGAACGCCGAGTGCAATAGCAGTTGAAAGATCAATGGCCGAAGTTACTTTGAGGCCTCGACTAGTTTGAAAGGCTGCAATCGCAATTGCAGTTGCAGGACCGAAAATTCCATCAACGCCACCTTTGACTTCGATTGAATTAGCAATTAATTTTTCTTGCACCAGACGAACTGCGTCACTTTTCTGACCGCGCGTCGGAAGAGTATCGATCGTTAACATCCCATCAATTGTTGATTCTGCCGGTTTGACGGCTGATGCTGTTGCACTTGCCACAACTGGTTGGGCCACTGCCTTAACTACAGCAGGTTGCACAACTGCAGTTTGAGAGATCAACCCGAGTGCGGCGGCGGTTGCCGAATCTATCACCTGTGTAATTGGCAAAGACTTTGATGATTGAAATTTTGCAATTGCGATTTTGGTTGCTAAACCAAAGACCCCATCGGCGCCACCCTTAACAGGTACGCCATTATTTGCCAGAGCCTGCTGAAGTGACCGAACTTCTTCGCTCTTTGTGCCCGCAATTGGCAAAGCCTTTGGGTCAAGTTGCTTCGGCGCTACTAGTCCGAGAAACTTAGCGGTTCGTTCATCAACAGTGCCAGTGGCTCTAAATCCAACGATTCGTTGAAAACTCTTCAGAGTGTTTCGAGTCGTGACCGAGAAGACGCCATCAGCGCCACCCTTAAGAGTGAATCCTCGAGAAATTAGTGCCTGTTGCAATTGAGTTACCGATGCACCTGAGTCACCCAAAACAGGCATTGATTCACTAGCTGCATTGGCATTGGTAGTTGACATTGCGAGGCTGAGAACCGACCCAGCAACAACCGAGATGACAGATTTATAAATCCGACCATTAATTCGTAACATATGTGCTCCCTTGTGAGATCGGACCCCTTACGAGATCCAATTAAGGGATCGGCACCCGAAAGCCGAACTTGAGAGATTTCTCACTTAAAACGCATAATTAAACACTGAGAGTGATATCTAAACCAAAAAGGCCACCGAGTGGCTCAAAATAAGCCTCTAATTAGTTACTTAAAGTGTTGTACTGAACACAATCAGAGCGGTATTTGTAGCAACTCACTTAGTTTTGGCACGATATTCCAGAGTTTGAGCATTTTTTGGTAGCGCTCGAATTCATTTTGGTCTGGGCGAGCACCCGTCTTAACCGCCCGAATCATAAGGTTTCTCGGTGTATGGTCATCGCCGACAAACTCGATGATCTCAGTTCGGTAGCCCATCAGGCGAAGAATTTGAGCTCTAAGTGCATCTGTCAAAATATCGCCAAGGCGTTCTTTAAGAATTCCATGTTTGGTGATTGTCGGCCATGGCTCAGGTACATCTATCAATTGTGTTTGAAGGTCATGATGACAACAAGGTGCGATTAACAATAACTTTGAGTTGTTCTTAACCGCCCATGCAATTGCGTCGTCGGTTGCCGTATCGCAAGCATGCAAAGCAATAGTTATATCTGCAGAAGGAATATCAGTTTCCGAGATTTTCTCTGCTCGAAACTCTATTGAACCAGAAATTTTGAGGCGATCTGCGATCGCAGTATTACGAACCCTTGATTGCTCACGCACATCGATTCCGACGACTTTTATTTTATGATACTTACCGCTCAAATATTGGTGAGCTGCAAATGTCAAATATGCATTGCCGCATCCATGATCAACGATTGAAATTGGCTGATCATCATCCACTGATATGTGACCAGATTCGATCGCATTTTTTAAAGTCGGAATAAGTATTCGAAGAAATTCTTCAACCTGAAGATACTTGTCTTGCTTCGTCGGTTTGATTCGCCCTTGTACATCAGATATTCCAACTTCGCGAAGAAACGGATCATTCGGGTCGAGCAATCGTGTCTTGTCCTTGTCGTGATTTAGCGATTGCGACTTGTTTGATTGTGCGACAAAAACCTGAGCATCACCTTTCTTGGTAAATCTGATCGTCATTGATTGCGAAACACTTTCGACCAAAATGTTGGCAAAACCCGAATTCATTAATTTATTGATTATTTCTGAGCCGAGGTCGAGATTGATTGTTTTAGAGTTTGTTCCAGAGAGTTCAGTCATTTGCAACTTAATTTCGTCTTTAAGTTTGATTGGTCTAATTTCAATTTTTTCAGAGTCAGGCAGCATGTTTCGGCGACGACCAGATAGAACCGCTCTGACGAAAGTGTCTGAATTATTAATCTGAGCAAGCGCCTCAGCAGTGGCTTCTTCGAATTCAATTGGCATAAAGTTCTCTGTATCTATTAGATAGTGGTTCGTTGACGTTGATTACATCGCCAGCCCGTGGATGTTCGACGAAACGTATCTACTCCGCGAACCAAGTCAATTACCGGCTTAGACCCGGCTTTGCTTTGCCGCCGTTCAATTGTCATGTTTCCATGTGCCGTGCCATTGCCTTCATCTGCAAAAAATGCCATGACTAACGGAACTTCAATAATCAACTCATTGGCCGAAAATTGCTCGATAAAACTCAAGCGAATCTCCTCAGTCGTGGTCAACGGATCAGCTGAATTAATAATGATCACAGCATCGTCGGTAAAGTAACGCATTACTGAATCAATCTCCGACCGACTTAGCGCATCGGCATACATTGTAATTAACTGACGCAAGTCAAAGTCAGTAGCCAGAGAAGCTGGTCGGGGAGCATCGTCGTCACTATGTTTGGACGTGCCATTCAATGTCTTTGATGTACGCCGCGAATCTCGAATGTCATCTGGCGAGAGACCGGTTTCTGCAGCGGCAAGTTGGCGCATCAATCGAATAAATTCTTTACGCTTGAGTACACCTTCATGAGCCGCGTACTGAACTGCTAATCCATCAATTAATCCCGAGATACGAGTGGCAGATTCGCGAGGGTGAACACAGTGAAACTCTCCCGATTCATTACCTGCTCGAAGAACCTTTTCGAAAACAGCTATTGACTGGGCATCAAGTTCTTGACTGATCGGTTTCATTTTTGGATTTCTCAGCGCTTCACCCCAAGCATCTATCCATAACATCCATTCAACGTCGTCACTGCCTTCTGGTACGTAGCTCTCTATTAGTCGCCAGAGTTTGGCTACAGCAGTTGGCGCCGATGCACTGTCGCGCTGCATATCAGCAAGGTCTTTATTCGCGTAGTGCTCAAAAGCTGCAGCCAGCAATTCTTCTTTAGATGCGAAGTGATAGTGAAGAAGGCTGTTCGATACTCCGAGACGCTTCGCGACATCAGCCACACGAGTGCCTGCAAAACCGCGTTCAATGATTACCTCGCAGGTAGCCTCAAGAATCTCAATGCGACGTTGCTCAACTGTTTCTTTTTTCACTACTTGCGCACGATACTTTGCTTGGCGCTTGAACGAAACTCAGCTCTTTTTACGGACCGGAAACGACTCATCATGCGTGATTTAAGTATCACACCAAAAGTCTTTCTTCGGGTCGCGCAGACTGCATTCGCCTCACTCTATTTGATAATCATCACCGGCTCATTAGTACGACTAACTGGCTCGGGGCTGGGTTGTGCGGATTGGCCCCGTTGCAGTGAATCAAAGTTTGTTGATGTATCAAATTCTCACGCTGCAATTGAGCAAATTAATCGCCTGTTCACGGGTGTAGTTGCGGCAAGTGTGATTCTTGCTGTGTTACTTTCACTGAGATTGCGCCCAAAGCGCCGTGATCTAGTCGGCATGTCTATCGGGCTTGTCATCGGCGTTCTTGCCCAAGTCTTACTCGGGGGACTAGTTGTTCTTACTGGACTCAATCCATTCTCAAATATTGCACATTTCTTGGTCAGTCTGTTGCTGATGAGTAACGCTTATATGTTGCTTCAACATGCAAGGATTTTTCGAACAGAAGAAATGGCTCTGCCCCGTCGTGCACCAGAAATAACTAATTCAACAACTTTGCTTATGGTGCTAATTGTTCTGGCTATGGCAGGGGTGGCAGTAGTGACAGGCACCGTAGTAACTGGCTCTGGGCCACATGCTGGCGACGAAAACGCTATTCGAATCGACTTAGCGATCAACACAGCCGCAAAAATTCACAGTATTACGGTAATCATCTGCCTAGTTACGGCATTGGTCTTGTTTTTGATAAGTCGAAGAGACCCGATATCTTGGCGCATCCTGGCTCATCCGCTAGAGCGATTTCTTGCCATTGGCTTAATACAAGGATTAATCGGTTACGTTCAATACTTTTCGGGGCTACCAGTGTTGCTCGTCGCAGTACATGTTGCTTTATCTGTGGCAGTGTGGCTTGCCGTTCTTGATTTATACTGGCATTCAAAACTTCCAAAAGCCGTATGAATTGTGCTTAAATTAGAGCCACGATGTTGAAGAGATCTGGTCCGGATGTTGGTCACATTTGGCTCAAGGTCCTGTTAGCTGTGATCTGTTCGATAGTTGCAGGTCTCGGTCTCGCATCGAGTTCGGCCAGTGCGGCCGATGAGGGCGAATTTTTTATCATTGCCAGTGTTCAGAATCAGCTTTTGGTTAACGATGTACCAGAGCGCACCCCAGTCGCAGGAGCCACTATAAAAGTCACAACGGTTGACGGCATGTTGATCGGCGAAGGCATTACTGGCGCAGATGGACTTTGCAAAATTGCCGTGCCGACTCGAGATAACTATTTAATTGACATAGATACATCTTCGTTGCCGAACGGACTCACGCTCATTGATGCGGCTAAAGCGCAAGTCAAAGTCGACCAGGGTTTATTTACAACAAACACGAAACGAGTTACTTTTTTTACGGGTGATAGTGGCATTGCCGGTTCAACCGAATTAGAGCGCATTTTGCAACGTCTAACTGACGGTATTCGCCTCGGAATCATTATCGCAATGTGCTCAGTCGGTCTTTCATTAATTATTGGTACGACTGGTTTGACAAATTTCGCACATGGAGAGATGGTTACATTTGGGGCCCTTGTTGCGTTTTTCTTCAACGTTTATTTGGATATTCCGATTTTGATTTGTGGGCCTCTTGTGATTCTGTTGGGTGGCTGCTTCGGACTACTTATCAACTGGGGTATTTTTGCTCGTTTGACAAAGCGGGGTATCGGCTCTAATTCGCAGTTAGTCGTATCGCTTGGTCTCTCACTGATGTTGATCAATTTTTATCTTTTTCTATTCGGTGGGCGAACCAAGCAACTCACAAGTTTTTCAAAGCAAGTGAATCTCGAGATAGGTCCTATCGGTATTACTCCGCGAGATTTAACGACTGCAATACTTGGGGTAATTATTTTGCTCTCGATAGCATTTTCTCTACAAAAATCAAGACTTGGCAAGGCAATTCGAGCGGTTAGTGACAATGTGCAACTTGCGTCAGCCACAGGTATTGACACCCAAAAAGTAATCCGCATTGTTTGGTTTGCTGGTGGAGCGCTGGCTGCAACTGGCGGCATCTTCCGTGGACTTGACGAACAGGTAAGTTTCTCAATGGGATCAGATTTAATTTTCTTGATGTTTGCCGGCATTACGCTCGGTGGACTCGGCTCTGCGTACGGTGCGCTAGTAGGTGGTTTCTTTATCGGGATCTTTGTAGAAATGTCATCACTATTCTTCCCGAGTGAACTGAAAGTTGCCCCTGCATTATTTATTTTGATACTGGTGCTGATTATTCGCCCGCAGGGTATTTTCGGTAGAAGCCAAAGGGTGGGTTGACGTGGATTTGATTAAGATCATTGAAAATACGCTTCGTGCATCGATCGGCGTTGACGCAATCTATTTTGCGATTGCTGCTTTGGGTTTAAATATTCACTTCGGTTACACGGGCATGCTCAACTTTGGTCAGGCGGCTTTTATGGCTTGCGGTTCGTACGGTTTAGGCATGACGGCGCAATACTTTGGTGTTGGTCTGTGGTGGGGTATTCCGCTTGGAATATTTTTCGTAATAATACTTGCGTTAATTGTTGGCATCCCAACTTTGCGGTTACGTGCTGATTATTTAGCAATAGTTACAATTGCCACTGCCGAGATCGTGCGGCTATTTGTGCGCTCTGTAAAATTAAAACGGTTATTTGGTGGCACCGACGGCATCACTAACTTCAGTCGCCAATATCGTGAGCTCAGTCCGTTCAACCCAAGTAAGAAATATGGATTTGGTCCCTTTACGTATACGGGATACTCGCTGTACACAATTATTATTGGCTGGGTTTTAGTTGGCATCTTCTCGCTTTTCACTTGGCAGTTGATGCGCAGCCCTTGGGGCAGAGTTGTTAAGGGCATTCGCGAAGACGAAGATGCGGTGCGAAGCCTCGGAAAGAACGTCTATGCATACAAAATGCAGGCGCTTGTAATTGGTGGCGTTATCGGTATGTTCGCAGGAATGGTTTTAGCACTCGATCGTGGATCTGTTCAACCAGATAACTACAGCCGAATGGTGACGTTCTATATTCTCACGGCACTCGTTTTGGGTGGTCTAGCGAAGGTCGCTGGATCAGTCGTTGGCTCGATGTTGTTTTGGTTGTTATTTGTATTCTCCGACAATGTCTTACGTGAAATCACTCGCAATGGACCACTTCGAATTGGTGACTTCACCGTCATTCAAAGCACGCAGGTTGGAGCCGTCAACTACATGTTCGTCGGTATCGGTTTGATGCTGTTGATTGTCTTCAGACCGCAAGGGTTGTTTGGCAATCGTCAAGAAATGGCACTCGATGGTCGCTGAACGAAATTACGGTGAGCTAGCAACAAACGTTCAAGCGGCGCTAGCGACAATTGAATCAACCCCAGGTGTTTCTAAACCTGATCCAATTTTGGTAGCAGACGGTGTTCGTCGCCATTTCGGTGGGGTCGTCGCTGTAGATGTTTCGCATATCGAAGTACAACGTGGCTCAATTACTGCTTTGATTGGCCCAAATGGTGCGGGCAAGACAACGTTATTCAATCTTCTTTCCGGTTTTGATAAACCCGATGTTGGTGAATGGCGTTTTGACGGGCACAATATGTCTCGCGTTGCCGCTCATCAAACTGCGAGCATGGGTATGGTGCGCACATTTCAATTGACAAAAAGTCTGACAAAAATGTCAGTTATTGAAAATATGAAACTTGGAGCAATGCATCAAGTAGGCGAGAAGTGGTGGAACGGTCTTCTTCCGTATCTATGGAGATCACAGGAAAAGAAAATCGAAGAGCGGGCTGATGCTCTATTAAAACGATTCAATATGGATCACATGCGCAATGAGTATGCCGGCACACTTTCTGGTGGTCAACGTAAATTGCTAGAGATGGCACGAGCGCTGATGACTGAGCCACGTTTAGTGATGCTTGATGAACCGATGGCTGGTGTTAACCCTGCATTAAAACAAAACTTAAACGAACACATCAGGGGCTTACGCGATGATGGCATGACAGTGCTTTTCGTTGAACACGATATGGATATGGTCAACGACGTTGCAGACTGGGTTGTTGTGATGTCAGAAGGTGTGGTCATCGCCGAAGGAACTCCAAGTCAAATCTCAAATAACGAAAAAGTCGTCGAGGCATATCTCGGCCTGCACCAAGGGTCATCTCTCTTGGATGAGGTTCAAATATGACTTCGGTGCTTGATGTAAAAGAATTAGTTGCCGGATATATCCCTGAAGTGAATATTTTGAATGGTTGCAACATCACAGTCGGGCAAGGTGAATTCGTTGGAGTCATCGGACCAAATGGCGCCGGTAAGTCGACTGTACTTAAAGCCATTTTGGGAGAATGTTCGGTTCGTGGCGGAGAAATCAAATTAGGTGAACTTAACATCACAGGTTTCAAAGCGCACGAATTGGTTGAACGTGGTGTGGGGTACGTTCCACAAAACCGAAACGTATTCCCGAGTCTTACAGTCACCGAAAACCTCGAGATGGGGTGTTTTCTGAAACCGTCGGTTTTTAAAAATCGATTCGAATATGTTTCGACACTTTTCCCTCGATTGCTTGAGCGCGCTTCAGTAAAGGCTGGCTCGCTTTCAGGTGGAGAGCGTCAGATGGTCGCAATGGGCCGAGCACTGATGATGGAGCCAAAACTCTTGTTACTTGACGAGCCTTCAGCAGGGCTTTCACCAGTGCTTCAAGACGAAGTGTTTATTCAGTGCAAGAAGATCAACGCTGAGGGCATCGCGATATTAATGGTCGAACAAAATGCTCGCAGATGTCTGCAAGTTTCAAATCGCGCGTATGTCCTAGACCAAGGCAAGAATGCCTACACGGGGACAGGCAAAGATCTATTGACAGACCAGAATGTAATCAAGTTGTATCTTGGCACGCTTGCCAAATCAACTGGTGGCTGAATTTTTCAAGCGTTTACTGTTGCTAGAAAATTCATAATTCGTGTACAAATGAAAAGTCCCCGGGCTTTCGCCCGGGGACTAAACATTTAATCTTAAGAATTATTGATTACTTACCAGCGTCAAAGTTCTCGCCGAGTGCGTTACCAATGTTTCCGTCAACGCCATAGACCATCTTCGCTGTTGGTCCAACGCCGTTCTCCACCATTGTGCGAAGAATACGTGAGCCCTCATCGAATGTGATCAAGACGATTGCGTCTGGGTTAGCAGCAACAATCTCTCCGACTTCGGCATCAAATGTTGTTGCCTTAGGATCGTAGATTTTCTTGCCCAATACTTTTACACCAGCTGCTGTAAGAACTTCTTCTACAACTGTTGCAAGTCCGGTGCCGTAAGCATCGTCAAGCGCCATGATATAAACAGACTGTACTCCGTCAGCGACGATTACTTCTGCAAGTACTGCACCCTGGAGGTCATCCGGTGGTGCGTTACGGAAGAAGAGACCATTGTCGGCGTATGAAGTCAACTTAGGCGAAGTGTTCGCTGGGCTGAAATGAATAACACCTGCTGCAGTGATCTTGTCGATAACTGTGAGCGATACACCAGATGATGCTGCACCAATAATGGCGTCTACACCTTCTGCGAGCAATCGATCAACAGTCACGCTGGCTGTGTCAGTTGAAGTGTCGCCGGAATCTCCTGCGCTGTATTCAACTGGCTTGCCAAGAACGCCGCCAGCGTTGTTTAGGTAATCAATTGCATACTCAACACCAGCAATCATTGGAGCACCAAGGAATGCGAGGTTTCCAGTTTCTGGAAGAAGTCCACCGATTTTAAGAACACCGTTACCCTTACGAGCAACTTCTGTCTTTGACAGTGGCAATACTGCAGATTCTGGAGCGTAAGCAAGTTGGTATGTAGTAAGTGCGTCATCAAGACGATTATCTGCACCAAATTGAAGGATGCCGTACGAAGCCTCAAGAGGCTCGCCGTTACCGTTCAATGTGTTTGGACCAGAGAAACCGTCATAGTCGACGTCGCCCTTCGCTTTGATTGTTGCAAGACAATCAGCCCATGTGGCCGCTGTGCACTTAGTACCATCTTTTGAAACAGCAACTAGTTGGTCAGCGAGTGCGCTGCCATCTGTTCCTGCAGCCTCTGCGGCAAGTGCGACCAACATTACAGCGTCAAATGATTCTGCCGTGTAGTTGAAGTCAACAAGTGCTTCGTTGCCTTTGCCTGTCCAAAATGCATTAACTGCATCTTTGAACTCTTGAGTCAACTCAACAAGTGGTGTTGTACCTTTCATTCCAGCTAACTCGCCACCTGTTGCAGCAGGTGCTGCAGTTTCGGCTGTTGCTGTTGTATCTTCTGTTGCTGCATCGGAGCCGCCGCAAGCCGCAGCCAAAAGGCTGAGACCAACAACAAGCGCACCGAAGCGTTGCGTTGTAGTTTTCTTCATTTATTTTTCTCCCCCTAGGAGTAGGACAGCAGGATGCTGGCCATTAGTTAGGAAATGTCAAGGGTATTGAGTCACATCAACTTTGGCAACTATCGAAAGTTATAACAAATGAATCAAAACGGAATATGAGCCCTAATTCGCTGCGGCGGCCTTAATCAGTCTGTCTCGAATCGCATCACCCAAGCCACCACTGCTGGGCATAACGGCTAAAACAATATCAATTTTGCGATCATCGGCCTGTCGCAATCTTGCATAGAGCTGCTTGGCATAGAGCTTCGAATCACCATGAAAATCGATGATTTCAGCAGTTAGGCCTTGCGTTGAAATCTCATCAAGACGGTGTAGAGCCCGTTGTGAACTGTCTACGAGTTCGACTCGACATTTTGGTGCATAGTGCTTTTCGAGCATTCCTGGCGCTCGAGAATCACCATCAGATTGCGAAATCTCGATTTTGCCGATCTCTTCAAGTTGGGATTTTGATATTCCACCCGAACGCAATATCTGAGGTCGATTCGATGTGCAGTCAATAATTGTTGACTCAACACCAATCTCACAAGTGCCACCATTAAGCACAATTGAAACGTCATCGCCAAGATCATCGACTACATGTTGGGCGCTGGTTGGGCTCACTTTGCCAAACCGATTCGCTGAAGGAGCGACCAACCCATCGTTGAGACTGCTCAATAGTGACAAGGCAACTTGGTGGTTTGGAATGCGAATCGCAACCGTTTCGCGACCACCAGTTATTTCGTTACATACGTTTTCGGTTCGCATCAGTATTACTGTTAGCGGCCCTGGCCAAAAATGCTCGCAAATATTTTTGGTATAAAGCGAAATATCCTTCGCCCACTTATCTAGGTGCTGGTAATCCGCGATGTGCAAAATCAGTGGATGATTTGTCGGTCGTGCCTTAACCTGAAAGATTTTTGCGATTGCTTTGGGACGTGTAGCCAATGCGGCAAGACCATAAACAGTTTCGGTGGGCAACCCAATCAACAGGTCATTGCGCAAATTTTCTATCGCTAAATCAATTGAGGTAGAGAGATTTCCATCCAAAATTTGGCCGGCACTATTATTCATCAGGTCAATCTTTAAAGAAATCAAGCATCGAGTCAATGAACGAGAAATTATCTGTAGATGCAAAGTGATCGCAGTTCTTTAAGAGTTTGAATTTAGCGTTTTTGAAAGACTGCACTAATTCATCGGCAGGCAAAACGAAATCACGGTCGCCAACGATTACCAAAACTTCGGCCGTTATTGCTGAGGCGTTTTCTTTTTTGAATACAGCACCTCGCGGGCGCTGCAAAATAGCCGTCAACGCCAAAGGATCGTTATCACTATGATGCGCATAATTACCAAATTGACGGGCGAGAGTATTCTCAACTTCTGCAGTGCCATTGATCCCCGAGGTAATCAACTCAGTTTCTTTTGGATCGTGAGGCTCAAATATCTTGTCGCCGATACCGAGCAAGATCAATTTGCGAAACATTCCGGGGTTAATAGTTGCGGCATGCAATAAAGCAATCGCACCTAACGAAAAACCAACGGCATCAATTTGAGAATCTTTTGCACTTTGGCGAATCGGCAAAGAAAGGTCTGAGTAGGCAGATGAATCGTGCGGCTTATCGGCGGTTCCATGACCCAGCAGATCAACGCCAATAACTTTGCGACCTGTTTCTTGCAACAGAGTCTCAACACCAGACATTTGCCATGTTCGCGCAAACGAGCCTGCCCAGCCATGAACCATAATTACTGGTGGTAACGCAGTAGTCATGAAGCCAGTACTAACATCCATACGAGTAGCCTAAGGAGGCTTCAAAATGAGCCCAACACGAGGGGACAACCGATGCGTTTTTTAAACCAGACGCCTGATTTTGATTTGACCTATAGCGATGTGTTCATGGTGCCAAGCCTCTCGGCGGTCAGTTCAAGACTCAAAGTTGACTTAACAACACCCGACAAGATCGGTACAAAGATACCGCTAGTCGTTTCGAACATGACGGCAATTGCGGGGCGACGCATGGCAGAGACGGTTGCGCGTCGAGGTGGAATAGTCGTACTTCCGCAAGATATTCCGCTTGACATTGTTGAAAATGTTGTCAAGTTCGTTAAGTCAAGACACCGCGTGATTGATACTCCGATCACCATGCAGCAAGACGGCACGGTTGGTGAGGCCTTGAGTCTGATTTATAAACGCAGTCACGGGGCTGTAATCGTTGTTGATGAAGATCAGCGGCCCTACGGAATCTTCACTGAACATGATGCTGTTGGGTTCGATCGTTTTGCGCAGATTAGAAATGTTATGAGTCGTGAAATTTTTACTCTTGAAGAATCGCTGTCACCACAACAAATGTTTGAGCGCCTGACCGAAGCGCGTTTATCGGTAGCACCAGTAGTTGATAAAAACGGCAAGTTACTCGGCGTAATCACTCGCAATGGCGCGCTGCGCAGCACGATATATGAGCCTGCTGTAGACAAGAACGGATGCCTGATGATTGCAGCAGCAGTTGGTGTCAACGCCGACCCATCAACGCGAGCCAAAAATCTCGCGGCTATGGGTGTCGACGTAATCGTTGTCGATACTGCTCACGGACACCAAGTTCGCATGCTTAATGTGATTGAAGAGGTGCGACAAATCGTTACCAATATTCCGCTCGTTGCCGGAAACGTTGTAACTTCCGAAGGTACCCGAGACATCATTAACGCCGGTGCAGACATTGTCAAAGTCGGCGTTGGGCCAGGCGCAATGTGTACAACTCGAATGATGACAGGTGTAGGTCGTCCACAATTTTCGGCAGTACTTGAGTGTTCACAAGCTGCATCTGATTTAGGCAAAACTATTTGGGCAGATGGTGGAGTGCGATATCCGCGTGACGTCGCACTCGGCTTAGCCGCTGGTGCAGCCAACGTGATGTTTGGTTCTCTTCTTGCAGGTACTTACGAATCGGCTGCTGACACTCTGCGCGATACAAACGGTCGTCTCTACAAAGAGAGTTTTGGAATGGCTTCAAATCGAGCAGTTCGAAATCGCACGCGCAGCGAAGGTGCTTTTGAGCGTGCTCGAAAAGAATTATTTGAAGAAGGTATTAGTTCATCGCGGATGTACTTAGATCCACAACGCCCGAGTGTTGAAGACATCATCGATCAGATCATCTCAGGTGTTAGATCAAGTTGTACCTATGCAGGCGCAACAAATGTCTCAGAGTTTCAAGAGCGTGCCGTGATCGGTGTTCAAAGTGCGTCAGGTTACGATGAAGGTCGTGCGCAAGACACCAGTTGGTGATGTTTAGAATCAGATGATTGTTATTGCAATTGATGGCCCGGCTGGCGCTGGCAAGTCGACGATCGCCAAAGCATTGGCGACAAAGTTACGAGTGAGATATCTGGATACGGGCGCAATGTATCGAGCAGTTACTTTTGCAGCAATGAATTCAGGCATTGAACTGAGCAATCAAGATCTTGTCGCTGAGTTAACGCGAAATTCGACCATGTTGCTTACAGACGAGAGAGTCGAGATAAATGGGCTTGATGCGACATCTGCTATTCGTAGTTCAGAAGTTACTGCGGCGGTTAGCGCTGTGGCGGCAAACAGCGAAGTGCGCACTGAACTAAGAGAACGTCAGAGGCAGTGGATTGCCGATCACAACGGTGGGGTAGTTGAAGGACGAGATATTGGTTCAGTGGTGTTTCCTGATGCAACACTAAAAGTTTATTTAACTGCGTCGCCAATTGTGCGTGCGAAACGTCGCGTCGCCCAATCTGGCGGAAATGTCGAAGAAATTGCTGCCGCTATTGCTTCGCGCGACCTACAAGATAGTTCTCGAAGTGACAGTCCACTTACGCAAACAGATGACGCAATCACAATAGACACCAGTGACCGCTCAATCGATGAAGTTGTCGCGCAACTAGTTGAGATGACTAATCAATTAAACAATATGAGATCATGACTAAAGTCGATACGAATCTCGCCGGTCAAGGTCGTTTTGGAAAATTATTTTACGCAGTTGTTCGTAGCATTTTGGTTACTTTATGTCGATCATATTTTCGACTGAGTGTTAAGGGTCGAGAAAATATTCCAAAAACTGGTGCGTTTATTTTGGCTCCAATTCATCGATCGAATATTGACACTCCAATCTCATGTGCCGTGACAACTCGTCGCTTGCGATACATGGGAAAAGATAGTCTTTGGAAAATACGACCTGTCGGGTCAGTGCTTTCTGCATTAGGCGGGTTCCCTGTCACACGCGGCACAGCAGACCTTGAGGCACTGAAGCGTTGTCTCGCCGTGCTTGCACTGGGAGAACCACTTGTGATGTTTCCAGAGGGCACACGCCAATTCGGCGACTTAATACAACCATTGTTTGATGGTGCCGCATATCTATCGATTAAGGCGAATGTACCAATTGTGCCTGTCGGTATTGGCGGCACACAGGCCGTTATGCCCAAAGGCAAAAAAATGATTTATCCGAAGAAGTGCACACTGATTATCGGTGCTCCGATCTATCCGCCACAGGCGACGACAGGTCGCACCCCGCGCACAGCAACTACTGAGTTGACAGCGAATTTAAAATCTGCGTTGCAGGATTTGTTCGATGCTGCTCAACTTGCAGCACGCTAGTTATCTAGAGAGTCAAATAGCTTCTCAAAGCTTTTTGCATTGCGATTAAATCACTGACGCCACAGACTTCGCGCGCTGAGTGCATCGAAAGTTGCGGTATCCCTACATCAACGGTGTCGATACCAAGCCGCGTAGCAGTTATCGGCCCAATCGTCGTACCGCAAGGCATGTTGTTTTTTGAGACAAACATTTGATGCTCAATATTTGCAGATTCGCAGGCTCTGACAAACATCGCTGCCGAAACTGATGAAGTTGCATATCGCTGATTCGAATTAAGTTTTAATGCAGGGCCTTGATTAACAATCGGAGCGTGCGCATGATCGTGGCGTTCGGGATAGTTGTGATGTACCGCATGAGAATTATCAGCAGAAACACAAGACGACTGAGACAAGGCTTGCAGATAGTCAATTCGCGATAAGCCACCCAAATCGGCAACTCTTTCAAGTGTGTGTTCGAGAAGCGGGCCGGCGGCGCCAGTTGCACTTGTTGAGCCGACCTCTTCGTGATCAAACAACGCAACAACACAAGTCTCGCTCGGGTTGCTTGTCTCGATGAGCGCCGAAATTGCTGCCCAACACGATGCCTGATTATCGAGTCTCCCACTTGTTAAAAGAGACTGATCGACCCCGAGACGCCGAGCAGGTACCGAATCGAAAAGCTGGGCGTCGACTGAAATTATCTGTTCAGGTTCGACATCAACTTGCGATGCCACCCATTGCAAAAAATCTAAAGTCTTCTCGCCGGTCGCCCAAGCTGCAGACAGGTGCAGTTGTTTGTCAAGGATCAGACCCCGCTCGTTTAATTCGCGATCTAGGTGTATCGCCAATTGTGATATGCGAGCAATTGGGGTTGCATTAGAAAACAATTTGACTGAACCATCTCGCAACACCGCGTGTCCTGCGATGCCAAGATCGCGGTCAAGCCAACTATTAAGCAGAGGACTACCGTAAACCTCAACCTGCAAAGTGTGCCAACCAAACCTCGACTCGTCTGGGCGTGGTTTAATTTTCAAACATGGCGAATCGGTATGAGCGCCGATAATCCGAAACTGCTCAATTTTTTTAGACCCCAGCCTCCATGCAACTATTGACCCAGATCGCGCTATGAAGCCGTCAGTTAGAGGCTGCTCAAACGACTTTTGGTTTGTGAAATCAGAGAAGCCAGAACCTAAAAGCTGGCCGACGACAAATTTGACTAAATGTCGCGGCGTAGGCGATGCATCAAGCTGATCGCAAACCTGTGAGATCAAATCAGACATTACGGTTTAATATCCGAAAGCGAAATTTCTTGTCCGAAAAATGTACAAGAAGTATCTTGAATGCTTGACTCTCGGACTTCAAATTTCGCTGCACAGATCGACAAAGCGTCCCGTTGGGTGAATGACAAAAAAGCAACGCCGGCAAAAAAAGCCAGCATAAGTAACTTCGTGACTAAAGACTTGACAAACTTGAGTACGAAAAGCCAGCCAAGCACGCTTCCGCCCATTGAGCCAAGTCCGATATTTTTAGCAGTTTCAGCATTCAGTGAAAATAGATCCATGTGATCTAGTGTGGCAGGAGTATGAGCGATCAACCAGTACATCTTTCAGCAAGTGGACCACCAGAGACGATTATCCCGATAATCACGTCTGAACTTCGGCTCAGATTAGATACCGCATTGGCAGTGCCAATTGACGGTCGTCGACGAGCAGTATGCGAAGTTGTTGCAGATCATCCAACTTTTCTTGAGGGTTGGGCAACGATCGGTGATCTCAGCGAGCCCGGTATTGACGCATACATGGCTTATCGGGTTGGATATCACCGTGGCCTTGACACTTTGCGTGCGAATTCGTGGCGCGGCTCTGGTTATGTGCGATGGGCGAGAGAATCTAACCGAGGGTTTCTAAGATGCCTTGGAGGTTTAGCAAAACAATCGCGGCTAATTGGTGAAATCAGCGAAGCAGTTCGTTGTGAACAATTTCTCTTGCAACTAGATCCGAGTGGCGACGCAAGCAAATAGTTTCGGAATCATTTATGCAAGAAGAGTTAGTCACGGGAGCAATTTTCGCCGGAGGTGAGAGTTCTCGTTTTGGATCTCCAAAAGTCAATGCGTTACTAGATAACGAAGAATTTGGTTTTCGAATTGCACGGTCAATGCGCCAAGCTGGAATCGACCAAATTTTGTTAGTAGGTGGATCTGAAGTTAACGCAGTTCGATGGAATCTAACATTCGTAGCCGATGAAGTTGTTAGAGCCGGCCCGTTTGCGGCTTTACTTTCGGCGATGCACAATTCTGACTCACCAATTCTATTGACCATGCCATGCGATGTGCCGTGGATTGATATCGAATCATGCAAAGATTTGTCGGCGATAGACGCAAAGTTTGATGTACAAGTGGCGATCACAGACTCGCCACAATGGTTAAGTAGTGCGTGGCGAAGAAGCGCAGTTCAACATTTAGAACAGCAGTTTGAGAGCGGTGAGCGCGCGATCCATCGCGCTGTCATCGGCTTGAAAGTGAACTATTTGCAGCTGCCACCAGATGCATTGCGAAATGTAAATACTCCTAATGATTTAGTTTGACGTCGAGCTAGTCAATTCAGCTTCTGTGCACAATTTTCAACTAACCTTTGCATATGGCGATTGATGAAATTTCGGTTAAAGAACTCACGACTTTGGTTGAAAACGGCTCACTAGTCATAGACGTTCGAGAGCCAGATGAATACGAGTCTGGGCATATCCCTGGTGCCATTCTGGTGCCTTTATCAACAGTGCTCAGCAACACGAGTGAATTCAAATCAGACGAAACAGTTTATGTTGTCTGTCGCAGCGGAGGTCGCAGTATGCAAGCCTGCGAGATGCTGCACGACGTCGGAATCTCAAATGTCGCGAATGTGGCCGGTGGCACCATGGGATGGATTAGCCTCGGCAATGAAATAGTCACTGGAGAGCACCCAAGTTGACACATCTTTGGATAGAAGATGATCTTGCATTAGACGAAGTCATTGATGAGATTTTGTTGCAGTCTCGGTACGCGATAGATACTGAGTTCCATCGTGAAAAAAGTTATTATCCAAAACTTGCTTTAGTTCAATTAAAGTGGGGCGAAAAGACCGCTCTTGTTGATCCACTTGCCGTTGATCCGCGCGGTTTAGCAAGATTGTTTGAGAGCGATATTCTCGCAGTGTTTCACGCCGCTCAACAAGACCTTGAAGTTTTGCGTCATGCGTCGCTTGTTGCTCCTAAAAATATTTTTGACAGTCAAATCGCCGCGGGATTTCTTGGCTACTCAACACCGTCGCTTGCCACTCTTGTTCAAGCGATCAAAAAAGTTGCGCTTTCGAAAGGTGACCGCTTGACCGACTGGTTGCGAAGACCTTTAACGACAGCACAATGCGTCTACGCTGCAGACGACGTCGCACATCTTTTAGATCTACACGATGAACTCTCGTCACAATTGAATGAACTAGGTCGAACTGTTTGGGTCACAGATGCATGCAATGACCTTGTCGCGCGACCAAGTGGCCCGATTGATTCACGTTTGGCGTGGCTCAAACTTAAAGAGGCGCGATCACTTAAGGGCTCGTCGCGCGGCGTAGCACAAGCAGTCGGTCAGTGGCGTGAAGAGCGTGCGATGAGAAGTGATCATCCGCCAAGAAGAGTTATGTCTGATATGGCTTTACTTGGGATTGCTCAACGCGTGCCAAAAAACGTCGAAGAACTCGCTTCGACTCGCGGTGTAGATGATCGTCATTTATCCTCAGAATTTTGCAAAGAGATTATGACTGCGATTCGCGATGGCGCACAACGCACTGTCGAGCTACCGAGTCACGAATCTGATGACGTCGAGAAATGGGCGAGACCTGCATTGACGCTGATAACAGCCTGGATAGGTGAACTTGCTCGTAAAAACAAGATTGATGCGACCCTTTTAGCGACACGAAGCGATATCAGCGCTTTCTTGCGTAAGTCGCCCGATGCTCGCTTGATGCATGGTTGGAGAGCAGCCGTCGTCGGTGAAGACCTAAGCAAAATTCTTTCTGGCACCGTCGGTTTGAGCGTTGATCGTGACGGACATCTCAAACTGATTGAGGCAGATAACGCCTAATTCCACGTTTTGAGCGGGAATTCTTGCTAGTGTCTATCCCAATGTCTAACCACTAGGCGGTGACCAAAACCGGTAGCCGCCCCAGAGAAAATTTGGAGCCCTATCGTGAAAAAGGGACGTCATCGTCGATTTGAAGAAGCTCGTCGCCTGAAGCAAACAGGCCCGACTGCACAAGATCTTGGTGTTTCGCGTGAAAGCAAGTCGAAGACTCAAGAAGACGAATATGCAGCCATTGCAGAACGCTATGGCGTGAGATTCGATGAAGACGGTGAAGAACTCTCCGATGAGCTCACCGATGAAGATAATTCATAACTAGCTGAAACTGAGAAACCCCCATTAATAACATCCGAAATATAGCTTTAGTAGCGCACGTTGACCATGGCAAAACAACTCTGCTTGACGCCCTTTTAAAATCAGGCGGAACCTTCGCTGCTCACCAAGCAGTTGTAGACCGTGTAATGGACTCAAACGATCAAGAACGTGAGCGTGGAATCACGATTTTGGCTAAGGCCGCTGAAATCGAGTGGCGTGGTACCAAAATCAACCTCGTAGATACACCTGGTCACGCTGACTTCGGTGGAGAAGTAGAACGAGCACTCGCACTGGTTGACGGCATTTTGCTGTTGGTTGACGCTGCTGAAGGCCCGTTGCCACAAACCCGCTACGTATTGTCAAAAGCATTGGCTCGAGACCTACCGGTTGTAGTTGTTTTGAACAAAGTTGACCGCTCTGATTCTCGGCCAGAAGAAGTACTTCAAGAAGTTGAACAACTTTTCTTAGATCTTGCTCATCATGATCACCATTTGAGCTTTCCGGTGATCTCAGCGGTTGCTAGAGATGGGCGATCGATGAAAGGCATCGGAATGCCGGCCGAGAATGCCGACCTAGTGCCATTGCTAGATGCAATTCTTGACACGATTCCTGCACCAACAGACGATCCAGCAGCACCCCTGCAAGCAATAGTCGCCAACTTGGATGCTTCTGATTATCTCGGGCGACTTGCCATTGGTCGCGTGCATGCTGGAGTTTTGCGCAAGGGTGAGACAATCACAGTTTGGCAACACCCAAATGCGACTAACCCAGCGCCGTCGATTAAACGACGAATCACGACATTGTTTGCGTTTCGCGGTATCAGTCGTGAAGAAGTCAGCGAGGTATCTGCGGGTGACCTATTTATTTTGGCGGGCATCGACGAAGTTGAAGTAGGCGACACGATTGCCGCACTTGAGAACGCAGGGCCACTGCCACGACTTGAAGTTGACGAACCTGTTTTGCGAATGAGCTTTGGTGTAAATACTTCGCCATATGCGGGTCGCGAAGGAACATACCTAACTAGCCGCCATTTGACTGAGAGATTGTTCAAAGAAGTTCTCGGCAACGTTTCAATTAAAGTCAACACAACTGACACGCCTGACGTGATCTCAGTTGCCGGACGAGGCGAGTTACAACTAGCGGTGCTGATCGAAAACATGCGTCGCGAAGGATACGAACTTCAAGTAAGTCGTCCGGAAGTAATCACTAAAGAGATCGATGGCAAAAAACACGAGCCACTTGAAGCGGGAACAATTGACGTTCCAGACGAATATGTAGGTGCTGTTACTCAAGCGCTCGCTCCTCGTAAAGGTCGCGTGACAAACCTTGAGCCAGGCGACAGTGGTAGAACCATCGTCAGCTTTCAGGCACCGTCTCGCGGTCTAATTGGTTTCAGATCAATGTTGCTCACGGTTACTCGTGGCACGGCATTGCTTCACCAAAGCTTGGATGGCTATATGCCATGGGCTGGAGATTTACCACACCGTTTGGGCGGTGCGATGGTTGCCGACCGCAAGGGATCTACAACTGCCTACGCACTAGACAATTTGCAGCTTCGCGGCACGTTGTTTGTGGCGCCGGGTGTTGAGGTTTACGAAGGAATGGTTGTGGGCGAGAACTCTCGTGATGATGAAATGGTTGTCAACGCTGTTCGTGCTAAAGAAATGACCAACATTCGAACGCACAGCCACGACGACGGACCAAAGCTAGCAACACCGATAACCCACACGCTCGAATCAGGTATTCAGTGGATTGCTGATGACGAACTTGTTGAAGTAACGCCGACGAACATTCGCATCCGAAAGCGCTATTTGTCTATTGAAGACCGACGCAAGTCTGGCAAAAACAATAAATAATTAGTTTTATTTAGTTTTATTTAATTTTATTTTTACGTCGTACTTGTGGGTGCGGCAAAAATGTGGTTTGTGGTTTCTGCAGTTGCTTTACGATTATGTCGTAGATCTCATCACCGCATAGCTCTATTAATTCGTCTTTCAAGTATTTGTAGACGGGTCGCGAGCCAACGAATGCCGCAGAGTCATCTGTGCACCACCACTCAAAGTCGAAACCGCCGCCACCCCAATCGCGGCGCTTCCATTCACGAACAATTGACAAAATATGATCTTCATCTTCTTCATGCTGTTCAAGACGTAATGGAACTTGCCAACAAACATCTGGCTTCCAATCCATAGGGCGTTCGCCTTCTTTTGTGGCCGCGACATGAAATGCACACCCCATACCGCCTTCAAAGTCTGGGCGATTATGAAAGATGCACGCACCTTTGTAAGAAGTTGTGATATCTGAGCCATCTTTTTCTTTGCCCAGCCATTTGCCCTGCTGACCGCGATCGTAGTTTTGCCAATGCTCAGGCTTTAAACGCTTGACGCTTTTCTTTACTGAGGCGAGATCTTCTTTATCGATAAAGTGCGCACCGTAACTGCAACATCCTTGATGCAGCGTTGGGTCTGCTTCGTCAAGAATTCCTTTGCAGCCATTGCCATAAATGCAAGTCCAGTTTGATCGAAGAAAAGTTGCATCAATCATCCATGTTTGCTCTGTGTCAGGGTCGGCGAAACTTATCCACTCGTGTAATTCTTCGGGCTTTGACATGTTGATGCAGGCTAATGGCATACTTGTTGCATCATGCAAATTTCAGAACAAAACAATGACGAGATTATTCAACAGCTTAAAAATATTTCTGAAACTCTTGGCGATCGAGCCCTCACGGCTTTGAAAGAGGCTCACGCATCAGGAGAGTCAAAGAGGCCTGATAGCGAACGCAAGCTAACCCAAGCGCGACGAGCAATAGAGAAGGCGATCAGTCATCTTATTAGCGAGTAATTAGCGAGCAAACCACGAATAGTTTTAGCATTCGGTTTATTGTTGGTTGAGTTGATCAATCAACTTTCGTAAGCCCCCGAAGTCACGCCTCGTAAATTCAAATGCAATTCTGTACAAATCGAGATTGTCTTTATCGGCAATCTCTGCAGCAGTCGGCATTATTTTCGTAATTGTCCCAGCTTTTGAGAGATATGCAAATTGTTGGTTTAACTCCACAAGTCTGGCATCTAAGACATCTTCTCGAAGTCTGATCACAGTCAAGTTTCCAACTATTCGTGTTGAGTGATAGTTACGGTAAAAGTTCTTGATTGTGTCGACCGCGTCCTGCACACCTGAGGCAACGTGATACAACGCCAAATCAGACTCTGAAACAAGTTTGCGTGGAAGCAACGAATTCGTAACAAACGTATCAACGTCTTCCCAAAATGGATCACCTGGCTGGTCAAGCAACACAATCGGCGCAGGATTACCTTTGCCAGTTTGCAGCAATGTCAATAACTCAAACATCTCATCGAGCGTGCCGAAACCGCCTGGCATACAGATAAACGCATCTGACTCTTTAACCAGCATTAGTTTTCGCGTGAAGAAGTAACGCATCGATACATATTTCTCATCGCCAGCAATTATCGGATTAGCCGAAGATTCAAAAGGTAAACGAATGCTGACACCGATTGACATTTCACGTCCGGCACCAGACATTCCCGCCTCCATGATTCCTGGTCCGGCACCGGTCACAACCATCCAACCGTTCTCAGATAGAGACTTCGCGACCTCTTGGGTCAATTTGTACAACGGATCGTCTTTAGTTGTTCGCGCTGATCCAAAAATTGTTACTTTTTTACGGTTCGTATACGGAGCAAACATCACAAATGCTTCTCGCATTTCGGTTAGCGCCGCAGACGCGATTTTTAGATTTAACGTGTTGGGCTTGTCATTGGCTAATTTCAGGGAAGTTGTGATCAGTTCAACAACAAGTTTCTTATCTAATTTGTTGATTGTTCGCTGCGAAATTGCACTTGTTACTAGTTCATCGATCTTTAACTTCAACTTAGAGTCGTCGATCGGTGTGTTCTGACTCATTGATTCAATTCTGTTGCCTTTGCAGTTAACACAGATATCAATTCATCAAAACTACTCTGAAACGATTTCACACCTTCTCGCTCAAGCCGAGCGGCTACATCAGCGACATCCACACCGAAATCTTTGAGTTGCGACCATTGTGTATTCGCTAGGTCGATGTCTTTTGTGATCGTCTGTGCAAGATTGCCCCGATTTGAGAACGCTTCGACAGTCACGTCAGGCAACGTATTGACTGTGTTGGGCCCGATGAGCGCGTCGACATAAAGCGTGTCTGGATACTTGACATTTTTTGTTGACGTCGAGGCCCAAAGTGGCCGCTGCACAAGCGCACCGTGTTTGAGTAATTCACTCCAACGCATGCCGGAGAATGTTTTTTCAAACATTTGATAGGCGAGTTTTGCTTGATTCACAGCAGCCGTTCCACACAGGGCGAGTGCCCCGTCATTGCCATTTGCTTCTAGCAATCGATCGATATCTGTGTCAACTCGCGAAATAAAGAAACTAGCAACACTGGCAACACCAGCGACTTTTTGTGGTGCACTCACTGCGAGCAACTCGAGACCTTGAATATATGCATCCATAACTTGCTGGTATCTCTCTAGACTGAAAATTAGCGTCACGTTAACATTGCGTCCCTCGCTGATCATCGTGCGAATTGCGGGGATGCCTTCTGCTGTCGCCGGAATCTTGATCATTACATTGTCACGATTGACACGCTCGTCAAGTTGACGCGCGGCGATCAAAGTTTGATCACCCTTGTTTGCCAAGTTCGGATCAACTTCAACACTGACGAAACCGTCAAGACAACCTGAAGACTCATAGAGTGGCGCAAATACATCTAATGCACCTTGAATATCTTGCAGCACGAGTGCCCAGTAACTATCAAGTGTGCTCGAGTTCGAAGAGATCAATGACTTGAACTGTTCGGTGTAATCATCGGAACCCTGAATTGCTTTCTGAAAAATCGTCGGGTTTGAAGTGAGTCCTCGGATGCCGCTCGCACGCACCCGATCAAGTTCTCCACTAGTGATGTAACTGCGTTTCAAATTATCTAGCCACGGACTTTGTCCGTATTCGGAGAATAAACGATTTAGTCGGTCGCTCATTGTGTCTTGAAGTCGTTGATCAGCGATTTAGATGCTTGCACCACTGCTTCTAGGCTGATGCCAAGTTTCTCAAGCGCGATCGCACCAGGCGCACTCGTACCAAAACGATTGATGCCAATTGTCTGATCTGCGTATCGCTCCCAACCCATAGTTACTCCAGCCTCAACTGATAGCACCGGAATATTTTTCGGAAAAATTTCTTGTTGTTGATCTTTGGTCAGCCGCTCGAATCGATCCCAACTTGGCATTGACACGACGCGACATTTTTCACCCGTCTTAGAAAGTTCTGTCGCAGCGGTAACGCACAAACCGACTTCACTGCCCGTACCCACCAAAATAATTGTCGGCTTGCCTTCGCAATCGCGCACCACACCAGCGCCAGTAGCGACAGCTGATCCATCAGTCACGCTCAGCACGGTTTGTCGCGACAAAATCAGCGCTGTAGGGCCGTTATGGTCAACGGCTGCGCACCAAGCCGCCACCGTCTCATTTGGATCGGCTGGGCGAATTACTTGCAACCCAGGGATTGCTCGCAACGAGGCGAGTTGCTCGACAGGCTGATGTGTTGGCCCATCTTCACCAACGCCAACAGAATCGTGCGAGAAGATAAACACACACCGAGCACCAGAAATGGCTGCAAGACGAATTGCAGGACGCATATAGTCAGCGAAAACAAAAAACGTGCCAGCAATCGGTAGAACCCCGCCGTGCAGAGCCATACCCACAATTGCTGCACCCATTGCATGCTCTCGGATGCCGAAATAGATCTGCCGACCGTCTGGTGCCTTCGCACTTTGCGCGATCTGCTTCGAAAGTTTGGTGCCTGTGTTGCCAGTTAAGTCTGCTGAGCCAGAGATTAGGCCGGGCAGTGCAGGAAGTGAAGCGTCAAGAACTTTCTGAATAATCTGCCTAGTCGCAAAACTCGCAGTCTCGTCATAACTCGGCAACAATGAACTGAATGAATTTGAGTTAGGTGTGCTCCAAGCAGCATCCCATAGATAACTTTCGCTCAGTGACGCAATGTCTTTGTTGTAACTAGAAACAAGTTCCGCACCACGGGTCATCGCATTTTTACGGATTGCCTCAACTAGTTCAGTTGGTGCCCAGAAAGGTTCATCTGGGATGCCCATGACTTTTTTCGTCACAGCAACATGACCACTATTGAACGGGTTTCCATGTGCTTCATGACTGTCAGTGAAATCAGGAGACGGTGTGCCGATGTGAGATTTCAAAATGCACAATGTGGGTGCACCTATGTTCGATCGCGCTGTGATCAATGCATCTTCGAGTGCATCCATATCATCTGCAATCTCTCCAAGTTGCATCACATTCCAGCCATAACTTGAGAACCGCTTAGCGACATCATCCGAACATGACAGCGAAGTTGAGCCATCTATGGTGATTCCGTTGTCGTCAAAAATACAAATCAAACGATCAAGTTTTAGATGACCCGCGAGAGAAGCCGCCTCGTGACTGATTCCTTCCATGAAGCATCCATCACCCGCTAAGACGTAAGTGTGATGATCGCAAGCCACAGCACCAAAACGTGCCCTTAGATGTCGTTCGGCAATTGCCATTCCAACTGCATTTGCAAAACCCTGACCGAGCGGCCCCGTTGTAACTTCGACGCCAGCAGTGTGTCCAACTTCTGGGTGACCTGGAGTCGCAGAACCAAACTGACGAAACTTTTTTAGATCGTCTAATTCCAATCCGTAACCGTTTAGAAATAGCAACGCATACTGCAAGATCGATGCGTGACCGTTGCTGAGAATGAAACGATCTCGATTTCTCCAGTTCGCATCTTTCGGGCTGTGGCGCATTATTCGACTAAATAAAACATGGCCCAGTGGAGCAAGAGACATCGCTGTTCCTTGATGGCCACTCTTTGCGACCAACGGGGCGTCCATCGCCAAACCTCGTATTACCGAAACTGCGTCTGCGTCTTGTTGCTCAGATAATCGAAAACTCATTGCGACAAATGTAGTTGGATTATGCGCTGTTGTCTGAATCTAAGCCAGCGACGACTGGGGGCAAAAGCGTTAAAGGCACCAGATGCCACGGCGCAGTACCGATTCGGCAGTGCGCGAAAATCTGCGAATAACTAGTTAGAAGTAGCTCTCCACGAACCAGCCTGTAGGTAAATTTCCCCGGTTCAACGGTAAACGGGCTTACATTGCGAGCCAGTTGCTCATCATCCGCAGATGGCCCAGAACGAAAAATTACTTCAAGAAGCGAGTTACCAGGCTCGTCAGAGCTGCAATAAATCAAAACAACCAGATGCGGATCAATCGTGACCGGTACAGGAGTCGGCGCTGCCATCGAAAAGAAGGCGCCAGTTAAATCAATTCGAGTACTTGGACCAGGTGCTTGACGAAGCGCAAAGTTTTCTACGAAAAGGGCTGAAATTATTTGCATTGTTCAACCATGATATTAGACACTGATATTAGACACTGATATTAGACACTGATATTAAACGCTGCTTTTAAACAGTCACGCGGTGTGCAGACGGTTTTAGGCGCACAGTCGCAAGTCGTACTTTGGCGAGCTTTACCGAACTAAGAACTCTGATAAGCCACCAACCTGGATCAAGTTCGTACCATCGGTGCGAGAGTCGTGCCGATGTCGGCGCAGCATGATGATTATTGTGTAAGCCTTCGCCGGCAGTGAGCAATGCAAGCCATTGCAAATTGCCCGCACCGTTGGCGTATGGCTGTCGACCAAAATGATGTGCGATCGCGTTCACTGCTGCAGAACCCGCAAGGTATGCATTCAAATGAACAACTGCAGCAAGTAATCCAATCATTGGCCCAAATACAAACACCAAAAGTGCGATCCCAAGGCCGAGACCAACTAGCGCACGATCAAAAAATAATTTGTCTAAACGAGTTTGGGGTAGATCTTTTGCGTAGCGCTCAACTGTCTGAGGATCATTTGCTGAGATGCGATACAAAGCGACATTTCGCATCTGAACATTCTTCCAGCCAAGAAGCACTGGCGAATGAGGATCGCCTTCTTGATCGGTGAACGCGTGGTGTTTGCGATGTACCGCGACCCATTGACGCGGTCGGATGCCGGTTGAAAGCCAGATTGTTAAACGCGCACAAAAAACCGCAAAAGGATGAAGCGTTAAAGCCTTGTGGGCGAGCGCACGATGCATATAAACCGTGGTTCCAAGATTGGCCAGCGTTGTGACTGAGAATCCGACGAGTACGGCTAATAAAAAAATTTTGACAACATTGAGCATGCGTCTCACACTACTCTGACGATGTGATTATCTCGGGTCAGACAACGCTCTCAGAGACTAAATCTAAATCGCTTCTTCAACAATTCGGTGTCGTTTTCGCTGCTGAAATAGAAGTCACTCTAGATGGTGATCCAATCGAAAAAGCTGTCAAGGCAGCCGAACAAATTGGTTTTCCTGTTGTTGTGAAATTGTGCGGTGACTCAATTGCGCACAAGACCGAGCGAGGGCTAGTTCGTCTTGGTGTTGACTCTGCTAGCGCCACGGCAATAGCCGTAGGCGAATTGTTAGCGAAAGCGACTACCGACGATGGCGAAGTATCACTTTTGATTGCAAAAATGGAATCAGGAAAGCGCGAATTCATTGCCGGGGTTATGCGCGATCCACAATTCGGATTATTTGTAATGCTCGGCCTTGGCGGTATATATGCAGAAGTAATCGCAGATGTTGCTTTCGCTCCCGTGCCGCTGTCTAAGTCTGGCGCTCTAGCTTTGCAAGGACGGTTGCATCAACAAGAGATATTTGAGAATTTTCGTGGTGAGTCGGCGGTTTCAAAGGACCAACTAGCAGATGCATTAGTTGCGTTATCAGATGCAGCCGAAAGCGACCCAAGTATCTCATCGATTGATATCAATCCGATCTTGATAAAAAGTGATGGTTCTATAGTCGGGGTAGATGCACTGGTTGTAAAAAATTCGCTGAAACCGTCAAAAGAATCGCAGTCATCAAATTCAACTGGTCGATTTTTTGAGTCGCTATTCAATCCGAGAGGCGTAGTGGTTGTCGGTGCTTCAACCCACCCAGGAAAGTTTGGCTTCGTCTCATTACATAATCTCATTTCATGCGGTTACAAGGGTCAGATCTTCGCCACGCATCTCGAACTTGCCGAAGTACTAGGTGTGCAATCTGTAGCCACAATTGATGATCTACCAGAAAATGAGATTGATCTGGCTTTCGTATGCACGCCTGCATCAACGAATATTTCAATCCTTGAAGCTTGTGCCCGAAAAAATATTCGCTCTGTTTACGTCACTTCTGCTGGTTACGGCGAAGCCGGCGTGTCTGGTGTGCAAGCCCAACAGTTGCTAAAAGATAAAGCACGCGAACTCGACATTTTGTTAATCGGTCCGAATGGGCAAGGTCTAGTCAGCACACCAGCAAATCTTTGTGCACAAATTGTTGGGCCGTATCCGCCAAAAGGCGCTATCTCGGTGGCAAGCCAGAGCGGTAATTTCGTTTCAAGTTTTATGAACTATGCGCGATTTACAAATGTAGGTATTGCTCGTGCGATTTCGGCCGGCAATGCTGCATGCACGGGGGTGCCTGAAGTTTTAGATTTTTTCGCTACTGACGAAGCAACATCAGTGGCACTTGTTTACCTAGAAGGAATCCAAGATGGCGAAAAACTTGCAGCGAGTATGAAATCAATTAGTGCTGTTAAGCCGCTTGTGGTAGTTAAAGGCGGATCAACATCAAGCGGCGCACTTGCTGCGGCAAGTCACACCGGTGCATTAGCAAGTAACGATCGTGTTTTTGATGGAGTTTGTTTTGCCAATGGCGTAACTCGAGTCGCCAGCGCTGAAGAGGCTTTTGATATCGCTGCAACCTTTGCAACTCAGCCACTACCAAAGGGGCCAAATGTAGTTGTCCTAACGACTGTTGGTGGCTGGGGAGTCGTGACCTCTGACGTCATCTCGAACGACAATGTATTGAAATTGATCACTTTGCCTCAAGATTTGAGCAAAGCAATTTCGGCGCTGTTACCAGATCGCTGGAGTCACAATAATCCAGTCGATTGCGCGGGTGGAGAGACACGCGACACGATTCCTGAAGTGATGCGACTAATCGCCGCGCATCCAAGTGTCGACTCAATAATTTTTCTTGGACTTGGAATTCAATCAAACCAAGCGCGACTAATGACCGAAGGTCATTTCTATCCCGATTTTGGATTAGAACGAATTGTCAGTTACCACCAACGGCAAGACGAACGATTCGCCCAAGCCGCCTTTGAACTGTCTGTAGAAACAGGCAAACCTATTCTTGTAGCTACAGAGTTAGGTGTGGCTGATATCAATAACCCAGGCGTGAAAGCAGTCCAAGAGTCGGGCAGACTTTGCTACGCCAACGGACAACGCGCGGCTAGATCTCTCGCACTCTCATATCAATATTCAAAATGGCTTGGAGTCGCTCGGTGATATTTCGAAGGCAGCGTCAACGCTTCAATGAGTATTGCCAACGGACACAAATCAACACTCTTGTCGGTGTGTTGCTATTTGTCACACTTATTGGATGCGTACCTTTGGTTTCTGCGATGGAAGTCGCCAAGACTAAAGAAACTCGAACCGCAACACTTAAAATCTTAGACCAGCTGGCACCTCCGCCAGTGACGCCGATACTTTCGGCAAGAAGAATTCCTCAAGCACTTATCGACTCAACGCTCAAGGTGCGAGTGGCCGCGAAATTGCAACAACTCGGCACGACCTTACCTGTTGAATCTTGCCTAACAGTTCGCACCGATGATCAAGAAGTTTTCTCTTTGCGACCAGATCTTGCGTTAATTCCGGGCAGCAACATGAAACTTCTCACAGCAGAAGTCGCACTTGACGTCATAAGACCAGACACGGTTTTCACTACGAAACTTCTTGGCGTCGTAGAGGGTTCTGTCGTGCGTGGAAATCTTTGGCTTGTTGGTTCTGGCGATCCATTACTTTCAACGCGCGCGTATCCACCTACCGAGAAGTTTCCGACTTTGACACCTACATATGTTGAAGATCTTGTTGAATCTCTGGTTGCCGCTGGCGTCAAGAGTATTCAAGGAGGCGTCGTTGGTGATGAATCGCTTTATGATCGTGAGCGTTATTCACCTAATTGGGGTGACGGAATCCGCGGCACTGAAGCTGGTCCACTTGGTGCATTAATGATTAACGATGCGAACACGTCTGACTCTCCGGTCAAACTAGTAAACCCTGCATTCTCCGCCGCAAAAGAGTTCACTCGACTATTAAAAGAAAGTGGAATCTTCGTCAAAGGTTCACCAAATATTGACACCGCACCACCCGATACTCCCCAGATCGCGAAAATTGAGTCAGCCCCACTTCGTGACATAGTTACCGAGATGTTGACAAATAGTGACAACAACACTGCTGAACTATTGTTGAAAGAAATTGGAAGAGTTTCGCAAGGTTCCGCGACACGCATCGCTGGTTTACAAGTCATCGCTGACAAGATTGTTGAGTGGCAACTGCCGTCAGCTGGAGTTGTGCTTGGCGATGGGTCAGGGTTGGACCGGTCAACTCATTTGACGTGCGCTTTGCTGACTTCGTTATTGCAGCGTGCTGGCGCGAACAGCGACCTAGTCAAGGGCATGTCAATCGCAGGATCTATTGGAACGTTGCGCGAGAACTTTATGACTGGACCAGCATTAAATGTGTTGCGAGGCAAAACCGGCACTCTCACAGGAGTAAAAGCGCTTTCTGGGGTTTTTCCATTTAGCGACGACCATTCAACAATATTTACTTTGCTCTTAAATGGCACCGGTACTTCAACCACAGAGATATATATCCCAATTTGGAATTCACTAATTTCATCGTTGGCATCAGGCGGCGATTCAATTGATCTCGAAAAGGTAGCACCACTTAAATAGGGCGACCTCGTAGAATGTGTGTGTGCCCGCTGACGAAGCAAAGATCAAGATTTCAGAGTTGTACGAACTCGTCATCAAATACGCAAAACAAGAGGCGATAGATCCACTACGTGGTGC
The DNA here is from genome assembly GCA_937890395.1 of uncultured Acidimicrobiaceae bacterium. Taxonomy (GTDB): domain Bacteria; phylum Actinomycetota; class Acidimicrobiia; order Acidimicrobiales; family Ilumatobacteraceae; genus BACL27. The sequence goes on along the minus strand of CALACK010000070.1, from coordinate 17,403 downwards.
TGGTCGTTGGCTCGGGTTTGGGCTATTCGCCGCCGTGTTGATAAGTATCGGCGTAGTGATTGGTTCGCTTGGTGTTTTAAGGCTGGTACAAACAACCCCATTGGGTGCATCCAATACTTGGTCGTGGCTCTGTTATCTGATCACAGTTTTCATTTGTTTAGTCGTCGGATATTTGGCGAATTCGCGAATCAAACGTGGCACACTCGAAAAGTAATTCATGAAGCAACTAGAGCAACGCGTAACGCGTGACGAATTACAAAACCAACTGGTTTTATTTCAGGAAGATATTCAATCGAAAGTTGCAGACAAATCAGAGCAAATCAGATTAATTAAAATCGGAGTCGCGGTGGCGGCGTTATTGACGGCGTTCATGTTGGGCAAGCGCAAAGGTAAGAAGAACCGCAGCATCATAGAAATATTCAGCAGCAAATAATCGACACGAAGATAAATACATTCTCATGATCCAAAAACTCATTGCTCGATCTGCCAAGTTAAGTTTCTGGTTCGGCGTGTATCGATTTATGCGAAGACACTTGAAACCATCTAGCCAACAAGTTGTTCGACGCAAGTTTCAGCAAGGCGACTCAATTACGATCAAATCGCGTTCAGTTCGTTGATGCAAATGTGGTTTAGATATTTCGAAATAAGACTCGCAGATGTTTAGTTACGGCGAAAAAGTTCTGCTGCTTGATGTCAAGAAGCGACGTTATTTATTTACTTTAAAAGAAAACGGCGAATTTCACACCCATGCTGGTTTTCTCGCGCACAGTCTGATTATTGACGCGCACGAAGGATCGTCTGTGCAATCGACTAAAGGCGCGTACTACATTGCTTTGCGCCCGACCCTTGAAGACTTTGTTGTGCAGATGCCACGCGGTGCGCAAGTTATTTACCCAAAAGATCTAGCACCGATCTGCATGATGGCTGACATCACGCCGGGTGTAAAAGTGTTCGAATCTGGGCTCGGATCTGGCGCGTTATCAATGACGATGCTTCGCTACGGGGCAATCATCACTGGTTATGAACTGCGAGAAGATTTTGCAAATCGTGCGCAGATAAATGTTCGTGAATTTCTCGGAGAATCAGCGCTCGAACGGTATACGGTCTCAATTCGTGACGCTTATTTAGGTATCGAAGAAACCGAATTTGATCGAATGGTTTTAGATTTACCTGAACCATGGCAGGTCATCGAACACGCCAACAAGGTGCTGAGAAGAGGCGCGCTAGTAGTTTCTTATTCGCCGAGCATCACTCAGGCTGTGCGAACCCAAGAAGCAATGGGGGACGGATGGCTTGACCGCCGAACGTTAGAGGTTCTACACCGAACTTGGCATATTGAAGGTGCGTCTGTTCGCCCTGACCACAGAATGGTTGCACATACTGGCTTCTTAACTAGCGCAAGATATATCGGCGCTTAAAACCACAAACCGAAAAATTACGGCTCTATGAAGATGCACTCTCCTGGGCACTCTTCGGCGGATTCAACTACGGCATCAAGCATCGAGTCGGCGAAATTAGCAACTCCTGCAGCACCCTGCTCATTGCCCTTAGCTGTTGCGAAAACTTTCGCACCTTCACGAACATATGCCAAACCGTCATCTAACAAAGTAAAAACATCAGGAGCTATTTCTTCACAAAGACCATCCCCTGTGCAGAGATCCTGATCAATCCATACCTTCATTTGACGCTCCCTCGTTTAAGACTTATACCGCAACGAGATTATGATACACGGCAAATTCGTTGTCTTGGCGGTTTACTTCTATCACGATTTTTGCATCGTACCGATTGACCTATACGGTAGGCAGAGACGTACGCGGAGAGGCGAAATTCACGATGGCACGAGCTGAAGACGAGAGTGCTGAATCAGCACACGAGCATGCGCGACACTTGGAAGACAAATTGCTTGAGACCAAAGGTCAACTTGCTCACGCTGTAGCTCAAAACGAAAAACTCTCGTACACACTTCGAGAATCTCGTGAACATATTTCGACGCTACGAGATGAGGTTGAAAAGTTAACGCAGCCACCTTCTGGATATGGCGTTATCGTGGGGAAAAATGATGACTTAACGGTTGACATTTTGACTAACGGTCGAAAAATGAGAGTAACTGTCAACCCCGATATTGATTTTGAAAAGATCGAGCGTGGTGCAGAAGTGGTTCTCAACGAAAGTTTCAATGTCATTAAGGTTCGTGCTCCTGAACCAATCGGCGAAATAGTTCATCTTAAAGAGGTTCTTGAAGATGGCATCCGAGCCATTGTCACTGGACGCGGTGATGACGAGCGAGTTTGTGAACTAGCAGACACTTTGCGTGGAATGCATCTTAGAAATGGCGATCTATTGCGGATGGATTCAAAATCAAACCTACTACTAGAGCGACTTACACAGCCCGACGTTGAGCATTTGCTGCTCGAAGAAGTGCCCAATATCTCATACACAGATATCGGTGGTCTTGACTCACAAATAGAACAGATCGCAGACGCAGTTGAATTGCCATTTTTGTATAGCGAACTATTTGCCGAACACCAATTACCCGCACCCAAAGGAATCTTGTTGTACGGACCACCAGGATGTGGCAAAACTTTAATTGCTAAAGCGGTTGCAAATAGCCTCGCCCAAAAAGTTTCGACTGCGAATGGTGGAGAAAAGGCTCGAAGCTACTTCATCAACATCAAGGGACCCGAGTTGTTAAATAAATATGTGGGCGAAACCGAACGCCAGATTCGATTGGTGTTTCAAAGAGCGCGCGAAAAAAGCGAAGAGGGATGGCCCGTAATAGTTTTCTTTGATGAAATGGATTCGATGTTCCGAACTCGTGGCACCGGTATTTCTTCAGATATGGAGTCGACCATTGTGCCGCAATTGCTTGCCGAAATTGACGGAGTAGAAGGTTTGCGAAATGTAATTGTGATTGGTGCAACGAACCGTGAAGATTTAATTGACCCAGCAATTCTTCGTCCAGGAAGGTTAGACGTAAAAATACGAATTGATCGCCCAAATGCAGATGCAGCGCGACAGATATTTGGACGATATCTGACGAGTGAGGTTCCAATTTCGGCCAGCGAGATCGATCGCAACGGCGGCGACCTAGATCGAACGGTTTCATTAATGATTGAAGCGACTGTGGCTGAGATGTATCGACAAGACGATGACAATCGATTTCTTGAAGTCACGTATCAGAATGGTGACCGCGACGTGATGTTTTTTAAAGATTTTGCATCAGGTGCAATGATTGAAAATATCGTAAGACGTGCAAAAAAACTTGCCATTAAGCGTCTGATCGCTGGGGGCGAACGCGGTATTCGATTGCAGGATCTGACTTTGTCAATTCGTCAAGAATTCAAAGAGCACGAAGATTTACCGAACACAACAAACCCGGACGACTGGGCGAAAATTTCCGGCAAAAAAGGAGAGCGAATCGTATTCATCCGCACCCTTGTCAACAACGAAAGCGACCCAAAGTCGGGCGGCCGAGCGATTGAAAAAACTGCCACTGGACAATATCTCTGAGGGATATGTGAGCATTCCAAAAATCTGTGGCATAGAGACCGAGTATGGGATCATCGCCAAGGGCATGGATGCAAGTGCCGTGACGGCATCTTCGTTATTGATTAATTCATATGTAGGTCGCTTCGATAAAAATGTCGGCTGGGATTTCAAAGACGAGCAACCAGGAAATGACGCCAGAGGTCTCTCGTTAGACGATTCTTTTCCACCCGAGATCGAGATGCACTTGGTGAACACGGTTTTGACAAATGGTGCCAGATATTACGTTGACCATGCACACCCAGAAGTATCAACTCCAGAATGTAGATCGGTTGATGAAGCCTTAATTTTTGATAGAGCGGGCGAAGAAATCGTGAGACAAAGCATGATCGCTGCGAAGAGTTTCTTGCCCGAAGGTGCCGAATTGATCGCCTATAAAAATAATTCAGACGGAAAAGGCAATAGTTACGGATGCCATGAGAACTATTTGCTCGCACGCGCATTGCCTTTTGCCAAGATGGCCGCATTGATAACAACTCATTTTGTTACGCGACAGGTGTTCTGTGGCGCCGGAAAAGTCGGTACAGAATTCGAGTCTATGCCGAACGAATCGGTTGCATTTCAACTCAGCCAACGCGCTGACTTTTTCGAAGAAGAGGTCGGCCTTGAAACAACACTGAAACGACCAATAGTTAATACTCGCGATGAGCCACACTGTGATCCAACTAAATACAGAAGACTTCACGTGATAGTTGGTGATGCCAATATGAGTGAAGTTGCGACTTATTTAAAACTTGGAACGACAGCAATCTTGTTGTCAATGATCGAGGACGATCAGTTGCCTGAAGACTTACTGCTACTTAACCCAGTACCCGCGATTCGTCAAATCAGTCATGACCCGACATTGCGCCAGGCGATTTTGCTTGAGAACGATAAACGAATGACCGCGCTTGAAATACAAGAATCTCTGTATCAATATGCCGAGCGCTATGCAAATAGTTTTGGTCTCGAATCGGTTGGCCAGACGACAGGTGAAAATATTTTGCGCCGTTGGCGAGAAGTAATTGAGGGTCTACAGAGTGACCCGCTGAGTGTCGCACATATTGTCGATTGGGTCGCCAAGAAGCGAATCATCGATGGGTTAGTGACCAGGCATAATTTGCGAGATACAGACGCAAAACTTAAGGCGGTCGATTTGCAATATCACGACATGCGCCCAGACAAATGTCTTGCGCTACGCGCTGGTCTCGAAACATTGGTCTCACAGCGACAGGCGCTTGACGCATGCACCGCACCACCTGAAAGTACACGCGCGTATTTCAGGGGCAAATGTTTAGAGAAATGGCCGAATGATGTCGTCGCCGCCAACTGGGACAGCGTTGTGTTTGATATTGGCTCGGGTCCACTAAAAAGAATCCCGATGATTGAGCCCCTTCGCGGAACTAAGGCGATGACCGAAGAACTTTTTGATCGTTGCTTGACCCCATCCGATTTGATTTCTGCACTCGGTGATGCTGTTACTAGTTCAAGCTTCAAGCCCAGTAATTGATTAGTGAATAAATACCCGTCTTTCAAAAAGCGGTGTTTACATCGCTCTGATTATTCGCTATGGTGCGCATATGCCTGAAACCACTCGCAAGCAGAAGCCGACAAAAGTTAAGACAAAAGCCGACACTGTTGACGAAACCAAACCTGCAGTGAACAGTGAAAAACTGATTTCCGAACTTGATGATTTGCTAGACGAGATTGACGAAGTCCTTGAGTCAAACGCGGAGGACTTCGTAAAGAACTACGTGCAGAAGGGCGGCCAGTAGGCGTATCCTAAAAAGTATGTCGATGCCAATATTTGAGGTCGGTTCAGATCCAGGAGCAAATTTTGGCGAACTTCTCAAGCGTGTCGGGTTATCGCCATTTGGATCAGTTTCTGTAGACCACGAATTAGTAATTCCTCATGCGACAACTTGTGTTGCAATGCGTTGCAAAGATGGCGTCGTTATGGCTGGCGACAGGCGAGCCACATCTGGCAATCTAATCAGCCACCGAAGCATGGAGAAAGTCGTTCAGGCTGACGAGTTCAGCGGTGTTGCAATTGCTGGTGCCGCCGGTCCGGCAATGGAGATGATCAAGTTGTTTCAACTACAACTTGAACATTACGAAAAAGTTGAAGGCCAAACTCTTTCGCTTGAAGGTAAAGCCAATCAGCTATCGAGTTTTGTTCGGAGTAATCTGCCGGCTGCAATGCAAGGTTTAGTTGTTGTGCCGATATTCGCGGGTTTTGATTTTCATACAGACTCCGGACGCCTTTGGGACTACGACGTAACCGGTGGTCGGTATGAAGAAAAAGATTTCGTAGCGACAGGCTCAGGAATGTTGCATGCATCTACGGTGATGCGAATTTCGTGGCGTCGAGAATTGTCTACAGACGACGCCGTAAAACTCTGCGCTCGCGCATTATGGGAAGCTTCAGATGCCGATTCGGCGACTGGGGGGCCAGATTCAATGCGTGGAATCTATCCAGTAATTGCGTCGATCACGAAACAAGGCTGGAGTTCGGTAACAGACGAAACATCGGCGAAAATTTATAGTGATATAGCAATCGAAGTCGGCGCACGATGAACACTCCGTATTACGTACCACCGGAACAATTCATGAAAGATCGGGCAGACTTTGCCCGAAAAGGTATCGCGCGCGGTCGAGCTTTAGTTGCACTTCAGTATGACAGCGGAATAGCGCTAGTTTCAGAGAATCCATCGTCAACACTGCACAAGATAAGTGAGATCTACGACAGAATCGCTTTTGCTGGTGTCGGTAAATATAACGAGTTTGATCAACTAAGAGTTGCCGGCGTTCGTTCGGCAGATATTAAGGGCTATCAATTTTCGCGTCAAGATGTAGACGCACGTAGTTTGACGAATCAGTACGCACAGATTCTCAGTCAAGTTTTCAGTGAAGCCCCAAAACCAATGGAAGTCGAACTGCTCGTCGCAGAAATCGGGATTGACAAAAGCGCAGATCGTCTGTTTCATGTGATGTATGACGGCACAGTTTTAGACGAGCATGATTTCAGTGTGCTTGGTGGAGACTCGCAAGCCGTTACCGACCGCCTCAAAATCAGTCATGTGGCAGATACTTCGCTTAAAATTGTCTTGCAAAATGCAATAGCTGCTCTTTCGGGTGCAGAAACAAAACTTAAGTACGCAGATTTAGAGATCGCTGTTCTCGAACGTAATGGACGTCGCCGATGTTTCCGAAGAATTGATGAAAGTGAAATTGAGGCAATAATCGGCTGATCAGCTTTTCAATACGACTAAGCACTGCCAGACTGATTAGGTTTTCTATATGGATCGCAGAATATACGGCCTAGAAAACGAATACGGAGTCACCTGCACGTTGCGTGGCCAGCGTCGACTTAGCCCAGACGAAGTAGCGAGATATTTATTTCGAAAAGTTGTTAGTTGGGGTCGAAGCTCAAATGTATTTTTAGAAAATGGTGCTCGTCTTTATTTAGACGTCGGATCTCATCCGGAATATGCAACTCCTGAATGTGATTCGATTTACGATTGCGTTGTTCACGACAAAGCTGGTGAGCGAATTCTTGAGCAACTTCTTGAAGGCGCACAACAACGTCTGCGCGAAGAGGGCATTCGCGGAACGATCTATCTTTTCAAAAACAACACGGACTCTGCGGGCAATAGTTATGGCTGTCATGAGAACTATTTGACGGCACGCACTGACGATGTTGAGCGGTATCCCGAGGTGTTGATTCCATTTTTCGTTACAAGGCAGATCTTTACTGGCGCCGGAAAAGTTTTGCAGACTTCGAGGGGGCCGATATTTACGATCGCTCAACGCGCTGAACATATATGGGAGAGCCAAAGCTCGGCGACAACTCGAAGCCGACCGATCATCAATACGCGCGATGAGCCGCATGCTGATGCAGAGAAATATCGCCGGCTACATGTAATTGTTGGTGACTCAAATATGAGTGAGTACACGAATTATTTGAAACTGGGTTCAACAGCGTGTGTATTACGAATGATGGAGGAGAGTCCGAATATCCTGCGCGATTACACCTTAGAGAATGCGACGAGGGCGATACGTGAGATCAGTCAAGACATAACTTGCAAACGCAAAATTCGACTTGCTTCTGGTCGAGAGTTGTCGGCATTAGATATTCAACGCGAACTGCTCGACAAGGCTCTTATGTTCTCGGATACGAATGGATACGCGCCGCTCGAGATGAAGGCCTTAGAAATGTGGGAGCATTGTGTATCGACAATAGAGAATGATCCTCTAAAACTAAATCGCGAAGTTGACTGGGTTATCAAATATCACTTGATTGAGGCCTTCAGAAAGAAACATGACTTGGCGCTCGATGATGCAAGAACCCAATTAGTTGATTTGCAGTATCACGATATTTGCCGCAACCGAGGACTTTTCTACAAACTAGAAAATCACAACTTGGTTGATCGAATCTGCAATGACCAAGACATCGAGATGGCCAAAGACCAGCCACCAGCAACCACTCGGGCAAAATTGCGCGGCGCTTTCATCAAGCGCGCGAAAGAACGCAAGCGCGATTACACGGTTGATTGGGTTCATCTGAAACTTAACGATCAACAACAGCGCACAGTTTTATGTAAAGACCCTTTCAAGCACAAGGACGAAAGAGTCGACAAGTTGATCGCATCGCTATAACGATTCACTTCGCTACAGCGTTACGATTGACGCGTGCAGTTAGACGATGAAGCGATTGATTCGTTTGTTAATAAAACAGAAGCAACTATTCAACGAAGAATTTTTATAAAACTCAGAGCGTTTCTCGAGTGGTTCAGTGTGATCGGGGTCGCACTCACGTTTGCAATTGTTATTCGCGTGTTTCTGGTGCAACAGTTTTATATCTCTGGACCCAGCATGGAAACGACAATGTTTTCAGATAACCGTGTGCTCGTAAATAAATTGGCGTATCGCATCGGCGAAATCGACAGAGGTGATGTAGTTGTATTCGATCGTGCGATACCAAACGGCAATGAAATTCAACATGACGACCTGATCAAACGCGTAATAGCGCTAGGTGGCGAAACAATCTCGATATCTAAATGCGTTGTGTTCATCGACGACGTTGAACTTGCCGAACCCTATTTGCCCAAAAGAGATACCGAGATGACTGCGCCTACTGACCGTTGCAGCACTGTAGACATGGAAGCGATGAAGATTGAGCCGGACGAAGTATTTTTGATGGGCGATAATCGTCCACAATCATTTGATAGTCGCATGTTTGGGCCGATCAAGAAGAATTTAATAATCGGTCAGGCGTTTGTATTGCTTTGGCCTTTGAGCGAGTGGAAACTTTTATAACGGCGACTTAGTCGCTGAACTCAGTTCGGTATGCATCGACCATGCGGTCGGTCCAGTCGCTATATACCGCGTCAACTCCCATACGAAAAGCATCACTCATCAACTCAATGTGCTGAATATCCCAACTGAAAGCCGCTAAACCGAAACGGTGCGCTAGAGCAACTAGCCCGCCATTCCAATCGGTGTAGTGCATATTCAGCGCGACAATCCCATGCTTCGCAAGATTTGCGCAACGACGTTCAGGACCTTCCGAAATCTTTGATAAGCGTATTGAATTTACTAATTGGAGATTCGGGTACTTATCGTGCCACTTGCAAAGTGACGAATAATTTGGACTGCATATCCATACTTTTTTGGCGAAATCAGTGCCGCCTTGAGAAACTAGTTCATGAATTTGGTCTATTGACAACTCATCACAAACGTCGATTGAATAATTGATATCTCTACCGCAACGCTCAAATAGTTCTTCAAGGCTCGGTATTGAACTCGATAAGTCATGGCGATTGAATCTATTGATCGATATTCGCCTCAACCTTTTGTTCACAACTCCATCATGATCGCAGACAACCTCGCCATCCTTAGATAGCCAAACATCAGTTTCTAATCCTGTCGCACCGAGCCGCACAGCCAGCTCAAACGATTCAAGAGTGTTCTCGGCACTGTGGGCCTTTGCGCCCCGATGAGCAAATAAAATTGGTCGCTCAAATCTAGAGGGAAGTCGCTGTTGCACACTCAAATGATATGCGAAGGTATCTCCTAGACTTTGAGCATGTTTAATATGACCGGCAGCGAAGTAATGTTCTTGCTGATCATTGGTCTTGTCGTTCTCGGCCCTGAAAAGTTGCCTGACGCAATTCGACGGATGGGCAAACTTTATGCCGAATTAAAGCGGATGTCATCTGGTGTTCAGACTGACTTTCGTAAAGTGATGGATGAGCCGATTAAAGAGATGATGAGTACTACCAATTCGATGAAGGCCCTGTTCACAGACACTGCAAACGAATTTCAATCGGCCGCTAAAGAGATCGTTGAACCTACATTTATTCCTTACGACAACGGAAGTAGTAACGCCCAAACACAAGATTCAGAGCAATCTGATCATGATGAGCAAGACGACATAGATAATGCCAAAGGTATCGCCAGTGCAACCAGAATCGCGCAACAACGCAAAGAAGACACGAGTAAACACAGTGAAGTCAACCGCTTAGAGTACAACGCCGATGAACAGGACTCGATCAGCGACGAGCAAGAAGAACAAACACCGATGACAAAGAATCTGCCTGCGAAGAAGTCAGCCACCAAAAAAGCACGCGCGAGAAAGTCAGTTACGAAAAAGAAACCAGCCAAAAAGACTCCGGCCAAGAAATCAGCGAAGAAATCAAAGGGCTAGCCAATGGCAATTAACTCAGATGTCAAGAATGCCGACGGGCAAAAACCTATGTCGCTTATTGAGCACCTAGCCGAACTGCGAATGCGCCTAATCCGTTCAATTTTGGCAGTAGCACTTGGCGCCGCCGGAGTTCTTGCTTTTTATGACCCGGTTTTAAAATTCTTAACAAAACCGTATCGCGACCTTTGTGCAAGTCGTCCAGATTTCGAATGTGACGGATCATTATTCGCTCTTGGACCTCTAGATGGCTTGTCAGCACGAATGAAAATCGCTGGGTATGGCGGATTAATAATGGCGCTGCCTGTATTACTTTGGCAAATCTGGAGGTTCATGGTGCCGGCTTTGAACAAGAAAGAAAAGCAATACACAATACCGTTCATCGCTTCTGCTGTTATTTTATTCAGCCTCGGATGCTCGATTGCGTATTGGACGCTTTCGAAGGCATTGCAATTTTTGATTTCATGGTCAGGCACAGAGGTCAACCAAGCATTTCAAATTACCAAATACATCAGTCTTGTTACTTTGATGGTTTTGGCATTCGGGGTGGGTTTCCTATCTCCGTTGCTTATTGTTTTTTTGCAACTAGTCGGGGTTCTGACACCACGCACTTTGATCAAGCAATGGCGTTATGCGATCGTAATTATTTTCTTCATGGCCGCAATCATCACGCCCAGCGGTGATCCAATTACTTTGTTGGCGCTTGGGTTGCCGTTAACGGTTATGTATTTCATTGCAATACTTATCGGTTTCCTAGTGATTCGCCGACGAGGAGTTACCTCAAATTAGTAACAGAATCTGATGTCGCGTCCGAGTCGAGAATCGATAATTGCTAGATACGACTTTTCCTTAGACAAGTTTCAGATAGACGCAATTGATGCTTTAGATGCAGGCAGTTCGGTTTTAGTTGCAGCCCCGACTGGATCAGGCAAAACCTTAATTGCAGAATATGCCATTGATGCGGCGATCCAGCAAAAGCAACGTGCGTTTTACACAGCTCCGATAAAGGCGTTATCGAATCAGAAATTCAATGACTTAGTTGCGCATTACGGAAAATCAGAAGTTGGGTTACTAACTGGCGACAACAGCATCAACACATCTGCACCGATTTTGGTGATGACAACAGAAGTCTTGCGCAACATGATTTACGCTCGCTCTGAAGCACTGAATCGACTTGCTGTGGTTGTTCTTGACGAGGTTCACTTTTTGCAAGATGCCTATCGAGGACCAGTATGGGAAGAGGTAATTATTCATCTCGACCCAACTGTTCAATTGGTTTGCTTATCGGCCACAGTATCTAATGCAACTGAAGTCACAGAATGGTTGAGCACTGTGCGCGGTCGTACTGTGGCGATAGTTGAAGAGAAGCGACCTGTTGAACTGATTAATCATTTCGTCGTTGGGGATGCTTCAACACACCAAGTTTCGATGTTTGAGACAATCGTCAATGGGCAAGCAAACCCCGAAGTCACTCGCCTTGAGCAACACGCAACACAATCAGCACAGCGCAGCAACTACCGCTCTCATCAAGAATCACAGAATCGCCAAGATCGACGCAATAAATCTGCAGCCAAACGCTCGCGGTTATTTGCGCCATCAAGAGTCGAAATAGCCGAACTCTTAGAGCAACAAGACTTACTACCAGCAATTGTTTTTATTTTTAGTCGCAACCAGTGTGACGAAGCCGCAGAGTCATGTGTGCGAGCAGGAATTCGACTAACTACACCAGAACAGCGGACTGAGATTTCTGAAATCATTGATCAGCGTGTAGATAATTTTACTGACGATGATCTTGCAGCTTTGAGTTTCTCAAAGTTTGCCAATCAACTTGAGTCAGGTATAGGCGCCCATCATGCTGGACTAATCCCAGCATTTAAGGAAATCGTTGAAGAATGTTTCATCCGAGGACTAGTACGTTTAGTTTTTGCTACAGAGACATTGGCAGTCGGATTAAACATGCCGGCACGAGCAGTCGTAATTGACAAACTTACGAAATTTACCGGTGAGCACCATCAACCGCTCAAGGCATCTGAGTACACGCAACTCACTGGGCGCGCAGGCCGACGAGGCATTGACACCGTTGGGCATGCATTGGTGCTCTTTAACCAATTCGTTTCTTTTGAACAGGTTGCTGCACTGGCGTTGAGTCGATCTTTTAGATTGACATCTGCATTTCGGCCCACCTACAACATGGCGGCAAATTTAATACAAACTCATTCGCGCCAGGAGGCTCATCACTTACTTAATCTTTCGTTTGCTCAGTTTCAAAGTGGGCGAGATGTTGTTGAATTGCAAGCGCGGATCACACGCCGAAGCAAAGAACGAGACCGCCTGCGCGAACAAGCCAAAAGCCCATTTGGAAACATTGATGAATATCGCAACGCTTTTGAAATTCGCCCTGACGCACGACAAATTATCGAGGCTATTGATTCACTCAAACCTGGGGATCTGATTCTTGTGCCGAAATCAGGTCGTGAAACTAAAGCCGCTGTTATTTCAACTGCTCAACGCGTGAACGGCACAAAGTTGACATTAGTTGCGAGCACCAAAGCAGTTTTGCAATTACAGGCTGGCGATTTTGAAGCTCCACCAACCAAACAGGGCCACATTGTCTTACCAGAGTCACTCGCGTTTACAAGCCCAAAGTTTATTAAAGAAGTTGCACTACGTGTGATGCGCACAAAGCCAAACAAACCGAATACGAAGTCATCGGCATCAAAAAACTTCACTGAGTTGTCTCACGGAGTTTCACAAGATCCAGAGTTGCGTAGACGCCTGATCGCCGCTAAATCTGCAGACCGGATAGACAGTGAACTCACGATCATGGAAGCGCGAATCAACAAATCTGTTCAGTCAGTTAGCGCAAAGTTCGACGAACTGGTGCAATTGATGCAACGGCGCGGATACGTCTCAGCATGGAACCTCACCGATCAAGGCCGAACTCTTGCGCGCATCTTTCATGAGTTAGATCTGGTCGTCGCCGAAGCGCTAACAGACGGGTTGTTCGACGACTTAAACCCAGCAGAGTTGGCATCTTTGCTGAGCACATTTGTCTACGAATTTCGACGTGCTGAAGATCCACCACGACCGATTATTCCGACGACGTTGGCATCTAGATGGAAGACACTTCAGGCTTTAAGCAACAAGATCGCTCAAGATGAAGACTCATCTGGGCTATCACCTCACCGTTCATTAGACCCGGGCTTGATGGATGTAACTTTCGCTTGGGCGAGTGGTGATGAACTTATTGATATTTTGAACGAAGATCTGACCGCAGGAGACTTCGTGCGCACAATGAAGCAACTAATTGATTTGCTTCGCCAGATTTCGTTGGTGGCACTGTTGCAAGAAACTCGAGATTCGGCACTCGCTGCTTCTCAGGCGTTACTTCGCGGAGTGGTTGCTGCGTCTCAGGGTTCTGTGCTGCAATGACAATTCGAAAGAACGAGGACTGGGGATCAACCGTAGCTCGACCTGAGAACCTTGTGATTTGCGAAACCGATGCAGCGGCATCACACCTGGCGACTGATTATTACTTGCAACATAAACCGATTCCGGCGATTGCGATTACACGATCAAATTTGTCTCGAGCTCTCGGTACAAAGGGTGCCGACACCGACTCTCAGAAGATGCAAGCAACACCATTCGATTTGATTGAAGTCACTTTCGTAGATGCTTCGACAGTCGAACAAATAGTTTTAGCTTTGGGATATGGGTTGTTGCGAAAATCTTGGTGGCGTGGCGGAATATTTGCAGCGATGAACACGAGTTTCGTCGGTGATTGGGACTGCGCGCCAAGATCTCATCCCAATGATGGAAAGTTTGATTTACTGACTGTGAACAGCGAAATGAAGCCATCGCAAAGATTAATTGCATCACGTCGATTGAGGCTTGGAACACACCTGCCACATCCACAAATATCGGTCAAACAGATCACAAGTTTTGAGGCAGATTGCTCTACAGAACCCAACTTGTATGTTGACAATCGCAAATTTGCTTGCGTAAATCATTGCAAATTCAGGCTATTGCCTGACGCTTTAACTCTTTATTGGTAGTGGTTATCATTTGGTTATGACCAAAATTGATATCGCGAAAATAAAGCAGCAGGTTTGTTCAGACATTGATAGTCGATCCGCTGATCTAATATCTATCAGTCACGAGATTCACGCGCACCCGGAGTTAAATTTTCAAGAAAAGTTTGCTCATGACATCCTCACGCAATATATTGCCGATTCAAAACTTAAGGTTGATAGAAGTGCATTCGAATTAGAGACTGCATTTGATGTTTCGGTGCGAGGAGGCAGCGGCCCAACTGTTGCCGTGCTCTGCGAATACGACGCGTTACCAGGCATCGGGCATGCCTGTGGGCATAACATCATCGCTGCGGCTGGTCTTGGTGCAGGAGTCGCCTTAAGCGCAGTAGCTGAGCTCTGTGGTGGAAATTTACGTTTGATGGGTACGCCTGCAGAAGAAGGTGGCGGCGGCAAAGTCGAAATGGCACGAAAAGGTGCGTTCAAAAATATTGACGCGGCAATGATGATTCATCCGTCTGATCAAGATTTGGCACGGATGAACGCAATTGCGATTCAACAACTTTTTGTGCGCTTTGAGGGACTCGCTGCACACGCAGCCGTCTCACCAGATAGAGGCAAGAATGCTCTTGACGCTGCCGTTCTTGGTTATATGAATGTTGCTGCGATGCGTCAACACATCCGACCAACAGAGCGTGTGCACGGAATTTTTACAAAAGCAGGCGAGAAGCCAAACATCGTGCCACGCGAAGCCGAAATGGATTGGTACGTTCGTTCAGACACGATTGAATCGCTTCAACCTCTCAAGGCGCGTATTACAAAATGCTTAGAAGCCGGAGCAATGGCCGCCGATTGCACAATAAGTTTTGATTGGCAAAAAAATACTTACGCCGACTTAGTTGATAACTTGCCTTTACTCACGAGTTACGTGCAGAACTCTGCACAAATGGGTCGAGCTCTGACAACTGATTTTCTTCCAGGTACTGGTGGAGGGTCTACCGATATGGGAAACCTCAGTTATCTTGTTCCGTCTATTCATCCGATGTTGCAAGTCGCACCACGAGGAGTGTCGTTGCATAGTGCGCAGTTCGCAGAATTCACCACGAGCAAAGATGCCGACAAAGCAGTTCTAGATGGCGCGAAAATTATGGCGATGACAGCTATCGATGTGTGGCTGTCTGAGACTCTTAATGCTGAAGCGCAAAAAGCATTTGGCGATGGGGCAGTGCCCGAAGGCGTACTTTAAGCCGTACCCCACGACGATAAATGCCCAAAAGCGCGCGATTTATAGAATCCCCGAGTGGGGCTTGGCTGACTCCTAAGATAATTCGCCGTGACCGTATATGTACCTGAAAGCTTTGACGCCAACGAACAGGAGATCCTGCGGCGTTACTTCACGAACCTAGACGGGCCAGTTTTTGCGCTAGTTAATCTGCCCGAAGTCGTCAAGGGCGCGCTTTTTGCCCGATACAGCAGAAGCGCAAAGAGTTTGCGTCGCTTATTCTTGGATGAATTCGTCTCGGATCTTGACCTTCGCGGTGACCAGTCTGTTGATGCGACAATTGGTCTATCGCGAGCAGAGGATTTATACGAAAAGGTTTTCGTTGAATATGGTGATGACAGTGTCGCTCAACTCGGTGGTGTGCACTTGGCTTGCGAGCAAGCATCAAACTTGTTGACGAAGATTCTTGAGCGTGGTCGACTGATGAGTTACCTAGAGCAGAGCACGCGCTACATAAATTACGATGCGCGACTCGGTGGACGCTACCGCTTTTATAGAGACGCCGACATTCTTAACGGCCCTTTTGGAACGCGCTATGTCGGTGACATGGACAGAATTTTTGATGCGTATTCATCTATGGTCGAAACCGTTACAGACCATGTTCGCAGGACGGTGAAGAAGGGGGCAACCGACTCTGATTTCGTTTATCGCCAGGCAACTCGAGCCAAGGCTCTTGACGCCGTGCGCGGGGTTCTTCCCGCGGCATCTCTATCAAACCTAGGTATTTACGGAACCGGCCAAGGATACGAAGCATTGTTGCTAAGAATGCGTGGACACGCCCTACCAGAAGCACGCCAATATGCAGACATGATGTTGACCGAGTTGCGAAAAGTCGTGCCAAGTTTCTTGAAGCGCGTTGATGTTGCCGAGCGTGGCGGAAAGTGGACGAGCTATCTAGTTGAGCGTCAACAGCAGACCCTCGAATTGGTTGATGAATACTTCGGCGCACTTGATCCTGATAAAACTCAAGAAGTAGTGCTGACAGATTTTGACCCCGATGGCGAAGACAAATTGTTAGCTGCGATTTGTTATTCGAGTTCGCACTTATCCGAGCAACAACTTCTTAAGGAAGTCAGATCACTTAACCATGAACAGCGAGTTAATTTAATTCGCGCTTACGTAGGCGAGCGAGAAAATCGTCGCCATAAGCCCGGTCGAGCGTTTGAACGCATCGACTATCGCTTTGATGTGTTGGGAGATTACGGCGCGTTTCGTGACTTACAAAGACATCGATTGTTGACAATTGAGTGGCAACGACTGACACCACATCATGGCTTCATTCGCCCTGAAGTTGTCGCCGAGTCGGGTGCCGGGGATGCATTCGACGAAGCGATGCAGCGTTCAAGTGACCTTTATGATTCGCTGCTACCCGAATATCCAAATCAGGCGCCCTACGCAGTTTCGATGGCGTACAGAATGCGGTATGTGATGCAGTTCAATGCTCGTGAGGCGATTCATATGCTCGAATTACGATCTTCACCACAAGGCCACCCGTCGTATCGTCGTGTGGCTATTGAGATGCACCGACTAATTGGTGAGAAAGCAGGCCATCGAGCGATCGCTGACGCCATGACCCATATCGTCAAAAATGCCCCAGAACTAGAGCGATTAGATTCTGAACGTAAAGCCGAGGCAAGGCGTAAATGACATCAAAAAGTAACAACCGCACGAGCAAACAGCCGATTTGGAGTTATAACCCCATTTATCGGATACTATGCGCGACTGAATTGAAACGAGTGAACGGAACCCATGGCTGACGAAGACGATATCGAAATTGAAGAGACCGAAGAGGTAACTGGCGCTGATCTCGAGGTCGACGACTTAACTGAGATCGTCGACGCTGATTTTGATCCAGATGC
>CALACK010000069.1 GCA_937890395.1 uncultured Acidimicrobiaceae bacterium | reverse complement strand
TTAGAAAATTGTTTGGTGGCCGAGAGGGGTCATTAATTTTTGCACGACTTCAATTTGTTGACCGTCGGTTAGCAGCGGATACATCGGCAGGCTGATCGCTTCTGAGTAGTACTTTTCGGCCTCAGGGAAATTGCGTGAATCAAAACCCATCGCTGCGTAATAGGGCTGACGGTATACGGGAATGTAATGCAGGTTGGCAAGCACACCGTTGGCTCGTAAGCGCTCAAAAACTTCACGCTGTTTTGTCTTCATCGCATTGAAATCTGGGCGAACAATGTAAAGGTGAAACGAGGAATAAACATCTGGATGCTGCCACGGAGTCTTGATCGGCTTGTTAGCGAACAATAAGTCGTATTGATGCGCTAGCTGCTGACGGCGCTCAACATATTCATCAAGACGATCCATCTGGCTAGCGCCGAGCGCAGCATAAATATCTGTCATTCGATAGTTGAAACCCAGTTCAAGTTGTTCGTAGTACCAAACACCTTCGGATGGCTTCGTCAACTGCTCAGCGTCTCGAGTTACACCATGACTACGCAGACGCTCCATCAGCATGTGAAGTTGAGAATCGTTTGTAACCGCGACTCCACCTTCACCTGTCGTAACAATCTTGACTGGATGAAAACTAAAAACTGCAATATCGCTAAAGCGACAACTTCCAACCGGTTCGCCAAGATACTTCGCGCCAATCGCGTGCGATGCATCTTCAATTATTTTGAATCCATATTGTTTTGCCAATGCACCAATTGCTTTCATGTCACACGATTGGCCCGCCAAGTGCACAGGGATAACAACCTTTGGTAAACGACCACTCTTCTGTGCAACTTCGAGTTTTTCGGCGAGGCGATCGGCACTCATGTTGTATGTCTTCGGGTCGATATCTACAAAGTCAACATCTGCTCCGCAATATCGCGCGCAATTTGCACTGGCAACAAAAGTAATCGGGCTAGTCCAAACAAGGTCACCAATACCAACGCCAAGTGCCATGCACGCAATATGTAACGCCGAAGTTGCACTATTTACGGCAGTGGCCGTCGCGACGCCGCAGTATTCAGCCACCGCACGCTCAAAAACTGGCACCATCGGACCTTGAGTTAAATAGTCAGACTGCAAAACCTCGACGACAGCCTTGATATCTGCCGCTGTGATCTCTTGTCGACCATATGGAATTGTCATCGGGTGTCCTTAACTCTCAACTAAACGATACAAGCCTTGCTGGTTGCGAAGTCGGACGCAAAAAGCCCATAGTTTGGCAAAGACTCTGATCTGCCTTAATACCTGACTAAATTAGTCGGGTATAGCGATACGATGTGGCGCATGACAAAACGCTTTCCTTTTCCCAACCCAGCCAACGAAACCTCAGCGCGACTTGTCGCCGCCG
>CALACK010000068.1 GCA_937890395.1 uncultured Acidimicrobiaceae bacterium | reverse complement strand
TGGGTTGGATGCGTCGGCGATGCCGCCGCCGATAACGAACGAATTTGTCACGTCATAACAAACAACACTTTGACCGGGTGCGATTCGGCGCTGTGCGACTTCAAATTCTAAAACAAGTGGGCTAAGACTTTGTACGAGTGCTGGCAGTGCCGCCCCATGAGCGCTGCACTGAACAAGCACCGTGCTGCCGATGGCTGGGGCTTGGTCGGCCCACATCACATTGTTAACAGCAAGACCCGAACGAAGTAACTGATCTTCACTACCAATTACAACACGGGCATTTGGTGTGTCAACATCAACCACAAACTGTTTTGGCCCACCGCCCGGCAAACCCAAACCTTTGCGTTGACCAATAGTCACAAGTTCTAGCGCGTCGACTGCGCCAGCAAGCACACCATCTGAAGTAACTACTGTTGCTTTGCGAAACTCAATGCGGTGACCTAAAAACGTTTCACGACCACCAGTTCGCGAGATGAAACAAACATCTTGGCTATCTGGTTTTGTTGCAGTGCGCAGACCAAGCTCAACCGCTCGATCACGAACTTGTGCCTTAGTTAAATGACCAACTGGAAACACTGTGTATGCCAATTCTGTTTGGTCGAGCATGTAAACGACATAACTTTGATCCTTTAATTCGTCATGACCGCGAGTCAGGTGGTAAACGTTCTCTGCGTCGCGAGTGATCTGCGCGTGGTGACCTGTTGCGACGGCGTCGAAGCCGAGAATTCGCGCTCGCTCGCTAAGCCGATCGAACTTTAAGTGTCTATTGCACTCAATACATGGGTTTGGTGTGATGCCATCAACATGTGCCTGCACATACGGCGCAACAACATGCTTGTTGAAATCTTCGGAGAAATTAAATACCAAGTGATCAATGCCGAGTTGCTGAGCAACACGACGGGCGTCATCAACATCTGACACCGAACAACAGCCGGTGTCGCTCTCGCCGCCCCAAAGGCGCATTGTGACACCAACTACTTGATGACCTTGATCAATTAGTTCTGCTGCAGCCACCGACGAGTCGACTCCGCCAGACATTGCGACTAAAACTTTCATTTGCTTGCCGATACTCTGAGCGCTGTTTTGTTTCGTCGCAACTGATTAACAGCCGCAATTAGCGCAGATGAAGCACGATCGATGTCTTGCTCGGTTGTTGTATGACCAAGGCTCATGCGCAATGCGCCAGCCGAATATTTAGCATCAACACCCATCGCCAACAAAACATGCGACGGTTCCATTGCTCCACTGGCACAAGCGCTCGCGGCAGACGCACAAATCATTGCTTCATCTAATAAAAATAAAATTGACTCACTTTCGCAACCAGATACACACAAATGAGCGATGCCTGGAACTCGCTTCTCCCGAGCGACGGTTTCAAAAACATCATCAAGTTCACTCATCACGGCATCTACAAGCGCATCGCGCAATTTTGTGACTCGTATAATTTCGGCATCGCGGGTTGAATCTGTTTCACGCAACGCGGCCGCGGTCGCCATGATTCCACCGACATTGTGTGTTCCGCTCCGACGATCCCGTTCTTGTCCGCCGCCAACAATTAGCGGATCGATTTCAAGACCGATTCGCTGCATTGTGACTCCCATTCCTTTTGGGCCACCAAATTTATGCGCAGACACGGTCAACACATCAACTAGTTTTGAAATTTCACGCAAGTCTTGCCAACATGTCGCCTGCACTGCATCGGTGTGCAATATCGCACCTGGCGCATTGGCTCGAACAACTTTTGCAACTTGTCGTAGCGGTGAGATGCTCCCGACTTCATTGTTGACCGCCATCACTGAAACAACATTTACGCGACCAGCGTTCTGAGGATCTTGCAACACTCTCTCGAGTTCGGCGACATTAATCGCACCCGTTGAGTCAACTGCGACAACTTGGCCATTTAGATTTTCAACACAATGCAGTACGGCATGATGCTCGGCCGCTGAACACACGGCGACGCCGCCGTGACGCCGCGCTGCACCAAAAATGGTTGCGTTGTCGCCCTCGGTTCCTCCACTGGTGAAAACTATTTCGCCTGCTTTGCAGCCAATTGCTTCGGCGACATCATCGCGGGCTTCGTCAATCGCCTTTCGGGCGATCCTTGCAAAACGATGTGAACCAGAAGGGTTTGCGTACATGCCACTCATGTATGGCGCCATTGCCGCGATTGCCTGCTCACGCATCGGGGTGCTCGCAGCATGGTCTAGATAAACAAAATCAGACAAATTATCTTTGCTCATAAATTTATTACTGCGTGTATCCACAGTGATACAGGCTAACTACACTCACAGGTCTATGAGCCACATCACTGTCAAGATCGAAATCGATGCCAGCCCTGAAAGAGTATGGCAAATCGTTGAGCCAATTGAACGCCATGTCGATTGGATGCATGATGCCGTGGCAATCCGTTTCGTGTCCGAGCAAACCCGCGGAGTCGGTACGGCATTTTTATGCGATACAAAAGTTGGGCCAATAAAGCTGACCGACAAAATGGAAATCACCCAATGGGTGCCGGGCGCCGCGATGGGCGTAAAACATGTTGGCATCGTGACTGGCACCGGTGTCTTCACTCTTGAGTCACTCGCCAACGACACACGAACACTCTTCAAATGGGAGGAAGAATTGATCTTCCCGTGGTATCTCGGCGCTCAACTCGGCGCATTTATTGGCGGCAAAATTGTGTTGAAACAAATCTGGAAGCGAAACTTGCGCGGTCTAGCAAAACTTTGCGAGCAATAACAAGAAAATTTACTAGTAATTAAACTAGATCACGCGCACGAGTGCTGTCGCACCAGCCGCAAGCACGACGACAACGATTAGTGGCGCGCGGCGCCATGCCGCGATTACCGCCACAGCAAACCCTGCAACTCGCGCATCTATCACGAGACTTTGACCAATTGAAAAAGTATCTTTAGCGACTAGAGCCGCAAGCAACGCGGCAGGAATCAAACCAAGACATCGGTCAAAAACCTTTGGCAATTGTCGCGACCCCAAAATAACTAATCCAAAGATCTTAAATAAATACGCTGTTACGGCAAGTGCAATGATCATTAACCACAAATGTGCTGGTGCCTGATTAATCATTTACGCAAACCAACCAATACGGCACATGCGGCAATCAAAATTGGGATGCCGATTGGCAAAAACGAAATCGAAATTAAGCACAGCACACCGCCGAGTGCAGCTGCTTGTCGACCAAGTTTCGACCGAAGATGTGGCAATAACATCACGATGAACGCAGCAGGAAACGCAATATCTAAACCAAACTTCTGTGGATCAATTGCGCTTCCCGCCAAAGCCCCGATCAGGGTGCCGAGATTCCAAAAACTAAACAGACCTATCCCAGTTGTCCAAAAGGCAATTTTTCGAAGTCGCGGTGACTCTTGGGCAAGTGCCAGTGCGGTCGTTTCATCAATCACGAAATGCGCCGCGAAGATTCGCCGAGGCAGACTACCCGCCATTGATTTCGCCGACGACGAAAGCGCGAGACCATAAACAAAGTTGCGCGCTGCCAAAAGTGCGGCACCGCCAAAAGCTGCAGCGAGAGAGCCACCT
The DNA here is from genome assembly GCA_937890395.1 of uncultured Acidimicrobiaceae bacterium. Lineage (GTDB taxonomy): Bacteria > Actinomycetota > Acidimicrobiia > Acidimicrobiales > Ilumatobacteraceae > BACL27. Next base: position 4,703 of record CALACK010000068.1, on the reverse strand, counting down.
GCACCAACAACACTCATCGCCGAGAATTGCGACGCACCGGTGAATACGAAAAGAGAAAGCGCACAGGTCTGCCACACGCTCGCACCTGCACTAACTGAGGCGACGCCAAATGACAATGCAAAAATGCCTACTGCTCCGCCCAGAGTCAAACTTGCAATAACTACGCGCCTTACCGCGGGCTCAGCTAATGGTGCAAAAAATCGCTTCACGCAAAAAATAAATTCACTAAAGAATTCCGTGCAACATTTCGTCGGCGCTAGTCCACGGGTCACGCGAACGCGACAACATTTCATTTTGAATTTCTTCCCAACGATCACCAGTGCAAATTTCTCGCGCACGATTCTCAAGGCGTCGCACAATAATTGCTCGTAATTCATTGCGCAGCCGTTGGTCACGACGCTTGGCCAGCGACCCGTCAGCCGTTGCATGTTGACGATGCTCGTTAATAGCGTGCCACAACCCATCTGCTCCTTCACCAGTTGTGCCAACAGTTGTAACGATTGTTGGCTGCCACGCATCTCTAGCAAAATCAGATAGTTCAAGCATCTGTTCTAGATCACGACGAGTTTGATCAACACCTGGTCTGTCTGCTTTGTTGATCACAAAAATATCGGCGATCTCAAGCAGGCCAGCCTTATTGGCTTGCACCGAATCACCCCAACCTGGGTTAACAACCACGACAATCGTGTCGGCATTTCGTGCGATCTCAACTTCAACTTGTCCGACACCGACTGTCTCGACCAATGTGCACGGCGAACCAACTGCGTCGAGCAATCTCACTGCCTCGCTCGTGGCAAGCGACAACCCACCCAAGTGTCCGCGTGTTGCCATGCTGCGAATAAAAACTCCAGGATCAGTTGCATGATTTTGCATTCGCACACGGTCACCTAAAATTGCGCCACCGGTAAATGGCGACGAAGGGTCAATTGCCAAAACCGAAACTGTTTGCTCAAGAGATCGAATGTGCGAGATCAACGCAGAAGTTAGCGTGCTCTTTCCGGCACCTGGCGCACCAGTTATTCCGACGATGTAGCCGTTTCCGGTTTTGGGATAAACCAACCGCCCGACAGTTCGCGCGTCGTCACCTCCACGCTCAACCAGCGACAACAATCGTGCAAGTGCCGAACGATCACCGTTGCATGCCTCACCAAATAATGCTGCAATTTCTGGAGAGCGGCTTTCCATATTTAAAAACTACTTTCTAAACTGCTACGACCTCTGTGATGCCATCGATTCGATCACGCATGATCCGTTCAATCCCCGCTTTAAGAGTTTGATCTGAAGCCGGGCAAGTACCGCACGCACCTGTCAATGTGACGCTCACGATTCCAGTCACTTCGTCAACTTCGCGCAAAATAATATCGCCGCCGTCGGCCTGAAGTGCGGGACGAATAACTTCAATTGTTTCTTCGACTTGTGTACGAATTGACACTTAACCATCCTGCCTAATTTGAAGACTTACGATTTTGATTGATGTTTAATTGATGAACCCTCTACGATACGAGGGTGCTTGCTCACCAAGGTGGTTGGGATGAAATTCTCTTAGTTGCTGGACCAATTATCGTGATAATGGCGGTGTTGTGGCAGGCAACACGTCGTGTTAAACGCGAGTCACATCGGCACCAAGACCACTGAGTCGACCCACGAGGTCGTCGTAGCCGCGATCAATGTGATGAATTTCGCTGATTATTGTTTCGCCGTGAGCTGCCAAACCAGCTACAACGAGTGCCGCGCCAGCACGAATATCTGGCGCAGTAACAGCCGCACCAATTAGATGATCAACACCCTTAACGACTGCATGATGACCATCTATTCGAATATCGGCGCCGAGTTTGCAAAGTTCTTCGATATATCTAAATCGACCAGGAAACAAATTTTCAGTCACGATTCCGACACCACTAGCAACAGAGTTCATCGCTACGAGTAACGGTTTGTAGTCGGTTGCAATACCGGGGTATGGCAAAGTTGCAAAATCAATTGCACTTAATCGATCAGGAGCAGTAACTCGTAGGCCATCACGACTCGGAATAATTGAAACGCCCATCTGCGCATATTTATTTATCACCATTTCCATCTGCTCTGATCTCGCGCCACGAATCTGAACATCGCCACCAGCAATCGCTACTGCAGCGATGTACGTTGCTGCTTGCACGCGGTCGTTAATCACCGCGTGTCGTACCCCTTGCAACGAACCTTTTTTTGAACCATGAATTATTAACCGCGAAGTACCGATGCCCTCAATTTGCGCACCCATCGCTACGAGCATGTTGCACAAGTCGCCGATCTCAGGTTCGCGCGCCGCATTGTCGATCACTGTTATGCCATTGGCATAAATCGCAGCGGTTAATATATTTTCGGTGGCGCCGACGCTGGCAAACGAAAGTTCAATTTCTGCACCGTGAAGTTGATCGGCGTAGGCACTTATGTTGAGAAGATTCTGCTCAATTGTTGCACCCATTTTTTCAAGACCGCTGATGTGTAAATCAATCGGCCGACCACCGAAGTCATCGCCGCCTGGCCAGTTGATTATTGCTCGACCATAATGCGTTAGCAGCGGGCCAAGCACATTGATACTGGCGCGAATCTTGTCAACATTTTCAAATGGAGCTTCAGTTGAGATATTGCCAGTGTTCGTAAGCGAGAGTTCATGTGGCCCAAGCCGCTTTGTTGAAACACCGAGCGCAGTTAACAAATCTGACATCGTCTCGACATCGGCGATCGCCGGCACATTAGTTAACACAAATTCGCCTTCAGCCAACAAGGTTGCCGCCATTAACTTAAGCACCGAGTTTTTGGCGCCAGGCACCTGCACATTTCCTGAAAGTGGCCCCGAACGGCGAACTATTATTCGTGGCGACTCATTATTCATGACATTTCAGTATGCTCCGGCAGTGAGCAGAAAACGCCAAACACCAGCCTTGACGGCTCGACAACGCACAATTCTGTGGCTACTCGCTTTGGCCTGCTTACCGGCAACTTACGCCAACACTCTGTTTACACAAACTGTTGCTTATGCCGCGCAAGATTTTGGTGTCTCAGAACAAGGACAAGGAATCGGCGCGGCAATAATTCGATGGGGAGTAGTAATCGCGCTTCCACTCACAGCACTCGCCGATCGCATCGGTCGTCGACGCCTAATTATTTGTTGTGCATTTGGTGCACCAATTATTACTGCACTCGGCGGACTCGCACCTTCGTTTGCAATTCTTGTTGCAACACAAACTATTGGGCGACCACTTGCACTCGTGTTAACAATTTTAATTGGAATCGTCGCCACCGAAGAAATGTCAAGCGAGTCTCGGGCGTGGGCGATAAGTCTGCTCGCCCTTGCTGCTGGTTTTGGCGCAGGTATCGCCCTTGCCGCACTGCCCATCGCTGATCTCGGCGCTGGCTCTTGGCGCATTATTTATGCAATCTCATTGGTGTGGATATTCTTGGCGGTTGTTTTACAGCGCCAAATGCCAGAAACAAGTCGGTTCATCGAACATCACGAAAAACACCTCAGGTCAGCAACTCGCATCGACAGATCGAGGCTATTTACGCAAAGTCTTGTTGCAATTTTCGGCAATGTTTTTATTGCCGCATCATCTATATTTCAGATTCGTTATTTGCGCGATGTTCGCGAATACTCCGCAGTTATGATCACCGCGTTCACATTGATTACGGGTACTCCGGCATCTATTGGTTTGCTTGTCGGTGGTCGCATCGCCGACTCACGCGGACGTCGACTTCTCTCGGCAATTGCTTTTCCGCTTGGCGCAATATTTTTAACTTTCGCCTTCAGCACAAGCGGCAAACCAATGTGGCTGGCGTCTTTAACTGGTGGCATATGTCTGGGTCTCGCCTACCCAGCCATGGCTGTGTATCGCGGAGAAATGTTTCCGACACTGCATCGATCTTTTGCCTCGGGCGTGATCATGACCTCGTCGCTGATCGGTGGAAGCGTCGGTCTAATTGGTGCAGGATATTTTCTGAATCTCGATGTCAGTTACGGCACCGTGATGAGTTGGCTCACACTCGGGCCTATTGTTGCTGGGATTTTGATTTATACGACTTTCCCCGAATCAGCACATCGCGAACTAGAAGAACTCAACCCTCAAGATGTTATGACGGTAAGGCCATAATCCAGTGAGTAACTAACTCAGCGATTTCGTCATCACGATTTTTTAGATCATGGCGAGCATCTTGAATCCATTCGTGAGTCACCGCACTACTAATTTTTGTAGTTGCATTTTCTAATTCGTCAACTGTGCCAAACTCATCACGAGTGCCGCTGATAAATAAAGTTCTAACATTGATTCGCGGTAAATGCTCAGTGCGCAGTTTTTCGGGCTGTTTTGGAGGATGTAACGGGTAGCAAATGCACACGAGCGCAGCAACATCAAGTTTTCGTTCGGTTTCTGCCACCGCCATGCTGCACATTCTTCCGCCCATTGAACGACCACCGATAACGATTTGATTCGTCGCACAACCCCAATCCTTTGCGGCTTGAAGCACTGCATTTCGCACAGTTTCAATTAGTACTGGTGCACGGTCAGGAAAGCGTTTGCCGGCGATTCGATAAGCAAAGTCAACGCGACGAATATTTATATTTGGCTGAGATTGTTTTAGACGATTTTCAATAGCGAGAAGTGATTGATGGTTCGCATTTGTGCCCGCTCCCGGAAATAAAATTACGCCGGAAATCACGAGTGCAGTAGCAC
>CALACK010000067.1 GCA_937890395.1 uncultured Acidimicrobiaceae bacterium | reverse complement strand
GCCGAGACTTAGTGTCGCACTAGTTTTGAGGCATGGCTATTAACGGATATGAGTTTGATCGGTTCTTGCGATACGACGAAATGGTGGCGTGGCTAAATGCAGTTGCTGCGAAGTATCCGAATCTTGTCAGCGTTGAGTCGTATGGCAAGTCACATCTCGGCCGCAACCTAATGCTGGCAACAATCACTGATACTTCAATTGGTGCGCACAACACAAAACCAGCGCACTGGATTGACGCCAACATTCACGCAACCGAAGTAACGGGTGGTGCAGCGGCGCTATACATCATTCAAGATCTCGTTGAAAAATTTGATGCTCGCGACGAAACGGTAATCGAAGCACTACACACGCGAACTTTTTATATTGCACCTCGCGTCAACCCCGATGGTGTTGAAGATGCACTCGCTGATAAGCCGCTGTATCACCGCTCAAGTGTGCGAGCTTGGCCGTGGCGCGATGGCCATTTGTGGCCGGGTCTTCATCCGCAAGATATCGACGGCGACGGAAAAATTCTAACGATGCGAATTGCTGACCCTGATGGTGGATGGATTGAACACGAGCAAGAATCTCGCGTGATGGTTGCAGTTGGCCCACTCGGAGCGCCAAAAGGCAAAACGCGTTACAGATTAATTCAAGAAGGTCTGATTGAAAATTACGACGGCTTCACGATTGATCAACCACGCGACCCGGCTGGTCTTGACTTGAACAGAAACTTCCCCGCAGGTTGGGGTGTGAATGTGCTCGGCTCTGGTGATCATCCGCTCTCGGAACCAGAAGTTGATTCACTCGTGCGCGCGGTGAAGGCGCGACCAAATGTTTGCGGCTACAACGCGTTTCATACTGCGGGTGGTTTTATGTTGCGACCAAGTAGTAGTAAGAGTGATTCAAAGTTGCCACCAGTTGATTTGTTTTTCTTCAAAGAGTTCGGCAAACATTCGACACCGCTAACGACTTATCCTGTTCATTCGGTTTTTGAAGATCTGACATGGGATAAATCTTCTGTGATGGGTGGCGCCGGCGATGACTGGGCTTACGACCATCTCGGTGTCTATTCGTGGACAACGGAATTCTGGGATGCCGTGTTTCATGCAACCGGTGAGCACTCAAGCACAGATGTTTGGTACGTCGGACCGACTGTTGAACAAGATCTCGCCGTGTGCAAATGGTCAGATACTCATGCACCTAACAGTTATATCAACTGGTACAAATTTGATCACCCACAACTTGGCCAAATCGAACTCGGTGGCGCAGATGCATTTCGAATTTGGATAAATGCGCCGTCGTCAAAGTTGCGCGCTGAAATTGCAAACCACGCCGAAGTTGCCGTGTATCAAGCAATGGCATCACCACGACTTGAGATCAAACATACAAAAGCCGAATCGTTAGGCGAAGATGTTTGGCGTATTGAACTCGGCGTTGCTAACACCGGCTGGCTGAGTACCGAAGTCACGAGACTTGCTCGCGATCATAAATTAGTTTTACCGATCACGGTCGAGATTTCTGGTGCATTAACAATTAGTTGCGAAGCCCACGCAAAAGTTGGCCAGTTGTCAGGTCGAGCGATGTTTTTGTTGAACGGCGGTCAGATGTCTGATGGCACGCCTGATCGGCTGATGCACTCTTGGATAGTGCGTGCAAGTCGCGGCGCCGATGTCACACTTACTGTTCGCCACCCACGTTGCGGCGAAGTCTCGACGACTCTAAAACTTAAATAGTTTTAACTTCGAGTTCGTCGGGGACGGTGAATTTTTCGTGTGATTTTGCGGCTCGAACCCAAATATAAAGAGCACCAGACATCCCAATAATATTCGGCAGGGCAACAAACCAATCGCCGATCATCGCACCATAAGTAAACCAACCGATACAGCACGCAAATAACAAAGCGTTCATTGTTGTTGAAACACCGTAAAGATGCTCGGTTCGATAAACACCAACGACCTGGGGGATGATCGCCGGAGTTCCGATCGCAATAGTCACCCAACCCATAACTGCGAGTGAATAATTAATCGCAATCAAGCCGATCACCAAAGTTGCGCTCATCGCTAGAACTGGCACCCAAAGCGCGATTTTTTTGTGTTTCACACACACAAACAAAATCAATAGAATCGCAATCACAACATTGGCATGGGCAAAAGTGAGTTGTGGATCTGGTTTGCTGAGTCCATAAATCGTCCACAGCAGAGAACCACAACAGCCTTGCAAGAATGAACCAGGCACTAATCCTTCGGTCGAGTTCTTGATGAATACACGAAACACTTGCGGCCAGATGAACGAGACTGACAATATTGTCGCAATAATTCCGACGATTCTGCTAGTAGCCACCCATTTAGAGTAGTCCGCGAGTCAATCAGTCAATTGCCTATTGCTAGCGTTCAAGGTGTGATCACGACGTACGGTTTCTCAATCGCGACGCCACACAAAGATTTGCGTCAGGCAGCGATTGATGCCGTGTTTCGTTGGCTTGATGAAGTGCATCCGCACGAAAAACGTACCAACTCGACACCTGTCAATATTCGTCACAGCCCAAATGATGCAATTTTTCGTGTTGATGTTCTCGAGCAAGATAGCAAGCAAGCCGCAGCTCGTGGCACGACAGTTACTCTGATTACCTCAAAAGATGAGTTGTACTTTGATCTTCGTCGCACCTTGCGCCCAACAAAATCTGCACTTTTGCCACGACGCACAATCGACCGTCCAGAACCACGACTTAACAAATTAATTCTTGAAATCGTTAAGCTATTTAAAGTTCGCGATGCAGAAAAAGTAATTGATGCAGAAATTACTATCGCTAACGATCAATTGAGCGGGCAATCTCTCGCTGCATTTGCCGAAGCACCAAGTCGGCGATTGCCAATTTTGATTGAAGTAATCGTGGGTAAACCTGCCGCCATCACCAGCCCTGCAACAGCTAAACAGCTTGCGGGCATCGCCCACCTCGCCCATGTTTCATCGCATGCGGCTGATGAAGCGTTCAATAACTTATACGGTGCGAAAGCTATCGGCTCGGGTTGGATAACTATTATTTGGCCACGAGGCGCCGCACCTG
>CALACK010000066.1 GCA_937890395.1 uncultured Acidimicrobiaceae bacterium | reverse complement strand
ACCGTTTTGCACGAGGGCAACTTGGTAAGTTGCATTCTTGCGGCGCTTGAGTTGCCACATAGTTGCATTGTTGTCGGTTCGAGAAAGAATAAGTTTTGGCTTAACAAAGTCGATATATGCCTCGATGTATGCGAGAGCGCCAAGGCGTATTTTTGGCACAGCACGCAATAGCGCACGCATATTGATACTTTCACCACGAATGTCCAACACGTGTGGTTTGTGATGCGCGAACATCTCGTCTAACGGGCTTGCCGTGCCTCGATCAATGATCAGCAAAACTGCATGTGGCGGTTTTCGCCACACACGTTTCGTTCTCCGAAAATATTTATATGCGCGTTTCAAAAATTGCAGAAACAACTTCATTTTAAATTACGAGTAGTAAGGGTTAGCACCAGTCGAATGATCAGTGATATCGCGCACCCGAGTAATTGCCGGCACTTGCTCAACAAGCATGGTCTGAACGCCTTCAAGCATTGTCTGGCGCGACATCGAACAACCGTGGCAACCACCACCCATTGTGAAATACGCAGTTCCTTCTTTGTCGTGACCAGAAAATGTAACAAATCCACCATGTGCCGAAAGAGCAGGGTTAACTTCGCTGAACACAATTGCTTCAATCTGCGCCGAGATCTCATCATCAGAAACGAGCCCATCAACATGCGCCTTGAGTGGCTTATTTGGATTGCGAATTAACAAACCTTTAGCGTCATCGTGGTCTAACTCTGCGCCTCGAAGTAAATCTAAATCTTTGGCACCAATGATTATTTTCAAACCGTCAATCGTGCGCACCTCGTCGGTAAACGCTGCTTTAACAAATTCATCAAAAACTAGGTCGTAACGAAATTCTTCTCCTTGTCCTGACAAAATCTCAAGGCGCAAACCAAGTTTCTCGCGTTCAGTCTCGGCATCACGCAATTCAATTAATCGAGCGTGCGCAATTGGGGTAATCGTAATCAGTGTGTCTATTGATGCCGGTGCGATGCCAGCGAGGGGGCTTGATTGGCTCATTTGATTCAAGGCTATCTGTGGACAACGATTACTAGTTGTTATAGTGAGGTTCAATACGCACGGGGAGTCCACTGGTTCGGTGGGCTGAGAGGGTGGCCGCCGTCACCGACCCGCACACCTGATCTGGGTAATGCCAGCGGAGGAAGCGATCATGGTCAACACATCTCTAATATTTGCCGGGGGTCTCGCGCCTAGCGATTCAACCCTGCTTGCAGTTCGCAAAGTAGAGCAAGTCGAGTTAGTGATCGCCGCCGACTCCGGATTACACACCGCACAAAAACTTGGTCTTCGTGTTGATGCGATTATCGGCGACATGGATTCAGTGAATTCAAATGCTCTCGCCGAAGCTAAATCTCACGGTGCAAAAATCATCCAACATGACCGTGATAAAAATTTTACTGACTTACATTTGGCACTTTTATACGCTGCCGAATGTGGTACTGAAAAGATCGTTGTTGTGACTGCGGGAGGAGGACGGCTTGATCACCAGCTCGGTGTAATTGCTGCGATGTTTGATCCTCTGCTTGGGCTATTACAAGTCAAAGCACTTTGGGATAGCTCAGAGATATTTGCACTACAAGGATCGACCAGTTGCGAATTCTCGTCAGAAGTGGATGACATCATTGGCTTGCAGGCTTTTAGCGCCACGGTAATGGGCATCAGCACAACTGGATTGCGATGGCAACTACACAATGAGCAACTCGAAAATCACGAAACCCGTGGTGTTAGCAACCAAGCAACGCAGACGCGTGTTTCTGTTTCAGTTCTATCAGGTCAACTTCTCGTAATACATCAAATTAAAATTCATCAAAATAAAGGGACAACAAAATGAGTGCATCAATCAACAAAAAATATTTTAAGAACCTAATTTTGGGCACAGTTCTACTTGCGGTAATTGCAAGCGCTTGTGCCAAAGGCTCAACGAAAATTGACTCTTCAACCGATCAGACGCAAGCGTCATCGCAAAGCGAAAATTCTGACCCAATCACTTTGACACTTCTTGCGTATGACTCGTTCACACCATCTGAAAATATCTTTGACGAATTCACTCTTGCTACTGGGGTCAAAGTCGAAATCGCACTCGGTGGTGACGCAGGAGAATTAGTGACGAAGGCTTCAATCACCGCAGGCAATCCGCAAGGCGATGTGTTATGGGGAGTTGACAACACATCGCTTTCAAGAGCAATTGATGCAAAAATATTCTCAGCGTATAAAACGAAAAATATTGATGAGCTTGATGAAACAGCGCTCAACATGGTCGCACAGAACGAAGTGTCGCCAGTTGATACTGGCGATGTATGCATTAACTACGACGTCAGATGGTTTGCTGATCGAAAGATTGCGCCACCATTGACTTTGCGTGCATTGACTTCGGCGAACTACGCGAATCTTCTCGTCGTACCGAGTCCAATTTCTTCATCACCCGGTTTAGCATTCATGCTCGCAACAATCGCAGAATTTGGCGAATCTGGCTGGAGTGCATATTGGGAGCAACTCAAACGAAACGGTTTATTAGTTGTAGATGGATGGAATGAGGCTTACTACACAGAGTTCTCCGGCTCAAGTGGCAAAGGAGACAGACCGATCGTTGTCAGTTATGGATCTAGCCCTCCGGCAGAAATGATCTATGCGAGCCCAAAGCCTGACACTGCACCGACTGCAGTTGCCGCACTCACCTGCTACCGCCAAGTTGAATTCGCCGGAGTTCTGCGCGGGACAAAGCACGAGCGCGAAGCACAATTACTGATTGATTACTTAACTGGGATCAAATTTCAAGAGGATTTACCACTTACGCTTTTCGTCTATCCTGCTAATACAAAAGCGAAGCTTCCGGCAGAATTTCTCAAATATTCGTTGCGCCCAGAGCTGCCGCTGCAACTTGATCCAAAATTGATTGCCGAACGACGAACGGCGTGGCTCGATACATTCACGAATACGGTGTTGCGCTAACTATTGCCGGTTGATTCGCGATTCTTGATGATTAATTACTGATGATCACTTCATATCGATCAACAAGTAAATGGCTAGCAGTCGTGCCAGTTGTGGCGATGCTGACGTTTGTTGTGGCGCCAGCGTTAAATATATTTATCATCTCACTTAACTTTGATTCGTTTGCAATACTTACGGCGCAAACGACACGAAGTGTGGTCTGGTTCACAATGTGGCAAGCATCAATCAGCACAATTCTGGTTGTTTTCTTCGCAATACCAATTGCCGCTGTAACTGCGAACTTTGATTTTTTTGGACGACGAGCGCTAATTTCGCTCATCAGCGTGCCATTTATTTTGCCAACAGTTGTGGTCGGCGTAGCATTTCTTGAGTTTCTTCCCACGAGTATTCACCAAAGTGCGTCAGCGATAATTATTGCTCACATATATTTTAATTTTGGGCTTGTAGTGCGAATTATCTCGAGTCGGTGGCAGCAAATTAATCCAGATCTTGATGATGTCGCTCGCACTCTTGGTGCTTCAAGAACACGACTCTTTTTAACAGTCACTTTGCCCTTGCTTAAGAATTCATTGCGATCGGCAGGCTTGTTGGTGTTCTTAATGTGCTTTACCTCATATGGTGTTGTTCGCATTCTGGGTGGCCCTGCTAGGTCAACAATTGAAACAGAGATTTATTTTCGGGCAATGCAACTCGGGGATGTCTCTGGGGCATTAATTCTATCAATTTTACAACTGGTCGTTGTCGGAGTTTTGATTTTATTGACCACACAATTCGGCACGACAAAATCAGCAGAACTTAGCCAGATGGTTTTTTCACGAATTCGTAAACCTCAAACCTCTGGTCAGATAATTTTTATTACGTCAGTTGCATCAATCAGCGCATCTGTCGTAATTATGCCGTTGGTCAGTGTCGTGCGCCGATCAATTTTGATTGGGCAAAAGATTAACTTTTCGATTTGGCATAGCATCTTTACTGACGAAGAAATTTTCAAGTCATTGATGACTTCATTGAAATATGCCGTCCTTACAATTATTGTCTCAACGACTATTGGTTTGTTTGGCGCATGTGCAGTTATCTATGGCTCGGCGCGTTACAGATTTTTAAACTTGCTAACGGCGTTGCCAGTCGTAGTTTCGGCGGTAACTCTCGGACTCGGACTAATCATCACGTTTGACGTCAACCCAATTGACTGGCGCGGGGCTTGGCTGATGATGCCAATTGCCCACTGCTTGGTTGCAATCCCAATTGTGACGCGAATAATTTCACCAACAATTCGAGACTTGCCAAATGGATTGAGAGACGCATCGCAGACATTGGGTGCAACAACTTGGCAAATGTGGCGAACAATAGACTTACGAATAATCAAGCCTGCTCTAGTGTCGGCAGCAGCGATCGCTTGCGCCGTTTCGCTCGGAGAGTTTGGTGCGAGCAGTTTTCTTGTGCGACGTAATAACGAAACTTTGCCACTGATGATTTCGCGACTACTGGGTCGTCCAGGAGAAATAATTCAGGCTCAGGCCTATGCAATCGCGACTTTACTAATAGTTGCTTGTGTCGTGATTATCGGTGTGGTCGATCATCTCGGCACAGAGAAACACTGATAAACGAGCTATCTAAATGTTGGATTGTCGAAACCTTGTCGTGACTTACGAGTCAACGCCGGTGCTACAAAATCTTTCTATATATATAGATGCGGGCGAAATCGTCGCCTTGATTGGTCCGAGTGGTTCGGGTAAAACGACCTTGCTGCGATGCATCGCAGGTCTTGAAGTAGTTGACTCTGGCACGATTCATTTGAATGGAGAAGAGATCACAACCAGATCAGCCAATTTGCGCCGAATCGGTCTGGTGTTTCAAGACAATCAGTTATTTCCACATTTAAATGTTGCTAGAAATATTTCGTATTCGTTAAAAATTCAAGGCATGAAACAAAAACTAATCGACGAAAAAGTTACAGAAGCTCTCGAACTCGTTGGGCTAACCCATCTCTCTCAGCGTGAAGTATTTAAACTTTCTGGTGGCGAGGCAAAACGTATTGCAGTTGCCCGAGCATTAGTGGCGCAACCTAAAGTTTTGTTGCTTGACGAACCACTAAGTGGCCTTGACAAAGAGTTGCACGCCCGACTTCTCGATGATCTTGGCAATTTGCTTCGGCTACGTGGCACGACAGCGGTGCATGTAACTCACGACCAACATGAGGCCAATGCAATTGCTGACCGTGTTTTAGATATTCGCAATCTGATGTCGTTCTAGTCTCGCACTAATATCTCGTTTAATGTCAAATACTAAATTTGAAGTTGTCGAACTACAGACTTCAGAAACCTACGCACTACGTACAGCAGTCTTGCGCGATGACACACCTACTAGTGACCCCAAATATGCTGAAGATTTGAATCCAGGCACAGTTCATCTAGGCATTTTTGATGAAAATAGAAATCTGATCGGCACGTCAACCTGGGTTATTAACCCTTGGCAGGAAGACAGCACAGCGCAGGCAATTCAACTTCGCGGAATGGCAGTAGCCAAAAACCGACAGAGTGCGGGTCTGGGTGCAATGTTGTTAACTGCTGGCATTATTCATGCCGAAAAACTTAAGGCTAAATATATTTGGGCCAAAGCCCGCGATTCTGCACTTAATTTTTATTTACGACACGATTTTTCGGTTGTTGGTGAAGGGTTCACTGAAGGCACGACGCAGATGCCACACCATTTAGTTGTCCGCAAAATCAGTTTCTAGTTTTTAATTTTTACAATTTGGCTGAAGCGCAGTGTTCTATTAGTTGCGGGCTTGACAATCAATTCGAGCAACCATTCACCATCACGAGGCACTTGCAAATTCGCTTGAAAGTGATTAACCCCAATACGTTTCACATCTATCGGTATTGGTGGAATCTCGCCTGTTTCTAATGAGATTCGTGCCGTCATTGATTCAATCGGCTCAAGGGTTCCACCTGGCGGCGAGAACACAACATGAATCTCAGCATTTCCAACACGTGCTGGAGTGATTGTGATATCTGCAATGACATTTGATTGAACTAAGGTTGCCGTAAAAGGCGTAGCAGTGTTGACGCTAAGTGGTGGAACAGAAACAAGTACTGCTGTTACTGCGAGCACAACTAAGCCAATAACACTTTCTACAACAATCGTCTTTGAGAACTTAATCTTTTTTAAATCTTCACTATCAACTTTTTTGTCCTTAAATATTTGGCGTGCCTTAGTGCCAGCAGCAATTGCCACCACAACAAGAAGAACTTTGATACTAAGAACCGTGCCATAAGTTGTTGAAAATAGATTTTGAAACCCTTCCATCATTCGCCAGGCTTGAGCAACTCCAGTAGCAACCATGATCGGCATCGCAATAGTTGCATTAAACGAGAACCATGCAATTACTTTTGGTGACTCGCTTTGCCATTTTTGACCCAACAAAACAATTGTCACTAATCCCCCCATCCAAACCGCGACACTTAGAAAGTGAACGATGTCTGTGCCAATACTTAGAGATGAAAACTGTCGCATCCCCGGGTGACCTGAGATTGAAAATGTTGCGAACAACACGATGCTCAAAATTGTTGTTG
>CALACK010000065.1 GCA_937890395.1 uncultured Acidimicrobiaceae bacterium | reverse complement strand
AACTCGATTACCCAGGCTCAGTCGTCCAACCGCTCCCAGCCGCTGAATTAGTTCACTTGAGTCACTGACATGAGTGCCCTTGTTTACGGCGGTCGATCACCAATTGCCCTTGAGATTTGCAAACAACTTGCTGGTGCGGGACATGAGGTGCACCTAGTCACGCGAATGCGTGACGACACAATTAACAGACTTGCCAAAGAAAACAACTGTTTTGAAGTTCATGAGTGCGATTTAGAAGATTCTGCCAAATCGATAGAACTAGCCCTAAAAATAGACTCGCAGGTTGATGGTCTTGACGCAGTTGCTTTTGCTCACAGGTACAGAAGCGAAGTATCGGCGCCATTAAAGCAATACTCGGTTGAGGTTTACACTCCTTATGAAATTTTAAAGGCTCTGGCAGCAAGAGAACGAAGCAGGCAATGCGCAGTCGTTCTTCTGACCTCGCCGGCAGCCCGTAGCGTCGTCGGCGACCAAGATTTTCAATATCATGCTTCGAAAGCCGCGCTTTCGCAACTAGTCAGATACGGCTCTGTTCGTTTTGCTGCAAACCAATTGCGCATTAACGGTTTAAGCCCAGGTTCATTTATTTTCAAACAACGAGCAGCAGACTTTTACTCACAAAATCCACAAATTGTCGACCGCGCCAACAAATTGATTCCGTTATCTCGAATGGGGACTGTTGACGAAATCGCAAGCGTTGCACACTTCTTGCTCAGTAAGCAAAGCAGCTATTTGAATGGTCAAATCTTAGAAGTGGATGGAGGGTTATCTACCCTTGATCCAGCATCACTATCTAAACCAAATTAATATTTATTCCCGAGCCAACCGCTTTCCGAAAACACTTCGATTAGCGGCCAGACTTTGGCGAAAATAACTCCCGAGTCTCGGGCAGCTGTGTTTTTATCTATGATCTGTTTGACATACTGTGGGGCAAAAATTAAACAAGTCTTGGCCTCTAGCGGATTTGTAAATATTTCTTCTCGAGAGACTGTCGGAATTCCAAAACCTGGGCTTTCAAGATTTTGACGATACGAATCATCATCAATCAAAGCTTTTAAGTATTCACCCACTCCGAGTTGGTAAATAAAAATCGTGGCACCATCAGACGTACCGTAGCCAACGATTCCGTCTGCAAATCTTTGCTCGCAAAATTTGATTGCCGAGATACGAGCATGAACGAACGCACTGGATAATTTACCCCAACACGACGACAAGAAAAGGCCGCTTGAAAGCTCAAACGCCTTCGCATCAGATACAGATT
>CALACK010000064.1 GCA_937890395.1 uncultured Acidimicrobiaceae bacterium | reverse complement strand
CTGATTGGGTTCGGTGCCGCTGTGCCAGCGGGATTGCTACAACTAGTTGACTCGCGTTTAACGCTCTCAATGTCGGCGGTGATGTTTGGTTTAGCAGGACTCGTATCACTTCAGTTACCACGACATGTTGCGACGACACCTAAAACAATTGCCGACGCTGAAATTAGCGAGCTACACGGCTCGGGCGTTCGTCACGCAGCTTTGTCAATGATGCTTCTGCGCGGAATAGTTGGATTCCTATTTTTTCATGTTGCGTTTTGGTTGCGTGATGAACGGGCAGGTACTGCTTGGTTTGCACTGGCGCTTGGCTTATCGTCGCTTGCAACAATGCTCGCCAACGCAATCTCGCCATTGTTGCGTCGTTTGATTTCTGAGCGAACAATGATGACTGTTTCACTAACGGTTATCAGTGTGACTGGAGTTCTCTCTGGAGTGTTCGGCGGTATTACTGCTGGGATAGTTTTGATCGCAGTTTGTAATGGCATGGGCTCAATTGGTCGTTTGGCGTTTGAATCAATCATCCAGCGTGAAGCACCGGACGCAAATCGTGCCCGAGCTTTCGTCAAGTTTGAAACAATCAATCAACTTGTTTGGGTAAGTTCTGGATTAGCCGCGGTAGTTTTTACATTTTCTGGCGCAGTCGGTTTCGCAATCGTTGGTGTTGCAAGTGCAATGGGATTGATATATTTTCTTTCGGCTGATTTTGCTGCTCCTAAAAGTTAATTCTCTCTAACCATAAACCGGGTGCCACAATTTCATTTGGTGTTGGCAAATTGCCAGGCTTTGTCCACAAACCTGAGAGACCATCGAAACCAGCGCGTTCAATTACTCCACTAATAAACGCATGACCCTCATCCATTTGTTTGGTGGTCAGTCGCAAGCCGAGAAGTTGTTCAACAAATTGATCTTGAGAGCGAGCCTCAACCCTGCGCCTGCGCACAGCTTCTGCGATTTGGGCGCCAGTACCGATAATTCGCTCGGCAACAGTATCGACAACATGATCGACATAGCCCACTATCGCGCTTATCATCGCGTCAAGTTTTGGCGCAAGTATTGCTTGCTCTGGTGACCTCACGGCGCCAAGTAGCAAACTTGGATCACCAAGTAGTTTTTGCATCATTGCGGCTGGGTCACTGTTAGTTACATCAATATTGCTTAATCGTTCAGCGAGAGCATTTGGGCTGGGTCTGAATCCGCTTACGTGTTTTTTAACAGCGTCAGTGATTGTGGCGCGAATAAATGGATTCTGATAAATGGCGTGAAAAGTCAGTTCTTGTACAAGCAGCCACATTTGCATATCAGAGATGTTGATACTCCAATCATTGGCAAACTCTTCGCAGTTGCGCGCAACAAATAAAAGTTGCTCGTACGGTTCGCGCGGTAACGGCAAATCGTATTGTCCGAATGCACGCAATGCGAGTTGCCCAATCATCGAGCCAACTGACATGCCGAGCATCGCTGGCGCCATCATTTTGATTAGGTTGCCCATCATCGCGTTAATCTCGTCAGCGTGTTCGGTCTCACTTAATTCACCGTCTAAACCGACTGGTTGTATAACTGTTTGTCCAGAAATAGAAGTTGCGAATTCTGTAAACAGCGGTTTATATGCAATGAGCGTGTGGTGTACCCACATTGATCGATTCACAACATCGACGTGCGGCACCTCTGCTGTGCGGCTAGTTGCTAAACCAGTCACGTCGCGAACATGTAGATCGGCAACAGCAGCGAGTTGCTGAATTGCAATCCGGTCGGCCGGGTCAACATTTGGTTCGCTAGTTGTGTTTGAAGTTGAATTCATCGCGGTTGTCATCGCAAACTGGCGCGCCATATCCCACTGGACTGGGGCTTGACTTGACATCGCCTTTATGATCTCTGCGAAAAAAGGTATTCCCGATGGTTCTTGCTCAAATGGATCCTGGGACATGGACTGATGCTACGCAGACCGTACACTTAAAAGCGATGTCGAATAAGCAAATCCTTAAAAATAGCGACACCTGGCTTGAATTGACTGAGAATGTTTTGAATGTCGGCGACGTATATGACTGGTCCGTACTTCCTTCTTGTGGAGCTGTGGTTGTTTTTTCTGGGGTCGTGCGCGATCAAGCCGAAGGTAGAACTGATGTTACTTCGCTGACCTATGAGGCTTACAACGCCCAAGTAATTTCGAAACTTCAATTAATAGTTGATGAGATGCGTGCGCGGTGGACCGATCTCGGACGCGTTGCATTAATTCATCGAATAGGAAATCTCACTCTTGGTGAGTCATCAGTTTTAGTTTCAGTATCGTCGCCTCATCGTCCAGAAGCTTTTTCGGCTGCACAATTTGCAATTGACACGTTAAAAGAATCAGTACCGATTTGGAAGCAAGAACATTGGAAACAAGGTTCCGATTGGGGTACAAATAGCAATGAGATTTCTCTCCCGCGACCTAGCCGTTCTGTTGATAATTCGGTTTGATGATGATTCTTGCAGCTTCTTCGTTAGCAGTTCTCTTTGCCGCAGTTTCAATCGTCAGTGCTTGCACACTTGCATTTTTGGTTCTAACTCAAGAACGAAAGCCACTTTCACCGCAAGGCCCCGAAGCATTTCATCGTCATCTAGATGCGCTCTCAAGTCTCTCGCGCGACAAAGTTCGCAGGCAGTTACGCGACGTCAATGAACGAAACGCAAGAGATAATCAATAATGGCTAAAGATCTTGCAATCGATCTCGGTACTGCAAACACCCTTGTTTATCGAAAAGGCGACGGAATCGTAATAAATGAACCGACTGTGATTGCTGTTAATCGAAAAACCGGAGAGGTTCTGGCTCACGGTGAAGAGGCTTGGGAAATGATCGGTCGAACGCCGGGAAATATCGTTGCCGTTCGCCCGTTGCGCGGCGGCGCAATAACCGACTTCGACGTCACCGAAAAAATGATTCGAATGTTGCTGCAACGCGCAGGTGTGTCAAGATTCTCTCGTCCTAAAGTTTTGATTTGTGTGCCGTCGGCAATTACCGAAGTTGAGCGACGGGCTGTCACCGATGCAACACGCAGAGCGGGTGCGGCTGATGCACAGTTGCTTGAGCAACCAATTGCTGCAGCGATTGGTGCAGATTTACCAATTGACGAGCCAGTTGGAAACATGGTTATCGACATCGGAGGTGGAACAACTGAGACCGCGGTCATCAGTTTGGGAGGCATAGTTGCCCTTGAGGCAGTGCGTGTTGGAAGTTTCGATATCGATTCCGAGATTCAAGCGTATGTGCGTCGCAGTCACGGCATTGCAATTGGTGAACGCACCGCCGAGATGATAAAAAAAACAATCGGAACTGCAATACCGATGCCAAATCTCACCGATGCAGAAGTGCGGGGGCGAGATTTAGTGTCGGGTTTGCCTAAGACTGTTGTTTTGACAGACGCCGAAATTCGTGAAGCAATTAATCCGATTGTGACTCAGATGGTTGATTCAGTGATTCGTTGTCTTGGGACTGCTCCTCCAGAGTTAGCACAAGATTTTCTTAAGCGGGGAATGTATTTAGTCGGTGGTGGAGCACTTTTAACTGGGATGGGAGAGCGCATCGCAATGGATACGAACGTGCCGGTAATACTTTCAAACGATGCGCTTGAGGCTGTGGTTCTCGGTGCTGGTCATTGCATTGAGAACTTCTCTGAGTTGCGTTCGTTATTTATGGACTCGCGCCGAGACCGAAATGAGTAATCTCGCTAATTAAATAGATAGTCAATCAGCTAGCTAATTAACTAGTCGTGTAAGTCCTTCTTGCACAACGGTGACCACTAGTTCGCCTGACTCTGCAAAAATTGAACCACTGGCGATGCCACGGGCGTTAGACGACGAAATTGCAAGTTGGTCGTATAGCAACCACTCATCTGCTCGAAACGGTCGGTGAAACCACATCACGTGGTCGAGGCTTGCCATTTGTATTCCTTGGTCAGTCCACGAGCGACCATGCGGTAGAAGTGTGGTATCTAGCAGTGACATATCGCTCGCATAAGTAACGATGCATGCATGCAATACCGGATCATCTGGAAGTTTTCCATCAGCACGCATCCAAAGTTTCTGCCCCGCACTTACCTTCTTTTTTCGCGAGATCGGATCAGAGTCGATATAACGTAAATCAATTGGTCTTGGGCGATCGTACCAATCACCCATTTGCTCTTTATATGGTGCCATTCTTTCTTTGAAGTCTGGAAGTGTTTCGGCTTTTGGCAAATCGCCTGGCATAGAGATGTGGTGTTCCAAACCTTCTTCATGAATTTGAAAACTTGCCTGCAAATTAAAAATTGCTTTGCCATGTTGAATTGCAATCACACGGCGAGTCGTAAAACTTTTGCCGTCACGAATGCGATCAACTTCGTAAAGAATCGGCACAGTTGGATCACCTGGGCGCAAAAAATACGCGTGTAGTGAATGAACATGTCGTGATTTATCGTCAACTGTTCGTGATGCAGCAATTAATGCTTGGCCAGCAACTTGACCGCCAAAAACTCTTTGACGATTTTCGTCGGGCGATACACCGCGAAAGATATTTACTTCAATAACCTCAAGGTCTAATAATTTTATGAGGTCATCAAGTGGTGATTGCACTGCTCTATTCTGACATGTAATTACGTCTGTTCACTTAACTCGAGATATCTTCTGTTAGTCGTAGGGCACGGGTACGATTAAATGAGTGACTATCGTCTGGAACGCACACCGAGTTAGTGCTGGACTAGATGAAATTGAAATAGCGCGACCAGCCTTATTTGATCGAATCAAAAGACTTTTAGACGATTATCACGGGGTGGTCCGCTCTGAGCGGTACTACGACATTTT
>CALACK010000063.1 GCA_937890395.1 uncultured Acidimicrobiaceae bacterium | reverse complement strand
ATCTGATGTAACCAAAAACCTCTTTTCAAAGAAGTAATGGGTTACATCATCCCCATTCCGCCACCTGGCATTCCACCGCCGCCGCCTGCTGCTTCGCCTGGTTTTTCAGGCTTGTCAGCAACGAGACATTCGATGGTGATCACAAGCGCAGCAATCGAAGCTGCGTTTTGCAACGCCGCACGAGTTACCTTCGCTGGGTCAATAATGCCGGCCTTAACAAGGTCAACATATTCGCCAGTTGCAGCATTGAGACCAATATTGCCCTTAGCAGCTTCAACTTGTTGAACTGCGACTGCGCCTTCAATACCAGCGTTGTCTGCAATTGCTCGAGCAGGTGCAGTAAGCGAATCGTAAACGCTTCGTGCGCCAGTTGCTTCGTCACCTTCAAGTGATTTAATCACCTTAAGCACGCTCTCACGACTTCGTACAAGTGCGGTTCCGCCACCGGCAACAACACCCTCTTCAATTGCAGCACGAGTTGCTGAGACTGCATCTTCAATACGGTGCTTTTTCTCTTTGAGTTCAACTTCAGTTGCAGCACCAACTTTGATAACAGCAACGCCACCAGCAAGTTTTGCAAGTCGCTCTTGAAGCTTCTCACGATCCCAGTCAGAGTCGGTGTTGTCAATCTCAGTTTTGATCTGGCTAATGCGACCCTTAACTTCGTTCTTGTCGCCAGCACCGTCAACGATTGTCGTTGTCTCTTTGGTGATGATGATGCGCTTGGCACGGCCGAGCAAATCAAGAGTTACGTTTTCAAGCTTCAAGCCAACTTCTTCGCTGATTACTTGTCCACCAGTGAGAACTGCCATGTCTTGCAACATTGCCTTGCGACGATCGCCAAAGCCAGGAGCCTTGACCGCTGTCGAATTGAATGTGCCACGAATCTTGTTGACAACCAAAGTTGCGAGCGCTTCGCCCTCAACATCTTCGGCGATGATTACAAGCTGCTTACCAGTCTTCATAACGCTCTCAAGAATTGGAAGCATCGATTGAACTGTGGCGATCTTTGACGAATAGAACAAGATGTATGCATCTTCAAGAACTGCTTCTTGACGATCTTGGTCTGTCACGAAATATGGCGACAAGTAGCCCTTGTCAAACTGCATACCTTCTGTGAAATCAAGTTCAATACCGAAAGTATTTGACTCTTCAACAGTTACAACACCATCTTTGCCAACTTTGTCGATTGCATCGGCAATAACTTTGCCAATCGAAGCATCACCAGCAGAAATAGTTGCAACGCTTGCGATATCGCTCTTGTCGTCAACTTCTTTTGATTGACTCTTAAGCGACTCAACAACTGCAGCAACTGCCTTTTCAATTCCACGCTTGAGTGCCATCGGATTCGCACCAGCAGCTACGTTGCGCATGCCGTGAGTCACCATGGCTTGTGCAAGAACTGTCGCCGTTGTCGTTCCGTCACCAGCAACGTCGTTGGTCTTTGTTGCAACTTCTTTTACAAGTTGCGCGCCCATGTTTTCAAATGGGTCTTCAAGTTCGACTTCTTTAGCAACCGACACACCATCATTGGTGATCGTCGGAGCGCCGAACTTTTTGTCAAGAACAACGTTGCGACCTTTTGGTCCAAGCGTAACTTTGACCGCATCGGCCAATTTGTTTACACCGGCTTCAAGTGCGCGTCGTGCTTCTTCATTGAATTTAAGAATCTTTGCCATATTGTATTTGTCCCTGTACGAAGTAGAAGTAGTAGTTAGTTATTTGGTCACGATCGCGAGAACATCGCGACTCGTAAGAATCAAAAGGTCATCACCCTTGTGAGTGATCTCTGTGCCGCCGTACTTTGAGTAAAGAACGACATCTCCGACTTTGATATCGAGTGGCGTGTGCTTGCCAGTGTCATCGCTCCAGCGACCTGGTCCGACTGCAACAACAGTGCCCTCTTGTGGCTTCTCTTTTGCAGTGTCTGGGATTACGAGGCCCGACGCAGTGGTCTTTTCGGCTTCGTTTGGCTTGACCACAATGCGGTCATCAAGTGGCTTTAAGTTCATGTGGGTTTCCTTGTTTTCTTTGGTTGTTTCGTTGGTCTGTGACGTGGATTTTCGATTAGCACTCGAACAGTGCGAGTGCCAATGCTATTGACAAAGGGCTATTTTTCCAACCAGTAACGCCGACTCGCTAAATTAAAGAGTTTTGGGGTCTATTCCTAGGTTGCCCAACATCCCTAATAAAAGCCCAACTGGCAGACCGATCACCGTATCCGTTTCTCCTGACAAGTCAGCGACCAACGCCGCCCCATGCCCTTGCACGGCATACGCGCCTGCCTTGCCGATCGACTCGCCGGTGCCGATGTACCACTCAAGCAATTCGCTCGATACTTCGCGCATCGTCACGCTCGCCGTGTCGACGGAGTTTGCGATTTCTTGGTTGTATCGAACGCTAATTGCAGTGTGCACTTTGTGGGTTTTACTCGATAATTTTTGGATCATTAACCGCGCCTCGTCTAAATCTCGCGGCTGACCAAAGATTTCGCCATTGAGTTCAACAGTCGTGTCTGCGGCAATCACGATGCATTGGTGGTCATGTCGCTGCGCAACCAAATCTGCTTTAGCTGCCGCAATCCGCTGCACATAATTAATCGGCGATTCGTTTTTTAATGGTGACTCATCAATATCTGGTGGGTCAATTATAAAACTCAAGTTAAGTTTTTCTAGAATATCTTTTCGACGCGGTGAACGCGACGCCAAAATAATTTTACTAGTCATCGAGAACTGGCCATCACGAACTCATCAGCCACCACTCATGTGCGTCAATGTTGCGTCGTCTGGCGCGACGAGATCATCTAGATTTTCTAAAAATCCTTGTGGTAAGACAATATTCATTGGACCATTGCTATGACCGCGCACGAATCGCTCACCGCCTTCAACAATGTTCGCACTTTGGTCACATAAAGTACTCAGTTCACACAACTCGGCGATGCTTGACGCCTCGCTGAATCGTTTACGCAATTCACCGCCAACTGGATATCCAGTTAGATACCACCCTGCATGTTTACGAAATTCGCGGATACCACGACCAGGCGGAAAGTGCGCTTCAAGCGCAACTGCATGACGCAACATCACATCAAGTACCCAGCCAAGTTTTGGTGTCGCTGGTATCGGCTCGCCATTAAACATTGCCACCATGTCACGAAACAACCACGGCTTACCAAGACATCCACGACCGATCACAACGCCGTCACATTTAGTCACGCGCATCATTTCTTGTGCATCATTGGCTTCCCAAATATCACCATTGCCCAGCACAGGTATATCAGTCACTGCACTTTTTAGTTCTGTAATCGCTTCCCATCTCGCAAAAGGTGCGTAGTGTTGCTGTGCCGTTCGGGCGTGCAACGCAATCGCTGCCACGCCGGCATCCTGACAAATTAAACCGGTGTGAATAAAAGTCATCAGATCATCATTGAGTCCCATTCGAAATTTGCACGTGACTGGTATGCCAAATTCTGCAGCCGTCTTAACAGCCGTCGTGACAATTGCACGCAATAAGTTTTTTTTGAGTGGTACCGCTGCTCCGCCACCGCGACGTGTCACTTTTGGTGCGGGGCAACCAAAATTCAAGTCAATGTGATCGACTGCATTGCGACGACCAAGTTGCGTAATTGCCGTCGCCATAATCGCTGGGTCACTGCCATAAAGTTGCAAACTGCGAAATGACTCGTCGGGCCCAAATGCAATCATCGCTTCAGTCTTTGGATTTTTATAAACAAGTGCAGCAGCCATAATCATCTCGTTGACATATACGAGACCCGGACCAAACTCGCGACAAAGTGTGCGAAATGGTTGGTTAGTGACGCCCGCCATCGGCGCAAGAACGACCGGAGGCCAAATAATTCGGTTACCGAGTTTCAGTGGCTTGGTAGTCAAAGTTTGTTTCACCGTTGAGCCACCGTTAAACCAAGATTTGGATACGCACCAGAGTCGAGAGATGTTGCCCCTGTAAGGCGCAAGCGATGCCAACCAGCAGATGCGATCATCGCCGCATTGTCCGTACACATCGCTAATGACGGTAACACCACATGAAAATCTTTTCGCGCACACGCCTCAGAAATTTCACTGCGCAACTGTGAATTGGCTGCCACTCCGCCGCCGATTGCCACTGTTCGAGCACCAAGATTCTCGGCCGCTCGCAAAGTTTTAGCAACCAACACATCTACGACTGCGCTCTGAAATGAAGCAGCAATGTCGTTGGTTTTTGAATCAGGAAATTTTCGAACATGATTAATCACCGCTGTTTTTAATCCACTAAACGAAACATCTAACCCATCGTTGAGCATCGCCCGCGGAAAATCAATTGCCTTGCTATCGCCAGTTTTAGCCAACGCATCAATCGCTGGCCCACCTGGATAACCCAAATCAAGAAACCGTGCAACTTTGTCGAATGCTTCACCGGCGGCATCATCACGAGTTTGACCAACTATTTTGTAAACGCCATGTTCGCGAACTTCAACTAACAAAGTGTTGCCACCAGAAACAAGCAGCACAAGCATCGGAAACTCAACATTGGGATCGTCCAACATCGCTGCATAAAGATGAGCTTCAAGATGATTGACGCCAACGAATGGCACATCTAAAACAAGCGCCAGAGATTTCGCTGCAGAAACACCAACTAGTAACGCACCGATTAAGCCGGGCCCGACTGTGGCCGCAACAGCATCAACACGATCAAAACTTAAACCAGATTTTTGCATTGCTTGACTAATCACTGGCGTGATTGCTTCAAGATGTGCGCGACTTGCGATCTCAGGCACCACACCGCCAAAACGAGCGTGAACCTCTAACTGCGATGCCACGATAGACGACAGCACATCATTGCCACCCATCACAATTGCTGCAGCAGTTTCGTCACAACTTGTTTCGATCCCGAGCACAACTGTTGAACTATCAATCGCCAGATCACCAATTGTTGAACTCATATTCGGCTTCTCTCAATTTGTCGTAGCCGATTTGAGAATTCTTGCTGTTGTACATCGGCACACCACATCACAATTGCATCATCGCGATTCTCGTAATATTTTTTGCGCACGCCAACCGGCACGAAACCAAAACGCTCATAAAGTTTTTGCGCAGACATATTTGTGTGTCTCACCTCAAGCGTCATTGCGTTGCATCCCCGACGATGCGCCTCCCACGCGAGGTCAAGCAATAACTCGGTGGCGATTCCGCGACTTCGCCACAATGGATGTACCGC
The DNA here is from genome assembly GCA_937890395.1 of uncultured Acidimicrobiaceae bacterium. Lineage (GTDB taxonomy): Bacteria > Actinomycetota > Acidimicrobiia > Acidimicrobiales > Ilumatobacteraceae > BACL27. The sequence goes on along the minus strand of CALACK010000063.1, from coordinate 64,124 downwards.
GACGTTAGTAACGTGCGCATCTTGCTCGACATATAGCAAACCGCCGTATCCAACAAGTTCGTTGGCGATCGTGCCAACGAGATAGTGACGCTTGCCCGCTCGCACTTGGTCAAGTTCTTCAACAAAAACTTGCGCGGTCCATGGTCGTGGATAAACCTGCTGTTCAATTGGCATGATGCTGCGAATGTGCGCTCGTCGCATTGGCGCTATCACCAACGCAGGCTGATCTAAGTTTTCAAATTTGTCGCTAGTTTTCGTGCGAATAAAACGATCCAAAATGCTCATAAGTTGACTCGCGTTTGCCAATTTATTACGGCATCAGGCGCCCGTAAATAAAGCGCTTGTAATTCGGCGGCTGTTTGCCACTGTTCATGCAACGCAAGTTCGGCGACGATTACTGCCAAAACACCTGCACTCGGTTGGGCTAATTGTTCGTTAGCCCACTCGATTGAGAGCCCAGTTGCTTCGAGTGATTCAGAAATCGATGCGCGATGGCGTAACGCACCATTGCCAACAATCAATGTGGCTTGGCCACGATCTATAACATCTGCAACGCAGTCGCTGACCTTGCCAACAACTGGTGGTTTAACTTCAATGCTCGAGCCAACATCGTTACGATACATCGCCCAATAAAGTTCACCACGACGCGCGTCAATCGTTGCCAATACGACTCGATCGGTTGTGGCAACTGATCGTGCCAAAATATCCAGACTTGAGATGCCAATAATTGGAACATCTAAAACCTGTGCAATCGTTTTGGCAGAAGCGATGCCGACTCGCATACCAGTAAACAAACCCGGGCCAATGTCTACTCCAACAACATCAATTTCACGCATCGAAATATCTGCTTGTTTGCAGACATTCTTGATAATTGGTGCAAGTTGTTCTGCATGGCGGCGATCGCTGAGCACGTGACTGCTAGCCAATAATTGTTTCGAATTGCTAATTGCCACACTTACAGCATCAGTCGAAGTATCAATTGCCAGAACAATCATTAGGTTCAGCCTCGCACCGAATTGTTTAGTTTCGCCACAAGTTCATCAATCAACTTTTGCCAACGACTAGCCCATTGTGAACCACGCAGATCAATTTCTAACGTTCTTGATTCAATTGCATTTACATCCACAGAATAAGAGATGCGAATGATCAATGCATCGCCAAGATCTTCGCCGACAATGTCGCCCCATTCAACAATCACTATGCCCCCACTGTCTTGCAATTCATCTAGCCCGAGATCAGCTAACTCGCCAGTGCGTTCAAGGCGATACAAATCGGCGTGATGCAACGACATGCGTCCAGTGCCATAGTTGTGCAATAAATTGAAAGTTGGCGAAGTAATCGGTTCGTTGATACCGAGTGCTCGGCCAAAACTTTGCGTGAAAGTTGTTTTACCTGCCCCCATTTCACCGACAAGTAAAATCATGTCGCGAGGCCGCGAATGCGATGCAATTATTTCTGCAATACGTGCAGTGTCTTGCAGAGTCTCTAGCGTTAATTTCACTGGGCTAATTTCACTTGACTAATTTCACTGGGTTAAATTCGCTGCGCTTATTTTTTCGCGTCGATATAGCGTCGCGGAACTCGAGAACTTATACCGCAGACAATTTCGTAGCCAATCGTCTCAAGCCGTGTTGCGATTTCATTGGCAGTAATTGTTTCAGTGCCTTGTGTACCGAGCAAAACTGCGTGGTCGCCGATTTTTATTTGTGCGTCTGCGCAATTAACCATCAGTTGATCCATCGTTACGACACCGATAATCGGGCAACGCTTTCCACCAATTAATACTTCGCCACCAACCGACCACAGTCGACGAGGTATGCCATCGGCATAGCCAATTGGGAGAGTCGCAATAGTTGCATCGCATTCAAGTTTGCTGCGCAAACCATATGAGATACCCTCGCCGGCTTTGAGACGCTGCACGTGAGAGACACGCGCATGAATCGACATCACCGGTTTGAGTTTCGCGACGTGCGATTCGAGTTCGATACTCGGCGCAATGCCATAGATCGCAATACCGACTCGCGCTATACCGAGACCCGTGACTAAAGCAGTATCTATCTCACGAATTGCTGCAGATGAATTAGCCGTATGAGTATATTTTGGTCGCAATGAGTTTTGTTCTAACAACTTAATGACTTCGACAAATTTTTGCCTTTGCAAATCTGTCGCAGAATGTTCTGGCAAATCAGCGGCAGCGAAATGCGTGTAAACACCTTCAAGGGTTAGTGACTTCAAGCTATTAATTTGTTTTGCTCGAACCAGTGCATCTTCGATTGGTGCACCAACACGATGCATACCAGTATCAACTTTCAGATGAACCCGACCAATAACACCAAGTCGCGCAGCCTCGGCGGCATAACTTGAAATACTCGCTTCGTTATAAAGAGTTGCAGCGACATCATCACGCAACATTTGCTCGTGTTGGGTTTCTGGTTGCTCACTAACAATAAGTATCGGTGCAGTAATTTTTGCTTGGCGTAACTCATGAGCTTCGTCGGCAAGCGCAACGCAGAGCCCGCTAGCACCAGACGCCAATGCTGTTCGCGCAACTTCAACAGCGCCGTGTCCGTATCCATTTGCTTTAACTGTTGCCCAAAGTTCTGCGCGACCTGCTTGTTTTACGAGAGCTTTAACATTCTCGCTCAGAGCTAATAGATCAACCTCAGCCCAAGCCCAACGATCAGTTGCGCTCACTTCTAAACGCCTTTGAACTCAGTGACTAGCGACAACAGCCACCGCCATGTCGTGAGTGTGCGATAGCGAAACATGCCAAGAAGAAACACCTTGTTGGCTGGCAATTTCTGCCGCTCGACCTGTGACGATTAATTCGGGAGCACCAGAAGCGTGGCTACGAATTGAAACATCTTGCAAATCAAAAGCGCCAAGTCCTACGCCAAGTGCTTTCATTGTTGCTTCGCGAACCGCAAATCGTGCTGCCAAACCTGGTGCCAAATCTTTTCGAGTTGCAAGAGAGTTAAGTTCTTGAGCGGTAAAAACTCGCGTCTTTAATGTTGGAGTGCGCTCAAGTGCGTCACGAAATCGCGGCACGCTTACTGCGTCAATGCCCAGGCCAATCATCTGCTTTGACTTTCTACTGCGAACGCCAGTGGTCAGCCATCTCGCTGATTGGTAAAATTAACAAATCAGCCACTGGCACTTCAGCTAAGCGATCTTCTCTAAATGAGCCTTCGGTTTCTGTTACCCAGTCAACAAGCCGGTCATATCGATGGTCATACCCTTGTAGCACGGCACGCATCGCCGTGGCGGCGAGTCGATCGTGAAACATCACATGCAGCAAAGTGATGCCAGTTGTTTCTCCACCTTTTGTTTCAGGAACCATTATCACGGTGCGATTATCACTGCGACCACGAGCAACGAGAACTTCTTGTTCACTCGCAACTCGACGCTTGGTGCCGACTAGTTGCGAATTGCGGTCAACGCGAGAAGAAAGATTTTTTGACATTCCGCCGCGATCAACAATTGTGATCGTGCCCGTCGTGCCCGTTACGTCGCCTTCTATGCCGTACCGAGTAAAACCGGTCACTGAACTCACCGCTGCGTCAAGATCGGCGACGATTTTTAATACACGATACGAAAGTCGTTCGCGGGCGACGCCAGCCTCAAACAGGGCTTTAACCAATGGTCGGTCAAACAAACCTTCGTCACTACGCGAAATGCCAACAGTCACAGTTTTGGCTTGATGTTTAATAGCGTCTACCGGACGAGTTAATTCGTCAACACCACGAGTTAGAGCACTTGTTAGATCGTCTAACAATAATTCTGGCGAGGCAATCTTGCCAGATGTTTGCTGATACGCCTGAACCGGATCACTCGAGAGAGTGTCGCGCAACATTGTCACGATTCGCACTGCAGTGCTGGCTTCAAGATTGCCGTCGTAGCTACCAGTTGAAAGCGCATCAGTAAACCGAGTTGCCGGTACAGGCAACAACGCCCGAATCTTGGAAAGCAATTCATTTGCATCGCCGCCTCTTTCGACAGCATGCTCTATGACCTCACGGGCTTCACGTAACGGGCGGGCAAGTGCGTCAATCGCCAAAGCTGCTTCATAGCCAAATAAGTGTCCTACCATCACACTCAAAATAAATGACAGGCTTGTTTCGACATTGGGCACGAGCAAAACTGCTGCCGCTGCATCAAATCGATTTTGACCAGCAGTAGCAACAACAATCGGCAGCGCTTTGTGAGCACGGTAAATCGCGATCTCTTTGGCAACATCTGATGCCGTGCCTTCAAGTAGCCCAGTCGCGCAGACAAAAATTAACGGTTCACACGAAAGATCAATGTGCTTTTTATCTTCAGTCGTATCGCTTGAAATAGATTTATAACAGAGCTCAGATAATTTGATGCGAATCTCTTGCGCTGCAATCGTATTCATCCCATTACCTACGACTGTCCAGTAACGACGCGCAGACGCAAACTGCTTGGCAGCGGCCGCAATTGCCGGACGTGTTTCAAGAACTTCAACTAACGCATCTGGAATCGTGCGTAAACCAGTAAGCAACTCGTGTCGAGCCTTGTCGCTTGACTTGCCCGCGGCACTCGATAACGCACACGCGTACAAAGCGCCTGCTGCAACTTGCGAATAAAAAGCTTTGGTGCTGGCAACGCTCATCTCAACATCGCGACCATCAGATGTATACATAACGCCATCAGCTTTAACTGAAAGTTCAGTGCCACGACGATTGACAATTGCCAAAACACTTGCGCCACGGGCGCGAGCAAGATCTACTGTGCGATTCGTGTCGGTAGTCGTACCACTTTGACTAATCGCAACTACCAATGTGTCACTCATGTCGAGAGTTAATTCAAAACCAGAAAGTTCACTGGCTGGTAATGCCTCGATGTTTAAGTGAATGTCGACAAGTTGTTTAAGAAGTCGGGCCAACGCTTGACCAGCAATAGCCGCAGTGCCTTGACCTATTACACGAACTTTTGTGATCGCACCAGATGCGAGACGATCGCGCACAAATTTGGGAAGTACTGCTTCGCCAAGTTCGGCAACCAACAATCCGTTTTTTTCAACGATTCTGCCACGCAAAGTTTTTCGAAAACTCTGCGGTGCTTCGGCAATTTCCTTTGATAAAAAGTGTTTGTGTTCGCCACGATTTATATCACGAGTTGTGATTTCGGCTGTATGGATATCACTTTCGCTGAGCGCAATTTTGCTGCCGTCATAAGACTGCAGAATGATTCCACTCAGTTCTCCAGCATTAGCAATAGACAATGTTGCGACTTGTCCACGACTTGACGGATTATCAGGGTCGCCCAGTGCTTCGCCGTCCATGCGCACATATTTGAGCGTCTCTTCGACAACGCCATATGGTTCGCTGGCAACAATGAAACGGTCTTCAGCAAGTCCAATGCTGAGTCCTTGACCGCTGCCGTGCAATGCAAGTAGAAGTTTGTCAGGTTCAGCGGCACTTGCGACTGCGATTGCAACTGACCCATCAAACTTTGCAACAGTTTCTCGAAATGCGTCGCTCAAAGAAGCATTTGTTGCCAAACGTCGTGCAACCAATGCTGGGATAACTTTTGCGTCTGTTGTAATTGGCCCCGCGATGCGCAGACTATTTACGGCTCGAAGATCGGCGTGATTATCAACATCTCCATTTAATGCAGCAACCAAATATGCGTCGCTATGTTTGCGCTCAAGTTCTTCACTGTTTACAGGGTGAGCGTTTGGTTCCGAAATGATGCCGACACTTGCCCAACGCGTGTGCGCTAGTACCGCGACTTGTGAATTTGGTTGTGAAATACATAAACGCAACAAGTCATCTGCCATTACTGCGTTGCGCATCACCCTGGTGTTATCACCAAGTTCGCCAATCTCTGCTGCGGCTTTATAAACAAATGACCATGCATTATCAGTTACCCGAACTGCGCCCGACATAAATAATGAGTCATCACTTCGGTTGGCGATTAAAGACTTAATGTTTTTGTCATCGGCTTTCAATCCATGTCCCCAAACCAGAACATGTACGCCCGCCGAATCTCGACCGCGAACCTCGAGCCGATCTATGCCAGAGAACGCTTGTTGAATCGAAAAATATCCACTTCGTGCTGCATTTGACGCACCTTGCCCAGCGAGTGCATCTACTAGACGCGCTGTTCGAATTCGATCATTACGCAGCTCCCATAGCGCGTCTTTCGCGCTAATGATCTGTTGCAATGCAAGTTCTGACGTCGCTGTTTGAACCTCGGCAGAGTGTTCGATCGCTTGTTCATAGCCCGTGACAACCGCGTCTAGTTGATCAAGTCGCGAAGTCATCGCTGCGACTAACTGATGATTATCCGCCAAACAAAACTGGCCGGCGTCGCCCCGCAATAATTCATCAGCTTGAGCGACGAGTTTTGACAAGCCGTCAATTTTGCTTTCAGCGCCTTGACTGATTGCTCGGTCTAAAAGTTCAATAATCTCTTTCGAGGTGGGCGTTGCCCGTCGCGTCGGACGACTGAGCACGCAGATAATTCCGCACATGATTTATAGTCTACTTTCGTGACTAACCCAGTCGGGCAGTAATTGCTGTAACAAGCGTGGTTGCGACAGATACGGCGATGTCATATTCTCGCGCTTCGACCATCACACGCACAACAGGCTCTGTGCCACTTGAGCGCACTAGCACCCGACCATTATCTCCCAAGAGTTTTTCTGCAGCCGCTATCTCGGTGGCAAAAATTTGAGCAACATTTTCGGCGAGTTTGGCAACACGAATATTTTTTAACACCTGCGGAAAACTAGTCATGGCGTTACTTGCAATCTCACTGAATACCTGTGAAGAATTCGCAATCAGCGCAGAAAGACGAATCGCCGCCAACAAACCATCACCTGTCGTTGCGATGTCGTGGTAAATAATGTGTCCGCTTTGTTCTCCGCCAAGCGAGAGATCATTTTCTTGAATTGCAATTAGCACCGACCTGTCACCAACAGGTGTTGTAACCACTTCAATTTCAGATTGTTTCATTGCTCGATGAAAACCTATATTCGTCATCACAGTCACGACTACTTTGTTATTCCGCAACGTGCCGTTGCGCTTCATGTCTTGAGCGCTAATTGCGATTAAATGATCACCATCCACAATTGTCCCAGAGTCATCAATTGCAATCAGTCGATCACCATCACCGTCGAATGCGACACCCAGATCGGCTTTAATTTTTTTGACAAGTTCTTTCAATTCGGAGGGCTCAGTTGCGCCGCAGTGGTGATTAATGTTCTTACCGTTCGGCGAATTATGAATTACTGACACCTTTGCACCGAGCCCAGTGAAAACGGCTGAAGCAACTTCGCTCATTGCGCCGTTTGCGCAATCTAAAGCAATGTGAAGTTTGGCTAAAGCATTTTTGGGCAGGCTCGCGACTAACGCCGCGCAATATCGTGCTAAATATTCTGGGTGCGAGACAGCGGAGATTTTTGAACTTGCAGAAGATTGCTGATGATCTGGCGCACGATTAATCTCGCTAGCAAGCTCAAGTTCAGTTTCAAGTTCAATTCGCGATTCTTGCTCATCTGTGAGTTTGCGTCCACCACGACCGAAAATCTTCACACCGTTGTCTGTATAAGTGTTATGCGAAGCAGTAATTGCAAACGACACCGCTTCACTTGACACCGCAGCAAATGCAATTGCCGGCGTTGGCGCAACACCCATTAGATGAACTTCAATACCAAGATTACTCAACGACTGAGCAATAGCTGTTTCAAGCACAGGGCCAGATTCGCGAGTATCACGACCAATTACCACGAGTTTGCATTGCAGAACTTTTGCTGCTGCCCGAGCGAGTGCGGCAACATAACTCGTTGTTAGTTCAGTTCCGAATTCTCCGCGAACTCCGTCAGTTCCAAATTTCAACATTTAACTACCTGCTGTTTCTAGCACGCATAACTTAAATTTGGTTTGCTAGCACGGCACAACCCATGCTTTGCAAAAAGCGAATTAACGCTTGGTGTACTGTGGCGCCTTGCGCGCCTTTTTGAGACCGTATTTCTTGCTCTCTTTACGACGTGAGTCGCGTGTCAACAATCCGGCCTTCTTCAGCGCAAGTCGTTGTTCAGGATCAAGTTCAACAATCGCTCGGGCGATTGCCATGCGCAATGCACCAGATTGCCCAGCGATACCGCCACCAATAATGTCAGCGTCAATGTCATAAGCGCCGATCATGTTGGCTACTCGCAATGCTTCGGTTGAAGAGTTGCGTTGTACTTCAGATGGGAAATATTCTTCGAACACGCGATCGTTAATCGTTACGATGCCTGTTCCTGGTCGCAAACGAGCACGACAGATTGCATGCTTGCGTCGCCCTGTTGTTTGAGTAAGTGGCTTTGTTCCCACGAGTTTGTCTCTTTTCTCTAATTTTTCTAGTGCTCGACTCAGCGAGCCTTGGCGTGTGGAAGCTCAAGCACTTTTGGTGATTGCGCTGCGTGCGGATGTTCTGCACCTGGATAAACCTGTAACTTGCTTAACATCTCGCGACCGAGAGTTCCCTTTGGCAACATTCCGCGGATTGATCGACGGATTGCATCGCCAGGTTTGCGATCTAACAGATGTGCGTATGTTTCTGATTTCAAACCGCCTGGATAACCAGAGTAGTCATAGACCATTTCGCGATCGGCTTTTCCAGAAGTAAGAACAATTTTTGATGCATTGATAATTACGACGTGATCGCCAGTATCCATGCTTGGTGTGTACATCGGTTTGTGTTTGCCGCGAAGCAAAGTTGCAGTCTCTGTGCAAAGTCGACCGAGCACAAGCCCTTCGGCATCAATCAAATGCCAAGCACGCTTGACGTCAGCTGGTTTTGCAGAATATGTACGCATAAAAAGTTCCTTGAAATCTAGAATTAGCAACCGCCTGAGGGCTCTTCGCACTCGTTTAAACGGCCTAGTAATGATAGGGCCGAAACCACCCAAATAACAATCGGCCCAACAAAAATATGGGCTTTAGAGAGTAATCACTGCATCCGGATATCCAACTTCAACTAAACATAAGCCTTGGGGTGGCGCCAGTTGCGAAGCCTCTGCCCTATCGCCCGAGCGGATCAAAGTCATCATGTCGCTACTTGGTCGCTTACCAACACCGATCTCAACAAATGTGCCAACTAGCGATCTGACCATCTGATGACAAAAAGCATTCGCCCTAATGTCAAAAGCGAATATGCCGTCACCTTTGTTGCGCCAGGCTGCCTGCATCACGTACCTCTTTAATGAAACTTCGCGAATTTCAGACTCGTTAGTCTCTGGGCCTTCAAGGTCGGGTTCAAGATCTTGCTTTGGCCGACGGCAAAATGCCGAGAAATCATGCGTGCCGATAATCGGATCACATGCCATGTGCAATGCACGCAAGTTAAGTGGCGCAATAACATGCCAAGAAGTATCAACTAAAAACGGATCTGGGTACTCGGCGTTATAGATCATGTACTGATAGTGCCGCCAAATGGCCGAGAACCTTGCGTGAAAGTCGTTGCTCGCCCAAGATGCGTGCCGAATAATAATTTCGGGCCCACACATTGAATTCAGTTGCTTCTGTAAGAGAATCAGATCAACGTCATCTCGCAGATCGCAACTAACTACTTGACCTCGAGCATGAACACCAGTATCTGTGCGCCCAGCAGAAACAACCGGCACTGCTCGCTGAAAGATTTGTTGCAGTGCCCCACCGAGTGTGCCGGCAATAGTTTCAACACCGGGATTAATCGCAAAACCGTGAAACTTCGCCCCGTTATATGCGACGACGAATCGTGCTCGGCGCATCACAGATGCTTTTGTTTTTCGAACTAGATAAGTTCGATGCGCGCCATTGGTGCGTTGTCGCCGTGGCGTGGGCCAAGCTTCAAGATTCGAAGGTAGCCACCATTGCGCTCTGTATATCGAGGTGCAACAACATTGACAAGTTTGTTTGTCATTTCTTTGTCGCGAAGGTAACTCTGAATCTGACGAATGCGATGAACTCGCATCGGGCTAGTGCCCTGAGCTTTCTTTGCCTTTGTAATTAGTTTCTCGGCGATTGGACGAAGTGCTTTTGCTTTTGTCTCAGTCGTTACGATGCCTTCAGCAGCGAATAATGACGACGCCAAGTTGGCCATCATCAATCTTTCGTGTGACGAGCTTCCACCAAAACTTGGTCCGCGTCGTGGTCTTCCTGGCATAGTGAATCGTCTCCTTGATTATTTAGATATTTTAATTCAGTTGATTCTCAGCAAAAATCTCGAAGGCTCAGAGGCGCAACGAGAGTCCTTGCTCATCAAGTTTTTGTTTGATCTCATCAAGGCTCTTCTGCCCGAAGTTGGTGATGTTCATCAAGTCTTCTTCTGACCGAGTTAGTAACTCGCCAATTGTGTGAACTTGTCCGCGCTTCAAACAGTTGCGTGGTCGCTCTGAAAGATCGAGGTCTTCAATTGGCATATCTAGATCGCCAGTACCACTCGAGTAACCAACAACTTCGCCTAGTTCAAGACCTACTGGCTCTGCAGTCAAGTTTGCCACGAGATCAACAAGCGAACGCAGAGTTGCACCAGCCGACGCAAGCGAATCAACCGGCGTGATCGAGCCGTCAGTCTCAATATCGATAACAAGTTTGTCGTAATTAGTTGACTGCTCTACTCGAGTCGGCTCAACTTCAAACGTAACGCGACGAATTGGTGAGAAAATCGCATCAATTGGAATGATCCCAATTGTCTTGCGAGCGCCATCTCGATCTGACGACATGTAGCCCTTGCCGCGCTCAACCGTAAGGTCAAACACGAACTTGCCCTTTGCTGAAAGAGTGGCGATTTTCTGAGACTTGTTAAGAATCTCAACATCTGGTGGACACTGAATGTCACCGGCTGTGAGCTCCATCGGTCCTTTGACATCTACATGAAGCGCAATTGGATCGTCTGAGGTTGACACCAGAACAATGTCTTTGAGATTAAGAATGATCTCAGTTACGTCTTCGGATACACCCTCAATTGTGTCGAATTCATGCAAAGCTGATTCGAACTTTACTGAAGTAATTGCCGCACCAGGAATCGATGACAACAACATTCGGCGCAATGAGTTGCCGATCGTGTGACCAAGACCTGGTTCTAGTGGACCAACCGAAAATTTCTGACGGTTGTTTTGTGGCGAGCCGATTGGTTCGACTGTCGGGCGTTGGATTACAAGCATTTTTTCTCCTTAGACAATTCTTACTTGGGGTTACTTTGAATAGAGCTCAACGATTAATTGTTCACGTACAGGTACGTCAATTTGTTCACGCACTGGCAACTCGCGCACCGTGACCTGCTTGCCAGCCTCTGCGATATCAAGCCAGCCGACCATTTTGCGACCGAGAGTATCAATGTTGTGTTGGATGATAATCATGTTGCTCGCCTTTTCGGAGAGCGAAACAACTTCACCTTTTTGCAATGTGTAAGACGCGATATCAACTCGCTTGCCATCGACTTTGATCAACCCGTGGTTGACAAACTGACGAGCCTGTGGACGCGATGCAGCCCAACCAGCGCGATAGACGACATTGTCAAGGCGCAATTCAAGTAGACGCAACAGGTTCTCACCAGTCGGCCCAGTTAAACGCACTGACTTCTCGTAGAGATTATGAAATTGACGCTCAAGCAAACCGTAGATATATTTTGCCTTCTGCTTTTCTTGCAACTGCGCAAGATATTCGCTGCCTGCACCTTTACGACGCGAGCGACCGTGGTGACCTGGTGGAAACGGCCGACGCTCAAGAGCCTTCGAGCCTTTTGTGTTTTCGAAAACGTTGACACCAAGGCGGCGCGAGATTCGAACTTTTGGACCTGTGTAGCGAGCCATGAGTTACGGCCTCTTTCGCTTTGGCTGCAGACAGCCGTTGTGTGGAACTGGGGATACATCTTTAATGCCTGAAACTTCAATACCAAGATTTTGAATCTGACGCAATGCAGTGTCGCGACCAGAACCTGGACCCTTTACTCGCACTTCGGCGCGACGAAGACCAAGCTCCATCGCAGCACGACCAGCTTTTTCTGCTGCCATTTGCGCGGCGAATGGTGTTGATTTTCGTGAACCACTGAAACCAACTCCACCAGATGATGCCCACGCGATTACGTTGCCTTCTGTGTCGGTGATTGAAACGATTGTGTTGTTGAAAGAACTCTTGATGTGCACAATGCCAGTTGCGACATTACGACGCTCGCGCTTGCGCTTTCGGGTTTTTGGTTTTGGATCAGCCATGGTTACTTCCTCACTGCCATTTTCTTGTTAGCTACCGTCTTCTTCGGGCCTTTTCGTGTGCGCGCATTTGTGTGTGTGCGCTGACCACGAACAGGTAATCCCTTGCGATGACGAGTGCCTTGGTATGAACCAATTTCAATTTTTCGCTTGATGTCTGTTTGAACATTTCGACGACGATCGCCTTCAACGCTGAGGTTGTTCTCGATGAACATACGAATCTTGTTGACCTCAGAGTCAGTTAAATCACGCACGCGAGTGTCTGGACTAATACCAGTTTCGCTGCAAAGTTTTTTCGCGGTAACGCGACCAATACCAAAAATATAGGTCAGACCTATCTCTAGGCGCTTCTCGCGCGGAATGTCTACTCCTGAAATACGTGCCATCTTGTCTCTCTCGCTCAGCCTTGACGTTGCTTATGACGTGGGTTTTCGCAGATCACCATTACGCGACCGTGCCGACGGATAATCTTGCACTTCTCGCATATTTTTTTAACGCTGGTTCTTACTTTCACTGCACGCCTTCTTGTCGTTATTTAAATCGGTAAGTAATACGACCTCTTGTGAGGTCATACGGTGTTAGTTCTACTTGCACTTTGTCGCCAGGAAGAATTCGAATGTAATTCATTCGCATCTTTCCTGAAATGTGAGCCAAGACTGTGTGTCCATTTTCGAGCTCAACTCGAAACATTGCGTTGGGTAGGGATTCAGTAATCTTGCCTTCCAGCACGATTGCATCTTCCTTATTTTTGGGCAAAGTTTCTCCGAACTATTTCTTTGTTGTTACATTCATTGCCCGACGATCAGATGATCGTTTAGGGCGACTTGTCACGCTATCGCCCTGAACTATCGCTCTCAAACCCCTGAGATATAACGATTTAAAACCATTTTTAGATGAGTGCAACTTCTCGGTTATTTTCCTAAATTTACAACCGAGGTAAGCCGACCAAAGACTTCGTCTGGCGAGCCGACCCCGTCTACTACATGTAGCGACCCGCGCCCGTGATAGAAGGTTATTAATGGGGCAGTTTGAGCCTCGTAAACATCAAGTCGATGATTGATCGCCTGCTGAGTGTCATCGGTGCGCTGAACCACGGATCCCCCACATTTTTCACAAATCCAAGGTTTTGGCTCATTTTCCGGTGCCGTGTAGTTAGTCGAGCACGATTCGCAGACTCGCCGACCAGAAAGTCGAACCAAAACGATCTCTCGCGCGACATCTAAGTCAATCACATAGCCAACTGGTCGCGCTTCAGTCAACGAATCAAAGGCTGCCGCTTGGCCGATTGTGCGCGGAAAACCATCTAAAACATAGCCAGCCATGCGCGCATCTTCTTGGCCGATTCGACCTTGAACAAGTGAAACCATCAAGTCGTCATCAACTAATTCACCGCGATCTAAAACTTTTTTAGCTGCACGCCCGACGACTGAGTCTTGCTTCACTGCGTTGCGAAGCATCTCGCCAGTCGAAATATGAGGCACACCAAAATGCTCCGCCAGTCTTGCACTTTGTGTTCCTTTGCCAGCACCCTGTCGGCCGAACATTATTATTCGCACTCCAACGCTCATGAGTTTTAATTCCGATCCTTGGCCAATAAAACGTGATTAAAAGTTCCGAGTTTAATGAATTATTGCTTGAGGAAACCTTCGTAATTGCGTTGCATTAACTGACTATCAATTTGTCGCATTAGTTCAAGTGCCACACCAACGGCGATCAATACTGTTGTACCAGCAAACGGAAACGAACTCACATTGCCTACCCATAGAACGATGTAAGGCAAAATGGCAATTACTGCAACAAATGTTGCGCCTGGCAAAGTGATCCGATTGACGGTCTTACCTAAAAATGCTTCAGTTTGCTGACCAGGACGAATACCAGGTACGAACCCGCCTTGTTTGCGCAATTGGTCTGCTTGACGAATTGGATCAAAGGCAATTGAGTTATAAAAGTATGCGAACGCAATAATCAACAGCCCGAAGACAGTGACATACATCAAGTTTTGACTATTAATCAGGTATTGAGTAACAAACCGAGCAATCGCTCCACGCCAGCCTTCGCCACTGCCAAGCATATTTGACATCAATACTGGCAATAACAAAACTGAACTAGCGAAAATAATTGGCACAACACCTGACTGGTTTACTTTCAACGGAATGTACGTGTTCTGACCACCGTACATTTTTCGACCTACTACTCGTTTGGCAAATTGCACAGGGATGCGCCTTTGACCAAGTTCAACACGCACAACTGCAATGATGATGCCAATAGAAAGTGCCACCAAAATAACAAACACGAGAGTTTTTCGCGTCTGCAAAAGCGAATAATAGTTATAAGGCAAACCGCTGACAACCGATGCAAAAATCACCATTGACATTCCATTACCGATGCCACGTTGGCTAATTAATTCACCGAGCCACATCAACAGAGCAGTGCCTGCAACAAGAGACGGAATCACAAGCAACGCCCGCGGCATAAATGGATCTAGTAAAACAACATCTGGTGCCTGATTACTGGCGGAGAAAAAAGCCGAGCCCCTTCCTTGACCGAAAATAAAAGTTAATCCCGCACCTTGCAATGTGGCGATACCAATTGCAACATAACGTGTCCATTGTGTGATTTTGCGCTGACCTGTTGCGCCTTCTTGTTGCCATTCTTCAAGTTTTGGAATTACGACTGTTAAAACTTGCATGATGATGCTTGAAGTGATGTAGGGCATGATGCCGAGCGCAAATATAGAGAAACTGCCGAACGCACCACCTGAAAATAAGTTGAGAAACCCGAGTGCACCTTGAGATTTTGATGCTTCACGAAGTTGGCTAATCGCCTGAGCATCAACGCCTGGCACACGCAATGAACTGCCCAGTCGATAGACCGCCAGCATCGCAAGTGTGAACAGAATCTTGTTTCGAAGTTCTGCAACCTTAAAGATGTTGCTAATTTTTGCCACGACATTGCCTCGCTATTTGTTGTGTGAACCGAACCAAACGAACTGTACTAGCGGTTAGTGAACTGGCTGCCCTTGGCCGGTGGTCGAACGCCTCTAAATGTTGGAGGCAAGATAACTACCGACCCGCCAGCGGCAACAATTGCTTCCTGTGCTGACTTAGAAATGGCATGAACTGAAACTTTGACCGCTCGGGTGATTTTTCCACGACCAAGAACTTTGATCATTTGGCCTTTATGCGCCACACCGCCCTCAACGAGTGAAGCTGGGTCTACCTCGGCAACGCCAAGAGAATCAACGGCATCAAGATTGACGGCGTAATACTCAACTCGAAACGGGTTATTGAAACCTTTCAACTTTGGTACGCGTTGCTTAAGTGGCATCTGTCCACCTTCAAAACCGCGAGCAACCGTGTTACGTGCGTATTGACCTTTTGTACCACGACCTGCGGTCTTGCCACCTTTACCACCAGTACCACGACCGACGCGCTTTGGCTTCTTGCGTGATCCGTAGCGTGGCCCAATTTCGTCGACGCGCATGATTATGCTCCTTTTCGATTTACTTCAATAAGGTGAGGAACGCGTGCAATCATGCCGCGAATCTCAGGGCGATCTGGCAACGTGTTGACATCACCGATTTTGCGAAGCCCAAGTGCGCGCATCGTTCCCTTGGTCTTTGGCATGATGCCAATTTGTGAGCGCACTTGTTTAACAACAACTGTTGGGCCCGTGTGTGTTTTGCGCGTTGCTTTGACTGCAGCAGCTTTTTTAACCGCTTTTGGCGCAGCAGCTTTTTTAACTGATTCTTTAACCACCTTTGGTGCTGCAGCTTTTTTAGTAACAGCCATGATTATTTCGCTCCAAGACTTGAGATTGTTTTCTTACGCTCTGTGTACGCACGCAGCATTCCTTTTGGAACAAAATCTTCTGCAGGCAAACCTCGACGTTTTGCAACTTCGTCCGGGCGCTGTAAACCCTTGAGGCCATTAATTGTTGCACGAGCAACGTTGATTGCATTCGAAGAACCAAGTACTTTTGCAAGTACATCCTTGATACCGGCTTCTTCAAGAATAATTCTGGCTGCACCACCTGCGATAACACCGGTACCAGGCGCTGCCGGTTTGAGCATTACTCGACCCGCGCCGTTAATACCAATCGTTGCGTGAGTAATTGTTGTTCCGGCGAGAGCAACATGAAACAGATTTCGCTTGGCCTCTTCGGTTCCTTTTTGAATTGCCAATGGAACTTCTTTTGCTTTGCCGTATCCAAGGCCAACGCGGCCGTTGCGATCGCCTATTACGACAAGTGCGGTGAACGAGAATCGTCGACCACCTTTTACAACTTTGGCGACGCGATTGATATGCACAACACGTGACTCACCGATTTCGCCAACTTTTGCTGGCGGACGGGGCTCGCGCTTTTCGCGTGGCTCACGACGGTCGCGGCGTTCGCGACGATCGGTAACTTCTGCACCTGGCACTGCTGGAACTGGGGTGACGTTGCTCATTTAGAACTCCAAGCCTTCTTCTCGAGCAGCCTGGGCTGCTGCTGCGATACGACCGTGGTACAAAAATCCACCGCGATCATAAACAACTTTCTTGATTCCGATTAGTTTGGCGCGCTGCGCAACTGCTTTACCAACTCGTGCTGCGGCTTCAACTGTTGAACCCGAACCTGCTTTTCGCAAGTCGGCTTCAAGTGAAGATGCTGCGGCAATTGTGCGACCCGCATCATCATCAATTAACTGTGCCGATAAGTGCTTGTTGCTACGAAATACTGCCAAGCGTGGACGTTCAGCGGTGCCATGAATTTTCTTACGCACACGGCGTTGACGGCGCAATCGGCCCGAGTGTCGTTTTTCTGCTGCACTAGTCATAAAAGTTGAGTCTACAGTTTTCTTCTTGTTACTTCTTGCCGGTCTTGCCGGCCTTACGACGAACGCGCTCATTCAAATAGCGAACACCTTTGCCTTTGTAAGGCTCTGGCTTGCGCATGCTGCGAATGTTTGCAGCAACTTGACCAACTACTTCTTTGTCATTACCTTTGACGACAATTTTTGTCTGTGCAGTCACTTCAAATGTGATGCCATCTGGTGCCGTGTAAACAATCGGATGCGAAAAACCCAGAGCAAGCTTCAACTTGTTTGGCCCTTGCGCTTCGGCGCGATAACCGACTCCTTGAATGTCAAGTTCTTTTGTATACCCGTCTGTTACACCGATAATCATGTTCGACAACAAAGTACGAGTTAATCCATGACGTGACCTCGAATCTCGCTCGTCATTTGCTCGCTCAACAACCAAGTTGTTTTCTTCGCGGCGTGCAGAAACACCGAAAGGAATTTCACGTTTGAGACTGCCCTTTGGGCCCTTGATTGTTATCGCTGCACCAGAGATCGAAACCTCGACACCGGTTGGCACTGCGATTGCAGATTTTCCTATGCGTGACATTTAATAGCTCCGTTCGACTCTTGACTTACCACACGAAACACATGACTTCGCCACCAACGTTGCGCTTACGCGCTTCGCGGTCGGTCATGAGCCCGTGACTTGTTGAAAGAACTGCTACACCCAGACCACCAAGAACGCGAGGCACTTCTGTCGCTCCGCGATAAACGCGAAGGCCAGGTGTCGAAATGCGTTTGATGCCTGAAATTGTTCGTTGACGATCTTCGCCGTACTTCATGCTGATCTTGAGCACTTTTCCAGGACCTTGATCGTCTTGAGCAATTGAATAGTCGGCGATGAAACCTTCTCGCTTGAGAACTTCGGCGAGTGCAGATTTTTGTTTAGACGCAGGCATCATCACTTCGTCTCGCATCGCGACGTTTCCGTTGCGAATACGTGTGAGCATGTCGGCGATTGGGTCAGTCATCATGACGGTTTACCAACTTGCCTTTGTGATACCAGGGATCTCACCAGCGTGTGCAAGTTCGCGGAAGCAAATACGGCAGAGCCCGAATTTTTGATATACCGCACGCACGCGGCCACATCGTTGGCAACGTGTATAGCCACGCACCTTGAACTTAGGCTTTCGTGCTGCTTTGATCATGAGTGATTTTTTTGCCATGTTAAGTTGGTCTCCGATGTTCCTGTGACTCTGCGACTATTTCTTTTTGATTTTCTTGGCTTTGGTTACTGAAGTTGGTTCTTCGCCCTTGCGAAATGGAAAACCAAAAGCGTCGAGTAATGCTTTACCAGAGAGATCGTCTTTAGCGGTGGTCACGATTGTGATGTCCATACCACGAGGCGCATCAACTTGATCAACTCGAACTTCCATAAACATAAGTTGCTCAGTAAGGCCGAATGTGTAGTTACCGTTTCCATCCCATGATCTGCCGGACAAACCACGGAAGTCACGAATTCGAGGAATCGCAACCGACAAAAGTCGATCGAAGAACTCCCACATTCGGTCTCCACGCATCGTGACTTTGCAACCAATTGGTTGGTCTTCACGAAGTTTGAACGATGCAATTGCGATACGCGACTTGGTGATTAAAGGCTTTTGACCAGAGATCGCAGTCAAGTCAGCAACAGCCCCATCAAGCAATGATGCTTGTTGGGTTGCTCGGCCGACACCCATATTGATCACAATTTTTGAGATCGAGGGTACCTGCATTGGGTTTGTTAACTCCAACTGCTTCATCAGGTCTTCACGAACTGTGTTTAGATAGTGCGCTTTCATGCGCGGCGTAGCAACAGTTTTAGTTGTCATTAGATCTCTGCTCCGGTGCTTTTAGCAATACGAACTTTCTTGCCATTTTTGTCGACTTTGTAACCAATCTTTGAAGGCTTGCCACCTTGGTCGAACATCACATTCGATGCATGAATCGGCATTGGCTTGTCAATGATTTCGCTCTTTGTGTTCTTCCCACGCGCGACTGAGTGACGTTTTACAACATTGACATTGTCAATAATTACTTTGCCTTTAGCAGGAAGCACGGCCGAGATAGCGCCCTTGGCACCTTTATCTTTGCCTGCGATCACTATTACGTTGTCACCTTTTTTAAACTTCATGTCACAACACCTCCGGGGCGAGCGAAATAATTCGCATGAACTTCTTGTCGCGCAATTCTCGACCAACTGGGCCAAAGATTCGCGTTCCACGTGGAGTGAGATCATCTTTGATCAACACTGCAGCGTTTTCGTCGAATTTGATATAGCTGCCGTCTGGACGACGCTTCTCTTTCGCCACACGTACAACAACGCAACGCACAACTTCACCTTTTTTAACTGCGGCGCCAGGGATTGCATCTTTTACCGTGCCAATGAATACGTCTCCGATTGATGCATAACGACGGCGAGTACCACCGAGCACTTTAATCACGAGCACTTCACGCGCGCCACTGTTGTCAGCAACACGAAGTCGGGTTTCTTGTTGAATCACTTTGCACGCTCCAAGATCTCGATTACACGCCAACGCTTTAGCTTCGACATCGGACGAGTCTCCATGACACGCACGCGATCGCCGATTTGGGCGTCGTTCGTTTCGTCGTGGGCGTAAAGTTTCTTGGTACGGGTGATGAACTTCTCGTACTTTTGGTGACGAATACGCTCAACGATTGCAATCACGATCGTCTTATTCATTTTATTAGATACGACAACGCCCTCTCGCGACTTGCGAATGTTGCGCTCTGGTGTTGTTGAACTAGTTGTATCGCTCATAATTTTGCTCACTTCCCTGCAGCTTCTGCAGCAACAATTTCGCGTTCGCGAATCAACATGCTGATTCGAGCGATTTGGCGACGCGCTTTCGTAATCGCAGCAGTGTCATCAAGTTGACCTGTTGCATTTCGAAAACGCAAATTAAGTGCCTCTTGTTTTGTCGCACGCAACTCTTCAACAAGTGTTGCGAGATCCATTTCGCGAAGTTCTGTTAGTTCACGTGCCATATCAGATCGCCTCGTTTCGTGAAATGATGCGAGTTTTAATCGGCAACTTTTGCGCTGCACGGCTCAAAGCCTGATGTGCAGTTGCCGCAGTTGGATACGACAGTTCGAACAACACACGACCCGGCTTGACTACGGCTACCCACAACTCTGGATTACCTTTGCCCGAACCCATACGAGTTTCAGCTGGCTTCTTGGTAACCGACTTGTCTGGAAACACGTTGATCCAAACTTTTCCGCCACGCTTAATGTGACGGGTCATGGCGATACGAGACGCTTCAATTTGACGTGCTGTTATCCAACCTGGTTCAAGCGCCTGAATACCGTACTCGCCAAAAGCAAGTTCATTGGCGCCCTTTGATACACCAGTCATACGACCGCGATGTTGTTTTCGGTGTTTAACTTTACGTGGTTCTAACATAAATGTTTAATCCTCTCGCTTAAAGTGCGGAGTTTCGTTGCCATCGTGGCTTCGACGTTGAATATCTTCTTCTTCGTCTAGTAAGCGTTCAAAATCTGGATCTGCTTCTTTAACAAGAGGCACCACTGCGACATCGTCAATTTCTGCCACTTTTGGTCCGGCTGAAGTAACAACTTTTCGTGTGGCGTCTGAGTGACCAGATGTCTCTCCAGCAGCCATTGCTGCTTCACGAGTGATTCGATCGTCAGTCTGAGATTTGTAAGGAAGAATTTCACCTTTGTACAACCAAACTTTGATGCCGATTCGACCAGAAGTAGTCGCTGCTTCACGGAAACCGTAATCAATATTGGCGCGAAGTGTATGTAGCGGAACACGACCTTCGCGATACCACTCTCGACGGCACATTTCTGCTCCACCGAGTCGACCCGAACACTGAACGCGAATACCTTGCACGCCTTGCTTCTGAGCGTTCTGAACTGCACGCTTCATTGCGCGACGAAAAGCAATTCGATTAACGAGCTGATCGGCAACACCCTGAGCAACAAGCGCAGCATCAAGTTCCGCATCGCGAATTTCTGTGATGTTTAATTGCACTTTGTTGTTGCCAGTAAGTTTTGTCAATCCGGCGCGAAGCTCTTCGGCTTTTTGTCCCTTGCGACCAATGACGATTCCTGGGCGTGCAGTGTGCACGTCAATTCGAAGTTTGTCACGGGTGCGCTCGATTTCAATGCGACTAACAGCAGCATCAGAAAGTTGCACCTTGAGATAGTCGCGAATCTTCCAGTCTTCAGTGAGGTATGCCTTGTAGTCCTTTGTACTGAACCACTTGCTCTTCCAGTCGGTGGTTACACCGAGGCGAAAGCCGTAAGGATTAATCTTTTGGCCCATTTAATTCTCCGTCGCTGTTTCTGTTTCGGCATCAACTGGCGCATCTGCATTTGCATCGGCGTCTGGTGCTGCTGCTTTTGATTTTTGTGAACGAGCGCGACTTGCTTCAACGCGATCACGGCGACGAGCAGATTCTGCCCCACCGCGTGACTCACTTTGTGTTTCGCGAATTGCTAGTGCTGCCTCACTAAGTTTGTCTAAAACGATTGTGATGTGACTAGTGCGCTTAAAAATTGCAGCCGAACTGCCCTTAGCTCGTGGACGGAAACGCTTGAGCGTTGGTCCCGCATCGGCAAAACATGCCTTGATGTAAAGCTCTTCGGCATTTTGCTCAAAATTATTTGTTGCGTTAGCCACAGCCGACGCAAGCAACTTGCGCACGATGTGTGCCGAGTCACGATCTGTTAAGCGCAACAAGTCATCGGCAGATTTGACGTCCATGCCGCGAACAAGATTTAAAACAACACGAACCTTTGACGGTGACAACCGAGCAAAGCGCGTCGAAGCTCGAAACCCACTTGAAACACCAGCAACTCGTGTTGCTTCGTTTAGTTTTGGACCGGTCATGGCTTGCCTGCTGATGCCGCTGCTGCCGCCGCTGCTTTTTCTTGACTTTGGTGAAACTTAAATGTTCGAGTCGGTGAGAACTCACCCAGTTTGTGCCCGACCATTGACTCACTGATGTAAACCGGAATGTGCTTGCGTCCGTCGTGAACTGCGAATGTATGGCCCAACATGTCTGGGATAATCGTGCTTCGGCGCGACCAAGTTTTGATGACCTTGCGGTCGCCACTTGCGTTCATGGCGTCTAACTTTTTGAGAAGGTGCTCATCAACAAACGGACCTTTTTTAAGACTTCGTGACATTATTTAACCTCGTGCCTTTCCGGATCGACGACGACGAACAATCATTTGTTGCGACGACTTGTTCTTGTTACGAGTACGACGCTCTGGCTTACCCCATGGAGACACCGGTGGACGACCACCAGAAGTTTTTCCTTCGCCACCACCAAGAGGGTGGTCAACTGGGTTCATTACAACACCACGAGACTGTGGGCGAACACCCTTCCAGCGATTACGACCAGCTTTACCAATTTTGATCTGCTCGTGTTCTGAGTTTCCGATTTCACCAACTGTGGCGCGACAATCAATTGGAACACGACGCATTTCACTTGATGGCATTCGCAAAGTTGCGTACAAACCTTCTTTTGCAACCAACTGAACTGCCATTCCAGCTGAGCGAGCAATTTTGCCACCTTGACCAGGACGCATTTCAATATTGTGAACAGTTGTACCGACTGGCATGAAACGAAGCGGCAAAGCATTGCCAACAACGATGTCTGCTTTTGGTCCGCTCTCTACGCGGGCACCGACTTCAAGACCCTTTGGCGCAAGAATGTAAGCCTTAGTTCCATCGTTGTAATGCAACAAAGCAATACGACATGTGCGGTTCGGGTCATATTCAATTGCCGCTACTTTTGCACCACACTCATCTTTGCCGCGCTTGAAGTCGACCATTCGATATTGCTGTTTGTGTCCGCCACCTTGGTGACGAGATGTGATTCGACCATGAGAGTTACGACCACCGCGTGATGGCTTTGGTGCAAGCAACGACTTTTCTGGTGTGGTCTTCGTGATTTCACTGAAGTCAGAAACTGTCTGAAATCGACGGCCTGGGCTCGTCGGACGGCGTTTACGAATTGGCATCTTGAGTCAGTCCTTACTTGATTAGTTCTCGAACAACGGAATTTGACTTCCGGCTTCTAAAGTGACAATTGCGCGCTTTGATCCATCACGAACACCAATTCGGTTTGTGCCGCGCGTTATACGACGCTTGCCTGGGCGATTAATCGTGTTTACGCGAGTTACCTTGACGCCCCAAATTGACTGCACAGCGTCGCGAATCTCTGGCTTAGTTGCATCTTGATGAACCTCAAATGTGTACGTGCCCTTGTCGATAAGCGAATAACTTTTCTCGCTAACAACCGGTCGAAGAATGATGTCGCGTGGGTCTTTCACTTTGCAGCCTCCATTGCCGGCAGGCTTGCTTTTGTAAATACGATCCAGTCGTTGCACAAAATGTCATAGGCATTGAGTTCGGGGGTGCTTAGAACATGAACATCTGTGAGATTACGGAAGCTCTTCCAGGCACTTTCATCTTTACGCTCGAGCACGATCATCACGCGACCCGACATACCGAGAGCAGAAATCGCTGCTGATGCGGCTTTCGTGCTTGGCGCAGCAAAGCCCCAATCTTCAACAACAACAACTTTGTTTTCGCTCATGCGGTCTGACAATGCAGAGCGCAATGCAAGTTGAATCATTTTCTTTGGTGTGCGCTGAGAATATTTGCGCGGCTTTGGCCCAAGTGCGACACCACCACCGCTGAAATGCGGGGCGCGAATCGAACCTTGACGAGCGTTACCAGTACCTTTTTGCTTGAACGGCTTTTTACCGCCACCGCGAACTTCAGACCGAGTCTTTGTGCTTTGAGTACCAGAACGACGGTGCGCAAGTTGTGCAACGACCACTTGGTGCATTACAGGAATGTTTGGCGTGATGCCGAACATCGAGTCAGCAACTTCGATTGATGCGGCTTTTTTGCCGGCAGCATTTTTCATTTCAATCTTTGCCATGACTACTCCTTGGCCCCTTGGCTAAGCGGAGCCTTGACAGCGTTGCGGATAATTACTACACCACCGTTTGGGCCGGGAACAGAACCTTTAACCAGCAACAGATTTCTTTCAAGATCTGCTTGAACAACTTCAAGATTGAGAGTTGTCACTTGCTCGTGACCCATGTGACCTGACATTCGCAAACCTTTAAACACTCGACCAGGAAATGTGCAAGAACCGATTGAGCCTGGTGTGCGATGGTGTTTGTGGTTACCGTGACTCGCGCCTTGACCGCTGAAGTTGTGACGCTTCATCGTTCCGGCAAAACCTTTACCACGACTAACTGCAGTTACGTCGACGCGGTCGCCGACAATCAGAGTGTCAACCTTGATTTCTTGGCCGACTTCAAAACCATCTACAGAATCAAGACGTAATTCAATCAAACGACGACCTGCGGCAACATTACGCGCACCACTCTTAGGTGCGAAATGACCCGCTTCTGCTTTATTGAGTTTTTTTGGATCTTTCTGCCCGTACGTAACTTGCAATGCGGTGTAACCGTCGGTTGCGCCAGTTTTTACCTGGACAATTCGAGCTGGCTCAATTCTTAACACGGTGACGGGCACGACGCGTTGGTCGTCACTCCATACTTGTGTCATGCCGACTTTTTCGCCGACGATCGCTTTTTGTGCCATGAGGCCAAAACCTTTTCTCGAAATGTTTAATAAAATAATTCGTGTATTCGCACAAATGCTCCGCGCGGCCAAAGCCTGCGGAGCACTTTTATAGTTTTCGCTGTGAGGTACTCGCAAATAACACGGGCGCACACAGACATCAATTTTTTGAATTGATCTCTCCGTTTGAGGCTTGGCAAAACCAAGGCCACGAACGAAGTGTTTACTCTATCCCCGCAAAATCTGGTCCCCAAACTACAAATGACAAAAATTGCTAGATTTTCGGGCTTGTTAACAAGTTAATTCGTTCGGGCGGCCAAGGTGGCTTCGAAGGTCATTCTTTGACCATCTCGTGAAATTTCAATTTTGACTTTCTGACCAGGAACCGCATCGCGAATAGCCGCTACAAGGCCAGCCTGCCCGTCGATTGGTTCGCCATCTACCGACAGCACGATGTCGTTGACGACAATTCCGGCGCCATCGGCAGGTGACCCCGCTCGAACATCTGTGATAATTGCGCCTTGCCCGCCGTCCTCACGGCCTGTTAAGCCAACACCCAAAAAGCCCTCACGGCGTTCAACTCCGTTTGCCTGATCACGAAGTTGCTCAATCACAATTAAGACTTCATCCACTGAAATAGAAAATCCGATGTTGGTCGCGGCCGACTCTGAATCGCCACGCGCGACAGCAGTATTTATACCAACTACTTCACCTTGTAAGTTAACTAACGGCCCACCCGAATTGCCCGAAGAAATCGCCGCATCGGTTTGAATCAAAGAGTTAAGAGCACCAGTCTCTGTCTCGATTGTGCGCTTCATCGCCGAAACTATTCCTGAGGTGACCGTAGGGCCACCATCTAGTGCAAGTGCGTAGCCAATCGCGATTACAGCATCACCGATTTTCACACTGCCAGGTTTGGCAAAAGTTGCGGCAACTAAACCAGTTGCCTCTACTTTTATTAATGCAAGATCGTTGCCAACATCAGTCGCCAAGATCTTTGCAACGCGCGGTTCGGTCTCTCCAGCGAAACGCACAACCACTGAAATTGCACTTTTAACAACGTGCGCGTTTGTCAAAATCTCACCATTTGAAGTGAGCACAACCCCAGTACCGACCGAACGACCACCGACACCGACCTCACCCAAAGTCGAGATAACTGTGACAACACTGTTGGCGAGTCGCGTTGCAACTGACAAAATTAATGAGTCAGCCATATTGTTGCTGCCAGATGCGACAACAATTGGCGCTGAAGTAACTTGGGTGACAGTTTCGGTCGAATTTGATTCTCTTAAATTTGTCTCTCGCTCAACATATGCGCCTACGATGCCACCGATTAAACCAAACAAACCAGCGATAACTGCGATCCCAAAAATTGTGCGACCTCGTCTCGGACCAGAAGAATTGTGTTGCGAAGAGAGCTGGCGATCGTTGAATTGCGACAACGAAGGCGGCGGCAACTCAGATGAGCCCTGACCTCTGTGCTCAGGCATCGAAGATGAATCAGTTTGCGTGTAATCGCTCATAAATAGTTTCTATCGTTAATTAGACGCAAAGGTTTGCCCAACCAATAAAGTCTTAAAGAATTCTTACGCACTTTTAGGTGGCACAGCCCACGTGATATTCCGATTGTTTAGTCTGATCGCGATTTTCTCGGCAAGAGTTGTAATAAAAGGCAAATAAACAGTTGAGCCGGGCATAACTTCGCTCGGTTCAATCACGGGTCTTCCGTATAGCTTTTTGCCAACTCGAGACGGGTCTTCATCAACAAAAAACTTGACATCTAGTTCAAGTTCACCGAAGAGCCACAGAGCGTTGATCGAAGTCCCAAAAATGCCAAAAGACTTCGATTTTGCAAGCGAACTAGCGTGATTCTTCACTTCATTCAACCAACGGACTGATTCTCCAACCCAAACCGTATTAGGGTTCGCGCCAATCGAGGTCGTCGCCGTTTTGGAAGGTTTACAAACAGCCCAACATTCACGGGTTTCAATTCGAGACTCGATTCGTACCACTTCAAAGCCAGCTCGCTCAAGAAATAGCGTGAGTGTCGGTACTGAAAAATGCGAACAATGGTCAGCGATCAGCAACTTAAACGGGTCTTTCGAACAATCCGGAACCGCAATAACGAGGTGACCGTTTTCATTCAACATTGCACCAAGTAATTTCATAGTCTCAATCGGCGAAACGAGATGTTCAAGCGAATGCGACATCGAAATCAAGTCGAATTTTAAATTCTTATCAAGTTCACCAACAAGAAGTTCGTTGAAATTTGGTATTGCTGAAAGTTTTTTCAATTCACGATCATCGAGATCAAAACCAAAAAGATTGAAGTCACTTCGCAGTTTTGCAAATGACCAAAGCAACGTGCCTGCGCCACAACCAAAATCAAGAACTGCACCACCCTGTTTGGTTTGGCTTGTTTGAACTACTGAATCAACAAACAGATCACCGCGACCCGAGGCAGCACCATCGATGAACACCGTTTGGTCGTTGTCGCTAGTCTGATAATACGATGCGTAATCGCTATAAATTTCTGATGCAGATTTCTGCCAATCATCATTTACTTCGGCCTGCGGAAACCCGCAATCTTTGCAAATAGCGATGTTCAAACCACGACGCCAAGGTTTAACGTCTGAAGTTATCGTGCGAAAGTCAGAGAACGAAGGCTCTCTGACCAGATTTTTGCTCTCGCAATAGATGCATTTCATCTGAATTAAAAACTAGATCTAGAAACTAGAACTAGAAACTAGAACTAGAAATTAGACCCAAAACTAAACCCAGTGTTGTTGTCAAGAGTTTTGGATTTTGATTTCGATGTCAACGCCAGCAGGAAGCTCTAAACGTTGAAGACTGTCAATTGTCTTGGCGTTTGGGTCAACAATGTCAATCAAGCGTTTGTGAATACGCATCTCAAAATGTTCACGCGAGTCTTTGTCAACGTGTGGGCCACGAATAACTGTGAAACGATGCTTGTCGGTAGGTAATGGAATCGGTCCACGCACCGTCGCATTCGTGCGAGTCACAGTCTCAACGATCTTCTTTGCAGATTCGTCAATGTTTTGGTGATCGAACGCCTTGAGGCGGATTCGGATGCTTTGTGCCATCAGGATGAACCGGTTCTAAAACGATCTACTTGAGAATCTTCGTTACGCGACCAGCACCCACTGTGCGGCCACCTTCGCGAATTGCGAATCGAAGACCTTCAACCATGGCGATTGCCTTGCCGAGTTCAACAGTCATTGTTACGTTGTCGCCAGGCATAACCATTTCTGTTCCCTTTGGAAGTTCAACAGTGCCAGTTACGTCAGTTGTTCGAAAGAAGAACTGAGGTCGGTAGTTATTAAAGAAAGGCTTATGACGTCCGCCTTCTTCTTTCTTCAATACATAAACCTGACCTTCAAAATTTGTGTGCGGAGTAATTGAACCTGGCGCACATAGAACCTGACCGCGCTCAACATCTTCTTTTTTAGTTCCACGAAGAAGAGCACCTATGTTGTCGCCTGCTTGACCTTCGTCGAGCAACTTATGGAACATTTCTACTCCGGTGCAGACAGTCTTTTGTGTGTCACGGAGTCCAACGATTTCAATTTCGTCGCCGGTGTGAACTTTGCCTTGCTCAACTTTGCCCGTTACTACTGTTCCACGACCAGTGATCGTAAACACGTCTTCAATTGGCATCAAGAAAGGCTTATCAAGTTCACGCTTTGGCTCTGGGATTGAATCATCACAAGCAGTCATCAGCTCCATGATCTTTTCTTGCCACGCTGCATCGCCTTCGAGGGCTTTGAGAGCCGAGACGCGAACGACTGGGCAATTCTTGCCATCGAACTCGTAAGAGGTGAGCAAGTCACGAACTTCTTCTTCAACGAGTTGCAACATGTCTTCGTCATCAACCATGTCTGATTTGTTAAGAGCAACCACGATGTAAGGCACACCAACTTGGCGGGCGAGAAGAACGTGCTCACGGGTTTGTGGCATTGGTCCGTCAGTTGCGGCTACTACCAAGATTGCCCCGTCTACCTGAGCGGCACCGGTGATCATGTTCTTGATGTAGTCAGCGTGACCTGGCATGTCAACGTGTGCGTAGTGCCGCTTCTCGGTGTTGTACTCAATGTGAGCGATCGAGATCGTAATACCACGAGCTTTTTCTTCTGGTGCCTTGTCGATTTGATCGAAAGGTGTGTACTCGGCAAGACCTTTGCCTGCGAGTGTCTTTGAGATCGCTGCAGTAAGTGTTGTTTTGCCATGGTCGATGTGACCCATCGTTCCGATGTTTACGTGTGGCTTGACGCGCTCGAATTTCGCTTTACTCATTGTTCTTCTCCCTATTTATTGTCTTAATTGTCGTTATATATAGTTATTTATGAAACTTTGGCTTGCTTGACTATTCGCCACGCACGCGCTTGATGATTTCTATTGATATTGCTTCGGGCACTTGCTGATACGAATGAAACTGCATCGTATAAGTCGCACGCCCTTGTGTGCGAGAACGCAGATCTGTACTGTATCCGAACATTTCAGAAAGCGGAACCTGCGACTTGACGATTTGTGCATTGCCGTTTGCTTCCATGCCTTCGATCCGACCTCGACGGCTTGAGAGATCGCCAATCACATCACCCATGTAGTCCTCTGGAGTAACAACTTCGACAGCCATAATCGGCTCAAGAAGTACAGGTTTTGCTAGTTGGGCTGCCTTGCGAAATACCATCTGACCAGCAATTTTGAAAGCCATTTCGCTCGAGTCAACGTCATGGTACTGACCGTCCATCAGTGAAACTTTTACGTCAACCGTTGGGTAACCAGCGAGAACGCCGTTGTCTAGTGCCGATTGAATACCTTGGTTTACTGGCTGAATATATTCACGGGGTATTTTGCCGCCGGTGATTTCGTCTTCGAATTGATAACCACCGCCCGGGCCACTTGGCTCAATCGTTACTTTTACGACTGCGAACTGACCCGAACCACCAGTTTGTTTGATGTGTCGGTATTCGATGTTCTCAATTTTCTTCGTAATCGTTTCGCGATATGCAACCTGTGGCTTACCAACAGTTGCATCAACAGCAAACTCGCGTTGCATACGGTCAACAAGAATTTCAAGGTGCAACTCACCCATTCCTGAAATTACGGTCTGACCAGTTTCGATGTCTGTACGCACACGAAAAGTTGGGTCTTCGTCAGACAAAGACTTAAGTGCTTTGCCAAGTTTGTCCTGGTCATTTTTAGTTTTTGGCTCAATCGCCACATGGATAACAGGCTCAGGGAAAATCATTCGCTCTAAAATGATCGGGTCTTCGCGATCACAAAGAGTGTCACCAGTTGTCACGTCTTTGAAACCAAGACCAGCAACAATGTCACCAGCCATCGCGAATTCAATGTCTTCGCGTTGGTTCGCATGCATCAACAACAAACGACCGACGCGTTCACGCTTTTCTTTGACCGAGTTATAAACCTCGTCACCCTTAGTGATCGTGCCTGAATAAACGCGGAAGTAAGTCAAGCGACCAAATGGGTCAGCAACAATTTTGAATGCAAGTGCCGCGAATGGGCCCTTTTCGTCTGAAGTACGAGTGATGTTTTCATCACCTTTGATGTTTGTGCCAGTCGCTGGCGGAATGTCGATCGGACATGGCATGTAATCAACAACAGCATCCAACATTTGTTGTACGCCTTTGTTTTTAAATGCTGAACCGCAAAGAATTGGCACAAAACTGAAAGCCAGAGTTCCCTTACGAAGACCCATTCGCAAATCTTCTTCGCTGAGGTCATCGTTAGCGAGAAACTTCTCCATAAGTTGTTCGTCTTCTGAAGCAACAAGATCTAATAGTTCGGCGCGATACTCTTTGGCTTGGTCGAGATAGTCAGCAGGAATCTCTTCTTCGTGATATTCGGAATCTTTTTCATCGCCATCCCAGACGATTGATTTCATTTTTACGATATCGATCAAACCTTTGAAGCCAGCTTCAGCGCCATAAGGCAACTGCAATACAGCCGGTACTGTGGCTAAACGATCTTTGATCATGTCAAGCGTTCGATAGAAGTTTGCGCCTGTGCGATCCATTTTGTTAATAAAGCACATACGAGGCACTTTGTATTTATTAGCTTGACGCCAAACAGTTTCGGTTTGTGGCTCAACACCTGCAACCGAGTCAAAAACTGCAACGGCGCCGTCGAGCACACGCAATGAACGCTCTACTTCGATAGTAAAGTCGACGTGACCTGGAGTATCAATGATGTTGATGCGGTGCCCACGCCACACCGCAGTTGTCGCAGCCGAAGTAATTGTGATGCCACGCTCTTGCTCTTGAACCATGAAGTCCATGACGGCAGCACCTTCGTGCACTTCACCGATCTTGTATGTCTTACCGGTGTAGTAAAGAACTCGTTCAGTAGTTGTGGTTTTACCGGCGTCAATGTGCGCCATGATGCCGATGTTGCGATATTTTTCAAGAGGATATTCGCGTGATGCCATGTGGGGGTTACCTAAAAATTTTGCTCAGTTTTACCAGCGGTAGTGAGCGAACGCCTTGTTCGACTCCGCCATTTTTTGCATATCTTCACGCTTTTTCATTGATGCGCCAAGACCATTTGATGCGTCCATTAATTCGCTTGCAAGGCATTCGGCCATTGTCTTCTCGCGACGACTGCGCGCATTTTCAACGATCCAACGAATCGCCAAAGTTGTTGCACGACGAGGTCGCACTTCAACTGGTACTTGATAAGTTGCGCCACCAACACGGCGACTTCGAACTTCTAGTGGCGGTTTGACATTGTCAACTGCACGCTTCACTGCGGTGAGAGGCTCTGCACCCATTTTTGCTTCCATGACTTTCATTGCGTCATAGACAATTGATTCGGCGATGCTCTTCTTGCCGTGCAACATAACTTTGTTGACGATCTGAGTTACAAGAGATGAGCGATAAACAGGATCTGCTGCGAATTCGCGTCGAGCTACTGGACCTTTACGTGGCATAAATAAACCTTTACTTACTCTTCTTCGCGCCATAACGGCTACGAGATTGCTTGCGGTCTTTGACTCCGGCGGCGTCAAGTGCGCCACGAATAACTTTGTATCGAACACCAGGAAGATCGCGAACACGACCACCACGCACAAGCACGATTGAGTGCTCTTGCAAGTTGTGTCCTTCGCCTGGGATATACGCAGTAATTTCTACACCGCTTGTCAGACGCACACGTGCGACTTTGCGCAGTGCTGAGTTCGGCTTTTTCGGCGTAGTTGTAAAGACACGCGTGCACACTCCACGACGCTGAGGAGAACCCTTAAGCGCCGGAGTCTTAGTCTTTGAAGACTTCGAGCTTCGACCCTGACGGATCAACTGTTGAATTGTGGGCACGCAAACGACCTTTTTTAAATTGCTGTTACGGAAAACTACCTATTCGAAATCACCCGCAAACGGGACAGTGAATACTACGGCTCATTGGCTCGTCTCGGCAACCTGCCTTTAATCGTTTTTAAGGGGTCGCCACAACGAAGTATTGACCGCCTAATGGAAACTTCTTCAAGATCCGGTCTAGTTTCGCTAGCGCCTTTAATGGCTCTGGAAAGAACGAACAATACCCAGTTTCGCGGAGCTTAAACCCACAGTCTCGAAAGAGTAATTTTTTGATGTCTCGCATCGAAATCAATTCGGCATCCACATCCATCGGGCAGTTTGAAACAATTCGACGGGTTAGTGGGTTATAAGTATTGTGTTCAATCACAACTAGGCAACCTTGAGGTTTGAGTTTTGCGCGCAAATTCTCAAGAATTTCAACTCGAGCCCGACCCGTAATGTGGTGCAGCACAGTAGACATAAAAATTACATCAAACCGCTCAGCACTGTTTAATCTCGAGTCAGCGATAGTTACTTGTGGAAACTGAGCCCGAACAAGATCAAGCGATACCTCGGATACATCAGTCGCAAAGATCTTTGACTCAGAAAATTGCTCAATTAAATACGGCAAAGATAAGCCCACACCACAGCCAAAGTCAAGAACGTTTAGTTGAGTAGCGCTACGCGTTTTCGCCGCGCCACGAGCCAGACGATTCTTGAGTAGCCGAACTTTATATTCGGCTTGATATTCATCGCTAGTTCGAGTCAGCGCAAGACTCTTGCGCAACAACTCGTGATAGTCCTCGGCAAACTTGTCGAATTCAGACATTGCTTATCCGAACCTATCTTTCGATTTTTACTGAGCGATCTCGCTGTCAGGACTATCGTCGAAACCGTTATCAAGATCAGTGTCACGACTGGTTACAACGTTGCTAACTTCGCTAACGTCGCTCATAACCGGTTCAATTGTCTCGGCTAAATCTTGCGTTTGATCGTCGGCAACATATGTGCCTTTCAACCCTGCCAAGTATGCAGCTGGATCGGCTTCGTCATCGCTTGAGTAATAAGCCATCGGCACATAATCTGGCGCGCTGACATCAAACAAGTTGTATCGATCCATACCCGTTCCGGCTGGGATCAATTTACCGATGATGATGTTCTCTTTGAGGCCAACCAAATGATCTGACTTGCCGTCAATCGCTGCCTCGGTAAGAACACGAGTCGTTTCTTGGAAGGACGCTGCCGACAACCATGATTCGGTTGCAAGCGAAGCCTTGGTGATACCCATCAATACCGGGCGACCCTCAGCTGGCTTCTTTCCTTCTTCAACGATTGCCCGGTTGACATCACGGAAAACTTTTGAGTCCGCAAGATGACCTGGTAAGAACTGAGTCTCGCCTGGCTCTTGAACGCTGATGCGTCGCGTCATTTGACGGACGATCAACTCGATGTGCTTGTCGTGAATCGCCACACCTTGATCGCGATACACCTTTTGCACTTCTTCAACGAGATATTGCTGAGTTTCGCGAATTCCCTTGATCACCATTAACTCTTTTGGATCTAAAGGACCATCAGTGATTCGCTCTCCGGCTTCAACGTTCTGTCCGTCTTTTACTAGTGGACGACTACCGCTCGGCAAGATGATCTCAATTTCCTGACCTTGATCATCAATAACTTTGATCGGAATTCCCTTGCCTTCGTCTTCAAGAATTCGAAGAACGCCTGTTGCTGGCACCAGTCGAGCAGAACCCTTTGGGTTACGAGCTTCGAAAAGTTCAACTACGCGTGGCAAACCACCAGCGATGTCTTTTCCGGCAACGCCACCAGTATGGAAGGTACGCATTGTCAACTGAGTACCAGGCTCACCGATTGATTGTGCAGCGATTACGCCAACTGCTTCACCAAGTTCGATGTCTTTACCAGTTGCTAATGAACGACCGTAACATTTTGCGCAAACACCAACTTCGGCGTCGCAAGTTACGACCGAGCGAACACGAACACGTGAAACTTTTGGATCGAGACGCAAGGTCTCCATTTCAATGTCACCGACGATCGTATTTTTCGGCATTACCGAACCATCTGAAAGTTCAATGTCGTTAAGCAAAGCGCGTCCGAACAACTTGGTCTCAAGGTATGCACGTGTGTTTGCAGTATCTGCACCAACGTTTTCTACCCACACACCGAGAGTCGTGCCACAATCATCTTCACGAACGATTAGTTCTTGAGCAACGTCATGCAAACGACGAGTTAGGTAACCCGAGTCAGCAGTACGAAGCGCAGTATCTACAAGGCCCTTACGAGCACCTGGAGTCGCAATGAAGTATTCAAGAGTTTGCAGACCTTCACGGAAGTTGCTCTTGATCGGACGAGGAATCATGTCACCACGAGGGTTGGCCACGAGTCCTCGCATACCTGCGATCTGACGCATCTGGGTCATGTTGCCACGAGCACCAGAACCGATCATCATGTCAACTGGGTTGAAATGCAAAGCCTTAAATTCGGCTTCCATCGCTTCTTGAACATCGGCAGTAGCAGCAGTCCAAATTCGAACTTCTTGCTGACGGCGCTCACCATCGGTGATGATTCCGCGACGGAACTGATTCTCGACTTTTTCTGCTTGCTTCTCATAACCGTCGAGGATTCCACGCTTTGCCTTTGGAGTCTTTACGTCATCAACTGAAACGGTTAGACCTGACTGCGATGCGTAGCGGTAACAAATGTTTTTAATCGCATCTAGTGACGTAGCAATGACTGCCTTGGGATAATTATCGCTCAAGCGTTCAACGATTACGCCGAACTCTTTTTTCTTGACCGCAGCCGAGATGTGACCAAACCGTACGACGAAGTCTTTTGGCAGAACTTCTTCGAACAACAATCGACCAGGTGTGGTGTCAACATATTTCGTGACACTGTTTCCTGATGCATCTTGAGAAGTTTCAAGCAACTTGATTTTCGCGTGAAGTTTTACTCCACCTTCATCAAGTGCACGGGTGATTTCCCACATTGTTTTGAACACTCGTCCTTCGCCCTTTAAACCTGCTTCTTCACGTGTCAAATAGAAACCACCGATTACAAGGTCTTGTTGTGGGGTAACAATTGGTCGACCAGATGCTGGTGACAAAATGTTGTTCGCTGAAAGCATCAACACACGAGCTTCTGCTTGTGCTTCAACCGACAACGGCAAGTGAACTGCCATTTGGTCTCCGTCGAAGTCAGCGTTAAACGCTGTACACACAAGCGGGTGCAAGTGAATCGCTTTGCCTTCGACAAGCACTGGCTCGAAAGCCTGAATACCAAGTCGGTGCAAAGTTGGTGCGCGGTTAAGCAACACTGGATGCTCTTTGATTACTTCTTCAAGTACGTCCCAAACTTGTGGACGACGACGCTCAACCATGCGCTTGGCAGATTTAATGTTCTGCGCAAGTTGCTGATCGGCAAGCCGCTTCATTACGAATGGCTTGAACAATTCAAGTGCCATCAACTTCGGCAAACCACACTGCTGCAAACGCAAGGTTGGTCCGGCGACGATTACTGAACGACCCGAATAGTCAACGCGCTTGCCGAGCAAGTTCTGACGGAAACGGCCTTGCTTTCCTTTGAGACCATCTGAAAGCGACTTGAGCGGACGATTTCCCGGACCACTAACTGGTCGGCCACGACGGCCATTGTCGAATAGAGCGTCTGCTGCTTCTTGCAACATTCGTTTTTCGTTGTTAACAATGATTTCGGGCGCACCGAGTTCGAGCAATCGAGTCAAACGGTTATTGCGGTTGATCACGCGACGGTAAAGGTCGTTTAAGTCTGAAGTTGCAAAACGACCACCATCAAGCTGCACCATCGGGCGCAACTCTGGCGGAATAACTGGAATGACATCCAAAATCATTGCCTTTGGATTGTTCACCAATCGCTCATCTTTATCACGACGGTTAAACGATGCGACGATCTTCAAACGCTTAATTGCTTTTTGCTTGCGCTGTGTTGAAAGCGGTTTGCCGTTTAAGCCATTCATAATTGCCTCACGAAGAATTACTTCTTCTGAGTCAAAATCGATTGTGTCAATCAAAACTTTGATTGACTCGGCACCAGTGCCACCAGTGAAATAATCTTCGTAACGATCTTTGATTTCTCGCCAAAGTTCTTCGTCATCAATGATCATTCTTGGGTGAAGTTTTTTGAAAGTATCAAAGGCACGCTCGAGACGATCAATGTCTTTTGTGTGACGATCAGTGATCAAAGTTATGTCTTTGTCAATAAGTTTCTGCTTAGCGCGAATATCGCTTTCTTTCGCACCATCTTTTTCAAGTTGCTTTAATTCTGCCTCAGCATCTTTTTGGCGAAGCTTGATTTCTTTTTCTTTTCGCTTTATCGCTTCTTCGCGGTCTTCTAAATATTCTTTTTCGAGCGCTGGCATTTCTTCATGACGCTTGTCAGCATTGACTTCACTGACCAACCACGCCGCGAAATAAATAACTTTCTCTAATTGCTTGGCCTTGATTTCTTCGCGTGACTCTAAGCCACCGAGAAGATATGCCAACCAACTACGAGTGCCGCGTAGATACCAAATGTGCACGACTGGTGCTGCCAGTTCGATATGGCCCATACGTTCACGACGAACTTTCGAACGTGTGACTTCAACGCCACACTTCTCACAGATGATTCCCTTAAAGCGAACACGCTTGTATTTGCCGCAATAGCATTCCCAGTCGCGAGTTGGTCCGAAGATTTTTTCGCAGAACAAACCGTCGCGCTCTGGGCGCAATGTGCGGTAGTTGATCGTCTCTGGCTTTTTAACTTCGCCGCGTGACCAGTTGCGAATGTCGTCGGCTGTTGCCAAACCGATACGCAACTGTTGAAAGCTGTTGATGTCAAGCTTGCGCTTGTTGTCGTCGATAACTACATCTGACATGTTGATGCCAACCCTTCTGTTGTGCTGCCGTTAATCATTAGTAAGCCTTCTCTCGTCGTCGCTCGCGCTCGCGGTCATCTGCATCAGAACCACGTTCGTTGCGGCTGATGTCGATACCAAGTTCACGGACTGCAGTGAAGACTTCTTCGTCGAGATCTGTGAGCTCAACTTGCTTGCCTTCATGCGAAATAACTTCTACGTCGAGGCAAAGTGCTTGCATTTCTTTCATCAACACTTTGAAACTCTCAGGAATACCAGGCTCTGGAATATTGTCGCCCTTGACGATCGCTTCGTACACGCGAACTCGTCCGAGTACGTCGTCGCTCTTGATTGTCAAAAGTTCTTGCAAGCAATATGCAGCGCCGTAGGCCTCGAGTGCCCACACTTCCATTTCTCCGAAACGCTGACCACCGAATTGTGCTTTGCCGCCAAGTGGTTGTTGCGTGATCATCGAGTATGGACCAGTTGACCGTGCGTGAATCTTGTCATCAACCAAGTGGTTAAGTTTCAAGATGTACATATAGCCAACTGTGATTGGGTTGTCGTAAACATCTCCGGTGCGACCGTTGCGCAGAAGTGTCTTGCCGTCTTCGCCGATCATTCGCTTGCCATCAACTGACTCTGGGTTTAAGTTTCGCAGAATCGACTGAATAGTTGGATGCGAACCGGCTTGGTCATCTTCATCCCACTGCGCACCGTCGAAAACCGGTGTTGCCACAAAAGTTGCAGGCGGTGTTGATGGTCGAGTCTTTGATTCGGTGCCACGAATTGGGTTCGCGCCGACAGTCTTGTTGTTCTTTTCATCAAACCAACCCCATCTTGCGCAATAACCCAAGTGAGCTTCAAGAACCTGGCCGATGTTCATTCGACTTGGTACACCAAGTGGATTCAAAATGATGTCGACTGGAGTTCCATCTTCGAGATACGGCATGTCTTCAACAGGCAGAATCTTCGAGATGACACCTTTGTTGCCGTGCCGACCAGCGAGTTTGTCACCGACACTGATCTTTCTCTTTTGTGCAACGTGAATTTTCACGATTTGGTTAACGCCTGGTGGCAATTCGTCACCTGGTAAGTCGTCGCCTTCTGCGGCACGCTTAAGAACTTTGACGTCAATTACTTTGCCGCCTTCACCGTGCGGAACTTTGAGTGATGTATCGCGAACTTCCTTCGACTTTTCGCCGAAGATCGCGCGCAACAAACGCTCTTCTGGTGTCAGTTCGGTTTCACCTTTAGGTGTTACCTTGCCAACGAGTACGTCGCCTGGCCCTACTTCGGCGCCGACGCGAATGATTCCACGGTCGTCAAGGTCTGCAAGAATTTCTTCAGACAAGTTCGGAATGTCACGGCTGATTTCTTCCGCGCCGAGTTTTGTATCACGGGCATCAACTTCGTACTCGTGAATGTGAATTGACGTGAGTACATCTTCTTTAACAAGACGCTCAGACAAAATAATTGCGTCTTCGAAGTTGTAGCCCTCCCATGGCATAAGAGCCACGAGTAAGTTTTTTCCGAGTGCGAGTTCGCCTTCGTCTGTGCTTGGGCCGTCAGCGAGCAAGTCGCCTTTTGAAATTTTCTGCCCTTCTCTAACACGAATCACTTGGTTAATACAAGTGTC
The DNA here is from genome assembly GCA_937890395.1 of uncultured Acidimicrobiaceae bacterium. Taxonomy (GTDB): domain Bacteria; phylum Actinomycetota; class Acidimicrobiia; order Acidimicrobiales; family Ilumatobacteraceae; genus BACL27. The sequence continues at coordinate 25,642 of CALACK010000063.1, read as the reverse complement.
TTGGTTGGATCGCAAGAACTTTGACAACTTATGTTCGTGCTCACGCTTTGGCAAGTTCTCGTATTTAACTACGATTGTTGCGCCCGTTATCGACTCAACAACACCGTCGTCTTTTGCCAAGATCAAATCGGCTCCGTCACGCGCAGCGCGAGCCTCAACACCAGTACCGATATACGGTGCTTCGGCGCGAATCAACGGCACAGCCTGACGTTGCATGTTTGCACCCATCAACGCACGGTTTGCATCGTCGTGCTCAAGGAAGGGAATCAACGCAGTCGCAATCGACACGATCTGTTTTGGTGAAACGTCAATAAAGTCAACTTCGTCTGGCGTTACAAGACCGATGTCGGTTGTTGCGCCGAAGAAACTTTCTGCTTCAAGCATTTTTTTGAGGTCTTCCAAACTTGCTGCCTGCGGCGAACGACGAACAAGAACGCGATCATCGCGAAAGCGACCATCTGGCAAAATCGGTGTGTTGGCCTGGGCAACAACGTAGTTTTCTTCTTCGTCGGCTGCCATGTATTTAATTTCGCTAGTAACAAAACCACCCTTAACTCGGCGGTATGGAGTTTCGATGAAACCAAATGGGTTGATCCGCGCGTATGTCGATAATGCACCGATCAAACCAATGTTTGGACCTTCTGGTGTTTCGATTGGACACATTCGACCGTAGTGAGAAAAGTGAACGTCTCGAACTTCGAAACCTGCACGCTCACGACTGAGTCCGCCTGGCCCAAGAGCCGAAAGTCGACGACGATGAGTTAAACCCGACAGTGGGTTGACTTGGTCCATGAACTGCGACAACTGAGAAGTTCCAAAGAACTCTTTGATTGCTGCAACTACTGGTCGCACGTTGATCAAGGTCTGTGGCGAAATCGCTTCAGAATCTTGAGTGGTCATACGCTCGCGAACAACACGCTCCATTCGCGACAAACCAATTCGAACCTGGTTCTGAATCAATTCGCCAACTGAACGAATGCGACGGTTAGCAAAGTGATCTTGGTCGTCAAGGCGATAACCAGGCTCTTGCTTAACAAGATGCAACATATAAGAAATAGTCGCAAGAACTTCGCAACGACTCAACACATCTTGGTCTTCAGCAGCAATATCAAGTTGCCCAAGTTCGGTGCCGGTCTTAAGACCAAACATCTCTTGAATTTTCTTTACTTCGCCGCCGAGTTTGCGATTCAATTTGTAGCGACCAACTCGAGACAAGTTGTAACGAACACCAAAAAATGCCTGCTCAAAATAGACACGAGCCGCTTCAACGTTCTGTGGCTCACTTGGTCGAGCACGCTTGTAAATTTCAAGCAAAGCTTCTTCGCGAGTCGGAGCAATCAACTTTTCACGGCGCCACTGATCTTCAAGGAAATCAAAGTAATTGACGAACCGGTCAATGAAACCTGGCGCATTTAACTCGTCGTAACCCAGCGCACGAATAATTGTGAACACACCCATGCGACGCTTTCGTGCGACACGAGTACCTGCAGTAACTTCTTTGCCTGGCTTATGCTCAACGTCGAACTCAAGCCACTCACCACGAGATGGGTGAATCGTGCCCTTGACTAATTGATACTTCGATAAGTTACGCAAACGAAAGCGCTCGCCCGGTTCGAAGATAACGCCTGGTGAACGAACCAACTGTGAAACAACAACACGCTCGGTGCCATTGATGATGAAAGTTCCCTTGTCGGTCATCTTCGGAAAATCACCGATAAAAACTGTCTGCTCTTTGATTTCGCCAGTTGGACGGTTTAAAAACTTTGCCTTAACAAACTTTGGCACCGAATAAGTCATGTCACGATCGCGACACTCTGCTTCTGTGAACTTTGGCTTCGGGTTGAGATCGGCATCATCTGGGTCAAACGTAAGTTCAAGTTGAAGATCATCGCTCACACCCTTAACTGGTGAAATATCTTCAAACACTTCTCGCAAACCTTCAGTGAGAAACCACTCAAAGCTTTCACGTTGTACGCCGATTAGATTCGGGATTTCCATTGCATCAGATAGATTTGCGAACGAATAGCGTTCGCGTGCATCAGCACGAAGGGCCACGAGTGTACTCCTAGGTTAAGAACTTGGCAAGCAGGGAATTTGCAATGAATAGCCTTCTGACAAACTTTTTGAGTTAGTCAGAGGGCAAAGCACGGCGATTTACGAGCCTATCTGTGCTAGGGAGCAGAAAACATTGCCGAGAGCGATGTTTTGTCCTTAATCACAAATTTTTGGTGAAATTCACCAGACTCGCAAATTAAGACCACGGTCGGCGTCCGGAAACCCGGACGCCTCGACCGCGAATTAAGCGAGTTCGACGGTTGCGCCGGCCTCTTCGAGCTTGGCCTTCGCCTTTGCGGCGTCGTCCTTGCTCGCCTTTTCGAGGACAGGCTTTGGTGCACCATCAACAAGGTCTTTTGCTTCTTTGAGACCAAGCGAAGTAAGTTCGCGAACTGCCTTAATAACGGCAATCTTCTGAGCGCCACCATCTTTCAAAATGACTGTGAACTCATCTTTTTCTGCTGCTGCGTCACCGGCTGGTGCTGCTCCGCCTGCTGCGGCAACTGCCACTGGGGCTGCTGCTGATACGCCGAACTTCTCTTCGAACGCGTCAAGAAGGTCTTTGAGCTCAAGAACTGTGAGTTCTGAGATTCCGTCAAGGATCTGATCTTTTGTAAGTGCCATATTGATATTCTCCTGTTTTATTTGTTTCGTTAGTTGATTAGTTATTTGATTAGTTATTTGACTAGTTAGTTTTATTTAATTTCTTAATTTCTTAAACCGTTATGCTGCTTCGCGTTGTTCGATGAGTGCCTTGAGGCCGTAAGCGGCTTTGCGTGGCAACGCAGCGAGCAAGTTTGCTGTCTTTGACATTGGTGCTTTGAGCAAACCAGCGAATTGCGCCAGCATCACTTCGCGTGGTGGCAAGTCGGCAAGGGCTCGAAGCTCTTTAGCGTTGACAGTTTTTCCAGCAACAACCCCACCCATTAAAACAAGCGCAGGATTTTCTTTGGCGTGATCGCGCAAAACTTTTGCTACAGCAGAAGCGTCGCCCTTGACGAAAGTAATCGCCGCTGGGCCTTTAAGAAATGCTTCGAGTTCGGCAACACCAGCCTCGCGTGCAGCAAATCGCGCAAGCGTATTTTTGTAAACTTTGTATTCGGCATTGTGTGGGTGCAACTTGCGACGCAATGATGCAAGAGACCCAACAGTCATACCGCGATATTCGGTAATGATCGCCGAGTTTGCAGCAGTGAGTTTCTCGCGAACTTCTGCAACTACTGCGACTTTTTGCGCACTTGGATTTGCCATGATTTATAAAACTTTCTGATTAGTTAACGCTCGGGTGCTCAACGCAGTGCGGAACAACCCTGGGCGACTCGCGTCAAAACCAGATTCATTCACCTCGTTTGGCTAACTGATTCCGATCGGATTTCGATCTAATTTCAGTTAATTATCTTCTCAGTGCTTTGTCGCGCTTTCGCCTCGACTAAACAGTTGATCAGACCAAATTTCTGCGGTGGGCAACCTTTGCATTTCTGCTTAAGTTGCTATTACTACTATCCTGCTTCAAATTCTTAATTACGACTTTTCACGATATCGGGCACAAAACCCGCTTGGCAACTAGTCGCGACATTAACCCGCGACATTAACCCGCGACATTAACCCCCAGCATTAGCGCTATCTAATGATTTTTAGTTATTCGCCAGCGATGAGTGCTGGATCAATCTTTACGCCGGGCCCCATTGTTGATGACATCGCAATCTTTTTGATGTATCGACCTTTGGCAGCCGCTGGGCGGGTGCGGTTGAGTTCGTCAAGCACTGCTGTCACGTTGAGTGTTAACGCAGCAACTTCGAAACTAACTTTGCCTACCGGGATGTGCACATTGCCATAGCGGTCAGTGCGGTATTCAACTTTTCCACCTTTGAACTCGGCAACTGCGCGAGCAACATCTTGTGTCACGGTGCCAGTCTTTGGGTTTGGCATCAAACCACGTGGTCCGAGTGCGCGACCGAGCTTGCCGACTAACGGCATCATGTCTGGGGTTGCAATGACAATGTCAAACTCCATTTTGCCTTTTTCAATATCTGCAGCGAGATCATCGCTACCAACAATGTCTGCACCTGCGTCGCGAGCTTGCTTTGCGGCATCGCCTGCTGCGAAAACTGCAATCCGCACTGTCTTGCCAGTGCCTGATGGCATCGAAACGGTGCCACGAACGCTCTGGTCTGTTTTGCGTGGATCAACACCCAAGCGCACAGCGAGTTCAATTGTTTCGTCAAATTTCGCCTTGGCGAGTGACTTTACTTTGGCAACTGCATCTGCTGGTGAATGCAGTGTTTCACGATCATACGAAGCCACCGCATTGCGATAGTTCTTGCCGTGGCTCTTATCTATATTTTTACCTGTATTTTTGTCCGTATTTTTTTCTGGCATAAAGCCTCCCTCGTTGTAAGCCTGACCAGATGAGGTTCTTCTGAATCAGGATTTGATTTTTGGTTTGATTTTTATCTAATTAATTCTTTTACTAGCCAGCTATTTCTATCAGCCCACCACAGTCAGGCCCATTGAACGGGCTGTTCCACGAACTTGTTGTTTGGCTGCTTCAAGGTCATTTGCGTTTAAGTCTGGCATCTTGATTTTTGCAACTTCTTCAACATCTTTTTCAGTTACTGAACCACAAACTTCTTTGCCAGGGTTCTTTGAAGCCTTTTCAAGACCAGCTTTTTGACGCAATAAAACCGGCGTCGGTGGAGTCTTGAGAATGAATGTAAACGAACGATCTTCGAAAATTGTGATCTCAACTGGCACAACGGTGCCACTCTGTGACTCGGTTGCAGCGTTGTACTGCTTTACGAACTCCATGATTTGAATACCATGAGGTCCGAGCGCGGTACCAACTGGTGGCGCAGGTGTTGCCTTGCCCGCAGGAATCTGAATCTTGACGATCGCTTTAATATCTTTTTTTGCCATGATGAATTTCTTTCTTGTGAGTTTCTAGTTAGAGCTTCGCGACTTGACTGAAATCCATTTCGACGAGAGTTTCTCGACCGAAAATGTTGACAAGCACTTTTAGTTTCATGTGGTCTGCATTGATTTCCGCAACTTGACCTGAGAAGTCTGCGAACGGACCCTCTTTAACGCGGACACCTTCACCGATTTCATAATCAAGTTTTGGTGCCTTACGCTTCGGTGCTTCTTTACCGTCACCTTTTGCCGACAAGAAAGTTTCAACTTCTTTGCGTGACAACGGTGCGGGGGTCTTGCCCTTTTGACTCTGTCCGACGAAGCCAGTTACGCCTGGTGTGTTGCGAATGCAAAACCAAGTTTCGTCATCCATCTCGCAGCGCACCAGCAAATATCCAGGGAATACTTTTTTCTGAACCGTCTGTTTTCGACCTTGCTTAAATTCGACAACGTCTTCCATTGGGATAACAATTTCATAAATTCGATCAGCAAGATTGTAAGAAGCAATTCGTGCTTTTAGATTTGCATCAACTTTTTTTTCGTAGCCAGACTGCGAGTGAACGACATACCATTTGCCAGGCCGTAGCCACGGGCGCTCTACTTCGCTATCGTCACCATCTTCTGTGAGATCGAAAGTTGCGTCGACGAGTTGTGTAGCTTCGTCGTCGGTAGCAAGTTGAGTTGTTGTGATGTCGTCAGTCATTTTTTTGGTTGCCTAATCTTTGTAAAGCCAGCCTGAAAGTATGCCAAATGCAGCGTCTAATCCACCCACAAAAGCGGTGACAATTACAACGGTGACCAGCACAATTATTGAATATCGACGTACTTCTGGCCATTTTGGCCACGCAACCTTGCGCATTTCATCGCGAACTTCACGAATGTACTGAAACGGACCAACGCGCTCTTTGGACGCTTTAGCAGTCACCGTCGGGCGGGCTTGGCGAATCGGTGCGCCTTGCTCGTTGACTTCGCCCATTTTTTGCATCGAGCGTTTTTGTTGCCGATTGAGATCCATTGACATAGTGGGTGTTTACCCTATCGGCGATTTCAACTGCGATTTCGATTGCTTCTTACCCAAAAGACCGAATCGGATGGGAGTAACGGGTCGTTGTTCCTCCACCCCAACTCTAAGCACACCCTTGGCTGGCACGGCTAGATATCTAGACATCCAGACAACTAGAAACCTGGCTGGCTAGCAATTTGCAGGGCAGGAGGGATTTGAACCCCCGACCATCGGTTTTGGAGACCGGCGCTCTACCAACTGAGCTACTGCCCTAAATTGCACTTAATTACATTCAATACGCTAGCCCAGCGCCCGCTGAGCGCACCAGTGATTTCTAGAGAATCCAGTCTTGGTTATCACGCAAGAACTGTGCGCCATATTTAGACCAAATCTCGCCGTGAAAATTCTCTCTATCAGGGCCAATGATTTCTGAGTACTTCTCCCAGAACTTGCGCTGAAGTTCATCGTCTTCTGGCCGGCTTGACCATTTGCTGTCGATGCGATCAAGCATCTCAAGCATCAGATCTTTAATTTCGGATGGAGTGTTGCTCTTGACCGAAACGCCAGCAATTGTGAATTGAGATGTCTCACCAAATCTGGCGACTCCGCGATTGCCCATCTCAGTGAGATTCAGGCGTTTGCCAGTCGCTGTGTCAATCATTGTTTTTGCGATACCCAAATCGCATGCGCGAGACGAGTAATACATAAAAAATGGCGAATAGTTAACGTAGGCGTTCGGCCGACGAAACATCGCAGGAATTGCGTAGAAACCTAAACCGTCAGAAACATTAAATTCACAATGAGCACCGAGAAAGAGATCCATAAATTCGCTACGGACTTTGGAGTTTGCATAATCAATCACGCGTGGATTACTTGAGACAAGTGGCTTTGAAACTACAGAACCCATGCGCAATACAAATAAGCCGCGATCTGCGAGTGCCTCGGCGCCGGCAACGTAGTCATCAACATCGCAGTTTCGAAAGTCGTGATATGACATATCTTTTTCAGGGAATGCTTTTTTTGTGTAAGCCGAATCTCGTACGATAAAACAAACGAATCGATCACTTGGCTTTATGCCTAACTTTGCAAGACCTGCATGACCTTGTTCGATTTGCCTTGCCGTGAATTTAAGGCGCGGAGGGTAGACGTCTAACAAATTGTGAACATCTAAACATGTCGCAGTTGTTTTATTGATCTGGTGAGCGGCTGCGCCGGGGATTAAATGATTGATGCGGAACACCGAAACCATCAACCAATTAGGCCAGATTATCAGCACTTGCTTCCACATTTTGTGGAGAACTCGATTGGCGATCGGCTCGGGTGCAAACCAAATATCAACTGAACGCTTCGGACGCGAGGCGACGCCAGATTCTTGTTCAAGGAGCCAGAGTTCGGTCTCTAGGGCGAAATGACCAATTCGATCGCTGCGCATCACGCCAATTCGAACTAAAAAAACTGGTCGAATCACGCGAATTAGCACGACAAAGAACAGCGCAAATGGCGCTGAAAGAGTTAGTCGAACTAGCCGGCTGAGGCGGGGATCAATGTTGAACTTCAAAGTTTTATAACGTCCAGTGCGGGTTAGCGCGAAGGAACTCTGTGCCAATTATTGGTTTGTGATCATCTACACGGCTCTTAATACCTGGAGGCGAAAGTTGGTCATACAACGACCAGAACTTATCTTGCAGAGTCTTTGCCTCGACAGTTACTTGCCAGGTGCCATTTTTACGGGCGAGAAGTTCTTGTGCAGCGAGAGTTATGTCTTGTGGAGTGTTTTCTACAAGTTTTAGGCCTGCGCGTTGATATTCGTAACTGCTTGTGCAAGACCCAAGCGCATTTTTTGACGCCACAATTTCGCTGAACGGCATATACCTATTCTCGTTCTCAATCCAATATTGTTTTGGGATTATCAAATCTTGTGGACCGTACTTGCCGAAGTTGGCGATCGGAATGTAATTAGTCAAAACTCTTGGTACACGAAAAATCTCTGGGATTGAATCAATGCCCAAGACGGTTGAAATGAAAATTTCGCAGTTTGCCGAAAGATATACATCTAGAAAATCGGTTCGCATGCCGTTTGATGCATAGTCAAAAACTCCTGACGCATCTACCCCGAATGGTCGCTCGACTTTTGCACCCATTCTGAAAACAAGATAACCGTCTGAAACTAATCGCTTGGCAACATTATGAAAATTGTTGATGTCGTTATTGCGATAGTCATCATGACGGATGTCGCGATTCTCGAACTGATCTCGTTTGTACGACGAATCACGAACCGCCAAGCACACAAACTTCTGACTAGTGGTAGCTCTCAAAGAATTTAGAAAATCTTCACCTTGTTTTGTTTCTGAATTTGAAAATTTAATATGTGGCTGCAATTTGCTGTAGAGACCGTATGCATCTCGATCATGGTGCGAAATTGAAAATTTAGACCCGCCTGGCAGTCGCTGTGAAATTGCGTCGGCGTACCTAGTAATTGGCGAATTGGAAATCTTGATTACTCGCGACCACATTGTGTCTAATTGGTTGTTGGCAACCGCGTGATCTGGGTTTCGGTACCAGATGTCTGCAGTTTTTTTAGAATCGCCATGAATTTTTGCATCTTTTTCACACAAGTGAATTTCTACATTTGATGCGTAGTGTCCAATCTCGTGACTCGGTAGCCGACCAAATTTATAGTTCCTAAACGGGAACACAATTCGAATCGCGATAGCAATAACTAATCCCGAAATTATCTGTAAGAACTTGAAAAGAGACTTCATGCTTGAACAAATAATTGATGATTGGCAAGAAAGCTTTGCGAGATCGGAAGCCCGCCAACCGCACCTTCGCTGAGTCGAATGTTTTGAGCATTCACTTGATCTTGCGTCATACTCCAGACATTTTTCTCGAATCTTGAGAACATTTCAACTGCTGCATTAACCAAATCTTGGGGTGAGTTGTCTATGATTTCAAATTCAATGTTTTCATGAACTGTCGATTCGCACCAAGGGATCGGAGTGCGCAGTACCTGTTGCAACGACATTGATACCTTTTCGCTTTTAAGTTTGTAGAGCTTTGGCACCATAAATGATTTTTCGAAAAATGAACAGTGTCCAAATGAAGAATAGTTTGTTCTGATTACAGGCGTACCAAAGCACATCGGCACTTCTGAGCCGCCTGAGTTTGTGGCGATAGAAAACTTAGCTTTTGCCCATAGAAACACATCCATCCAGTCAACTCGCTCAATTGCGTGCGCATAATCGATGACATTTTGCATCTCGGGCAGTGGCCGCATCAACGGACTCCCCATTCGAATTACCCATCCACCACGACTCACAATCTCGCGCATCATCGGGAAATACGTCGAAATATCGGAGTTTTGTAGACGGGCATGTGGTCGATGGTCACCTTCTCGTACATGGATCACTACAAACCAAGCATCGGCTGGAAGCCCCCATCGTTTGAGTATCGACATACCTCGAGCCTCAATAGAGTCAGAAAGTTTGACAACCGGCTCTCGATGTTCATTGCTCCATGCTTGGTTCGCAATATCGATAGCTGACCACTGGTCAACAATTCTGTTCTTAAGGCGATACATCGGTACCTGATCAACTATCGAACCAAACTTCTGCGTGAACTTTTCAATAAGTTTGACGTCGCTCTTAATATTTAATATTTTTGGAAGAAAAAGTTTAAGGAGTGCACTATTAGATGCGTATTGAGAATCGTAAAGCAAAATCCTTTGTTCGTCAGAAAACAAATTCAGTTCTCTGAGTTTTATCACTGTGTCAAGTAACGAAATATGGCCAAGTGGCCCCGTCCATCCATTGCCCAAAAAGCGCAGTCGTGTTATATCTAACGCTTGCTCTTGGGCGAGTTGTCGCATCAAATCATCCGCTTGTACTGAAACCGCGAGATAGTTGGTCCATTCACCTCGAAGAAAGTGTGTCTGCGCGTGTGCCTGCTTTAGCTCAAGCGATTTTGGAAACAGTTCAGCACCCTGACGATGTTTTTCTAGAGCTGCTGCAGTCTGGTTATTTTTAATTAAGGCTCTAATTTGGCTCAGTATTTTTTCAACTTTGCTGGCCATCAAAGAATCAGATTTATTGGGTTCAATATTCTGGCCAACAGTCTTAGAAAAGTTATATGAGATCTTGTTTAGTTTTTTCCAAAATCGTCGCTCTTGAAAGCTCAACAAGGCAACAAATGTAAGCATTGTCCTCAATTTAGAAAACTTTTTTAGAAACGCTAAAAAGTTACCGTGCCGTAGTTGAAACAACTGTCGTCTGATCTTTTTAATCAACATTTGCAATTTCTTGAGCGCGTTGATAACTCTCTGGAGTACCAATATCAATATAAGTCTTGTCGGTTTCAACGACATAGATACGTTTAAGTAGATTCGGTATCACCTGAGTACTGAAATCATGCTCAGTCGTAACGCTTGCTACTAATTCGTTCGACAAAACGTATAACGCCGCATTTGCCAAATTGCCATGACTCTCTGGTGACTTCTCATACATTCTTTGCAAAACATTTTGATTATCTAGTTCAAGAATTCCGCAGGTTTGTGGCGCGTCCGTTCGAAAGGCAAGCATCGTCATTAAACAATTTTTCGGTCGTTGAATATGAAGTTCAATCAGTTGAGAAATGTCAACTTCTGAATAGTTGTCGGCGTGAATATACATTCCGTCTTCGCCTTTAAAAAATTGTCGGTTCGCAACTAGCGTTCCTGCTGTGCCAAGTAACTTTGGTTCAAAAACTGTTTCAACTTGATCGCGATATGTAGAATTCGCAATATGGTCTTCAACTAAATCATGCTTGTAGTGAAGATTTACAAGAATTCTTTCAACTCCGGCTTGCAGTAGCGATTCAACCCAAATATCTAAAAGTGGCTTGCCTTTGATCGGTACCAAACATTTTGGAACTGTATCGGTGAGTGGCCTAAGTCGAGTTCCGAGTCCGGCGGCGAGTAGGACCGCTCTCACTCCGCCAACTCGTGCAGAAGTTCGTTTTGAGTGATTGGTGTATTGCCAACTCGCCCAACTTGAATTGCCGCTGCAAGCGAGCCGAGCAACCCTGACTCCCACATGTTTGCACCAACTGTCATCGCCAGCGAAGTCGCTACCAGCAGGCAATCGCCAGCGCCTGCGACATCGTGCGGCGCCGAATTAAGTGCCGGAATCTGATCGGTCTCCCAGTCTTTACCCCATCGACCGTGAAGTAAAACTCCTTGTTCGCCAAGTTTCAAAGTGACACTTTTAGCTTCTGCGCTTAAACAAACCGACTGCGCGATTACCACGAGACCGTCTTCGGTGTTGCGCAGCGCCAACCTGGCTTCGCGTTCTGTTGGGGTTATTAAATCTGTATTTTTGAATCTTGAAATATCGCCAATTTGCGATGAAGATTGGCTATCTGCGACTATTCGCATTTTATTTGTAGTCGCAATCACAACGAGTTGATCAACAACATTCTGATGCAAACACCCATAATTAAAGTCTGAGAAAATCAGCAAATCGGCATTAGTGCAGGCTTTTTTAACACTTGCCACAAGATTCTTTTGTATTGGCTCGTCAACCGAACGTTGCACCAGATGACTGACTCGCAACAGAGTCTTACCGCGACTGCGAAAGCGTTGTTTAAGAGTTGTAGGCCTTGCATCATCAACTATTAGTTCGTGGTCAACATTGAATTTAGTCAATTCATCGCGACAGAACTGGGCTGACTCATCTTTACCAACGACTGAGAAATATTTGACTTTCGCGCCTAGTGAGGCTGCGTGTGCTGCGACAATCGCAGCCCCGCCGATAAATTTCTTGCTAGAAATCGGCGTTACAACAATTGTTGGATCTTCTTCGGACATTCCAAGTGGATCACAAGAGATATATTCGTCAACGATCGTGTCGCCGATCACCACTACTTTCATATCTTTCATTTTTGAAAGCAATAACGATAAAGATTTTTTGGTCACTCCGCGTCGAGCCATAAAATCAATTGGCAAAGTAATCGTCTTTGGTTCTTGAATTGCCATCTCACGGCGAATCAAATCAAGCGAAGTAAACACCACATCACCCGAACTGAATAACAATTTTCCGCCATAACTATCTACGGCTTCTTGCTCTGGGTTGTCTTTAGTTTTATGTTCCTTGCCCTTGACGACTCGCGATGGCTGAATTTTGCGGATCGCATCATTCACAGAATCATCAATCAAAAACGCTTCATCTACGATTGCGTGCATTTTGACAGCCTCTAAGCGAAACTCTTGTGGCACATGTGCTGCCACCCCAGCCACGCGGTCACTGAGAACGCCAACAACGAGTCTTTCACCACTGTCTTTGGCAAATTTTAGTAAGCGCAAGTGTCCTGGATGAAGAACATTGAAAGTTCCGGAGACAAAAACTGTGCCGTTTTTCATGACCTGATAAGTTTCTCCATAATTTTATGAACAGATTGCAACGACGGCATTGGCTTGATCGGCAAGAACACACTTGATTCTAGCGACGAATGAAGGACTGCATTATCGCCTGCATCTTGCGCCAATTGACGAATCACATTAGATAGGGGCGACTTAGCGTAATTCGCAACGACCGAAGCCAAATCAAAAAAAGAAATTTCGTCTGCCGCCGAGAATTGCACTACTGGTCCGCATTCGGCAACGAGTACGTTCTCGATGACATTAACAGCAGTGTCAACGGTGATCGGGCTAATCGCCATATCGACAAACGCTGAAATTTTTTCGTTATTTGAGAGTTTGCTAAACCAGTCGACTATCAATGCAGTATGTTCAGAAATCACTTTCGAAAATCGCACTATTTTTACTGATGAACCAAGCGATAGCAACTCTGTTTCAGCTTGCGATTTTTGTCGCCCGTACTCAGTCGTCGGACTGTAGGTTGACTTGCTTTTGATTAACTCGGCCGATCCATCAAAGACTCGATTACTTGAGATCAGAACAATTTTTAATGGGTTAATGGAGAGAAGATCATTAGCGATCTCAACTTGAGCATCAACATTTACCAACGAAGTGGCCTGCGGATTGACTTGACAGGCTCGTATTGAACTTACTCCAGCCGAAAGAACTACCGCATCGAAGTTTCCGGCATTACGAATCGTTTGCACTGAATCTGAAATATTCTCCAAATTAACTAACAGCGTTGAATCATTTGATGTCGATGACTTACGCGAAGTGATGACCACTTCATGACCGTTCTTCGCCAATGTCTTTTGCAGACAAGAACCAATTACTCCAGTGCCACCAACGATTAAAACTCTCACCGAATGTCTTCAATCGCACACCACTCGGTGTCGCTATCAGAGAATGGACCACTCTGAACTTCAATGAATACGGCCGAGTCTGTGACAGTTCGAATTGTGCGAAAGACGCGAGCGGGAACTCTTATTGAACTCGGTGACGATGGTTGATCGGCGCGGCGCTCAACGTGATGCACTATGTTGCCAACAGTACCTCCATGGTGCAAAGTTATTTCTAAGGCTCCGCGCATCATGTGGTATGAAACTGATGAATTATTATTTTGGCGTAATGGACCTGTACTTATCGGCACTGCATGAATCATTAGCATTTCTTGGATCACTTGTGACTGACTGTGGTGCATGCAGAGCCGTGCAGTTTGCTGCCCGTTTCCGACGCTGAATGCGCCAAGAAACGAGATCAACGCTTCTGTTACTTCGACCGTTTCTGACTTCGCGAAAAAAACTCGTGGATTTACTTTATTTAAGTCAAAATCTTTTACAAACAATTGTTCAAGTTTTTCTAAACTCCCTGGATTAATTTTTTCGACTTGCCCAATAATCTGGTTCATTGCACTAGCTATTGAATCGTCGATATTTTTTTGCCACAAATTCTCAACTGACACCCATTCGAAAGGAGACTTTGGCGTGCCTACGTTTTCGACAGAACATGATATGTATTCAGTTTTTGGCTGATCAGTAGTTGTTAGCAAACTAAAACGTATGGTCTCAGAAACTTGGCTTATCGAATGACTTTTCATCCAGTTCTCAAGTTCGGCTTGCAAGAAATTCTTTTCAATATTTGGCAACGCAACCAAGTTCTCAGACGAGCCACTTCTTGCTGCAACATTCTCGATCAAAATACGACCAAATTGATCGGTTGTTAATACAAACATTGACTACTCAAAGTATATGAATTCGTAGTCGCCCGTATAGCCAGTCTTTTCAAACATCCACAGCCACTCATCTAAATCAAAGAATGTTTCACAGGTCAACGCCCAACACTGCAAATTAAATTGCTCAAGTTCGTTTCGATAGCTCTCGGAAGTTACATAATGTGACTTACCAATGCGCTGAATCTCGCGCAAACAATTTTCTAAATCAAACGCTCGTAAATTATGTAGAAGCGTGAGCGAAATTACTAGATCAAACTCTTTGTCCTTCCATTTAAATTCGCCTCGCGCATCGTGAATCTGCACATTTGGCTTGACAAGATCGGTGGTCTGGCTTAAACCATGCTCCGAAATATCGGTGCCAACTATTTGTAGATCTGGTTCAAGCAATAAAAGTTCATGCAACAAGAAACCTTTTCCACAGCCCAAATCCAAAACTTTTGAACCTGGTTTCAAGTTGTAAGTATCAATCAAACATTGGGCGACAGGCGTCCAATAGCCTGCGCGATATTTGTAGCCGCCATATCCATAACGACGGTCACCGTCCCAGTAATCTGCTCCGTATTCTTTTGCCTTAAGCATGCAATGGACTTTGTCGTCGTTCATTCGCGCAAGATAATCGCGCTTCGTCGACTTATGTAACGGTGTTACGAATTCGCGCCAAACACCCATAGTTCAAACTTCAACTTTTGTAATGCAGTGATCAAGAGTTGTCTTGACTAACAAACATTGCTCAACCGAATCAATATCTATTGGCTTCGTAATCGACATTCCTTCGACAGCAAAATGGAGCGATTTGCCTGATTCAAGCGCACGTGAATAAACAGAATTTCGCTGTTCGGATTGAATTGGTAATTGATAGAGACTGTAAAACACGACACCGTCAACGCTATCTAGATCGTCTAGCACCGACTCTAAAATCATGAATGAATCAGCCATCGCATATTCTGTCGCCGCTAGTAATAGTTCAAAACCTTTTTTATTGCAGTAGTCACGCAAAATAATATTTTGCACGTGTTGCGGAGCCCTTTCGCCCATAAAAGGTCGAGCGAATATGTAGCCTCGTAACCTTTTCATGAGATTTTCGGAAGCACGTATGACATACCACGCCGAGATGCTGGGCGTAGAGTGATCGGCTCAAAAAATTCTCCGGGCTTCTTATCGCCATACGGCGTGAACACACCCTTGAACCGACAGTTCATCGACCAGCGAGTTTCAGTTTCTTCGTTTAGACGATTGCCATGTGGGAGAGACTGATCAAAAACTAATACTTGTCCACTTTTAACTTCAAGCCATTTAACTTCGGTTTTGATTGAGTCGAAAATAGATTCGCTGCTGCTTCCACCGCGCTTGCTGAACTCATCTGAAAATTTTGCAGACTCGGTTGGAGGCAACAAATACATCGCCTTTGTGCCAAAACAATTGACGAGTGGCAACCAAACCACAACTTCAAACGGTGAGTCGCCTGACCAGGTGTCGGCATGTACCGGCAACAACGAACTTGTGTCATTTGGCATTTGAATGCTCAAGTTGATGCGTTGCTGCATTGCAAGTTCGTTGCCAACAATTGCTTCTAAATATGGTTTCGCCAAACGAAAGTACATTAAGCGAAATTCTGGAAGTGCGTTTAAACCTTGTATCACTTTTAATCTGAAGTCGTTTAGTTTTGACGGTTCAACAAGATTGTGAATTTCGTTCAAGAACTTTTCGTTATCTGTTGGTGGCTCGATGTTTAGAGCAACCGCAGCCACATTGGCCGCACTTTTCTGAATCCAATTAAATGCTTCTTTGTCCGCATTTGGTCTAATTATGTAACCATGATTTGAATATTCGTTAGCAATTGCGAGATCTTCATCTGAAGTAAATATCACAACTAGCCTCCAAGCTTTTTCATCATCGCACCTACCAAGGTATCCGACGTGATTCCCCAATGCTTCAATAGCGAATTTTGACTGCCATACTCAGTTGCAAATTTGTCAGGTATGCCTACTCGCGTAATCTTTGGTAATAATTCTGGACGAAGGTCACTGCATGTTTCGAGCAGTGCCGAACCGAGACCACCGTTAACGATGTGCTCTTCAACTGTGACTACTGCTTTTACATTTTCAATCGCAGAAATCACGCCAGCAGCATCAAAAGGTTTAATCGTGTGCATGTGAACGACGCCGACATTGACTCCGTCTTTTTTCAATATGTCTGCGGTCTCTAATGCAAGTTGCGTCATCACACCAGTCGTAACGAACATACCATCAGAGCCACTTCGCATCAAGATTGATTTACCTAATTCAAAACCATTTTTCTCTTCGCTAACAATTTTGTCGCCTCCTTTGCCGAGACGTATATAAATCGGATGAGGCCACTCAAGAGTTGACATCATTAAACGATTCATTTCATCTGCATCACAAGGTGCCACTACTGCCATATTCGGCAACGCTCGCATAATTGCAATATCCTCAATCGCCAAATGCGTTGGCCCAAGCGGCGCGTAAACCCCGCCACCGCCATTGGCGATCAGACGAACTGGCAAATCATGAATACAAAGGTCTACTGCTACTTGTTCGTAACAACGTCGAGTTAGAAAAGTCGCAATGGTATTCACATAAGGGATGAATCCTTCCATCGCTAAACCAGCCGCCATGCCGACGATGTATTGCTCACTGACACCTTCCATGAAAAACCTTTGTGGAAATTCGGTTTTCATTTTGTCAAGCACACCAGGCCCAAGGTCAGAGCCGACGAACACAACCCGTTCGTCAACTTTGGCGAGTTTGTAGACACAATCAAGTGCAGTTTTACGCATTAGAGGCAGTCGTACATCTGTTGGATATCAGTTTCTGTCATTCCTGATTTGTGATGCCATTCAGGGTTTCCCTCAGCGAACGGAAATCCTTTACCTTTAATCGTGTGACAGATTATTGCCGAAGGTGCACTATCTGAAAAAGGTAATTTTTTAAAAATTGCTTCAAGTGCTGCGACATCGTGACCGTCAACTTCATGGGTGACAAAACCAAAACTCTTAAACTTGTCGACAAGCGGTTCAAGATCTAAAACTTCTGATGTCTTGCCGTAGCTCTGCAACTTGTTGTAATCCACCATCACGGTCAAGTTTGACAGCTTGTGTTTAGCGGCCGCCATACCCGCCTCCCAATTCGAACCTTCGTTTATTTCGCCATCACCAGTTAAAACAAAAACTCGGCTATTGCGTTCTTGTAAGCGCATCGCAAGTGCGAGCCCAACTGCGATTGGCAAACCATGTCCAAGTGCACCAGTTGACGCTTCTACCCCTGGCACTTTGCCACGCTCTGGGTGACCACCGAGTCGAGAAGTTGGTCGACAAAAACTCTCAAGTTCGCTAATTGGGAGAAAACCTTTGTCCGCCAAAATTGCATATAGAGCGAGACAACCGTGACCTTTGCTTAGGACAAATCGATCACGATCAGTCGACTCTGGGTTTTTCGGATCATATTTAAGCACCGAGTCGTATAGCACTCGCAAAATTTCAATCATCGACATTGATGACCCGAGGTGACCTCGCCCGCCGCCACGCATCGCGTCGATGACGTATCTGCGCAATAATTTTGATCGGTCATCCATTGGCATTACAAAACAGTCCGGTCTGCATTCTTCAACATCAACTTTGCTTTCTCCAATTGTTTCAACTGTGCGCCACGAATATCAGATTGCATTCTACTCTGTGCGTTTAATCTGTTCTTTATTTTGTCGGTTCTGTATTCATTTAACATAATTAATGCCCATCTAATTGCGTATAACGGGTAAAGAGCATTCAATCGCACACCAAAGTTTGGATCATCGGCGAATAGCTTTTTGGCTTCGCTGATCCAACGCTGCTGTGCGTTCTCATCAAGAGACATTCCGGGATGCAGACAAACGTCAGCGGTCAGCTTGACAGGATCATCCCAGCCAAAATACTCAAAATCAAAAAATACAAGATCGCCATGCGGCGTGGCGATTGCGTTATGCAAGCCAAAATCGGACGGACTCAAAGTCCAATATTTTTGATCAAGAATTGCGTCATAATTGTCAACCATCAAACGACGAGTGCTCTCAATAGTTCTAGCCAAAGTTGGTGAAAGATCATTGTCGATGAACTCACGCAATGCAGAATCTTCAACCGACTTAAGTGCAGTAAGCCGATTATTAATTTGATTTTCGATAAATGAAGGATTCAAGCATGCTTCTGTTGCTAACCCAAACATGCTTCCTGAAGTGATCACACGACTGGCTTGATTTAGATTTTGAATAAAACTTGCAGCCTGATCAAGATGTACTTGGTTTAGAGGATCTGCTGGTGAACCGTCTATCCACTCGATTAAAGACCAGTTGAGCTCTGAGTCTGTTTGTACTGGTCTTGGAACCCGCATTTTATTTTGTTGAAGAAAATTCAACGCCTGCCACTCGGCGTTGCGGCGTAAGCGATTATCAACTGCTAAGTCGGGGTAAACCTTAAGCGCAATTGAACCATCGCTAGTTTCGACGCGAAAAATTTTGCTGTTGCCGCGACCCTCAACGCGTTGCGCAGATGTGCAATTCAGCTCAGGGCAAACAAATTTAGCACCAGTCAATATTACGCTCGAATCAATTTCGCCAAACAATTCGTCACCGACTTCACGCCATGAGTGCATTGTTGATATTTCTTGATCAGCACTGGTGTCGGATCCAAACAGAATTTTTCTAGTTTCTTTTGGAAACGATTTGTCGCTCAATACTTCATCTAAGTCATCAATGAATACGTCAAGTTTCAGTTCAACGATTTTATTAATTTTCTCATCACGAGTTTCGGCATAAAAAACATTCTGCAATTTGATTTTTGAATCAGAGTCACCAACGAGTTTCTGATTAATCAGCCAATTTGTTGCGGCTTGCCGTAGTGGTGTGCGCGATTCGTCAAAGTGTCCGAGTTGCGTTTTATGACTGACGATGAAAACTTGGTTGTTGCCTGACAATGCCCGCAATACAAACTCGTATACACCGGGATACAGAGAAGCAAGATCAATGAACTTTCCGTAGACCAAACCCTGAACTTTTTGCCAAGCAGTATCACCGTCAGGCCGATTAAGCAGATCGAGTTTCAGGTCACGCTTGTTTAGAGTTTTAGTCTCGTAACCAAGAATTCGTGCAACTTCTGGAAACGCTTGGTCGTAATTAGCAATCGTGTTATCAAAATCGAGGCCGATCCTCAATATCACGCCAACTTTTCAGTTTGGATTAGCTTGATATTGAAATATTTGTCATCTGTTAACGAGTCTGGCAGCAAACCACCCTCTAGTGCATTCTTCATGTCGACAATTGCGTCTCTAATTGTGTGCTGTGGCACGAAGCCAAGTGTTTTAGAAATCTTTTGAGATGAAATATGATACGAGCGATTGTCATCTGATGGTGACGTCACTAGTTCAACATCATCACCCATGACATCTCGAACCGAAAGTGCCAGTTCTTCAACGCTTTGATTTTCGTAACCAGCATTGAAAATCTCGCCAGCGATCAATTCTTTCGGAGCGTTCAATAACACGACATACGCTTCGACCATGTCGGCGATGTGAATATTTGGTCGAAGCTGCTGACCGCCGAAGACTGTTATTTTTCGTTTGTGAAAAGCCAAGTTTGAGAGAATATTGACAACAACATCAAGTCGCTGGCGACGTGAATAGCCACAGACTGTTGCTGGACGGATTGTCACAGTCGTGAAATCATCTGACTGATATTCTGCGATAATTTTTTCGCAGTCGGCCTTGAACTTTGAATAATCAGTTAAAGGCTCAAGCGACATTTCTTCTGAAACGTTCGGCTCACTTTTTACGCCATAAACAGACGACGATGAAGCGTAAATAAACCGACTGACACCACTTGCCTTGCTGATCTCAACCAATGGCCTAAACGCATCAAGGTTTATCGAGCGACCAAGTTCTGGATCTAAATCAACGCTTGGATCATTCGAAATACAAGCCAAGTGAATTACAACATCATGCCCGGGAATTTCGGCTTTCAATAGTTTCTGATCACGAATATCGCCCTTAACCATTTTTAGGTTTGGGTGAGCGTCAATTACATCATCACCAAACCACATTAAATCAATTACTGTCACCGAGTGACCGTCTTTAAGTAGTCGTGGCACCAACATTGAGCCCACGTATCCAGCCCCGCCAGTTATAAATATTTTATTTGTCATCACTACCAAGATACTTGAACCAGTCTTGCGTCGCCGTGGCAATCGTTGCGGGCGTCCAAACTGGTGCCGACTTCCAATAATCAATATTCGCCAAGATATTCTCGACGCCTTGCTTGATATCTACCTTTGGCTGCCATTTTAATTCATGGCGAATTTTCGTGATATCGGCAAATGTGCAGTCTGGCTCACCAGGACGCTTGGGGATGTACGTAACTTCTCCACCAAGAAGTTCAACCAGGCGATTCACCGAAACTGTTTCGCCGCTACCGACATTAAAGATTTCTTTGCAAACTGAACTTTGTGCTGCCGTCAAAAATGCATTAGCAACATCAGTTACATACGTAAAATCTCGAGTTTGCGTGCCGTCGCCAACAACAGTGAACGGCTTGTTCGCTAATTTTTGTGCGAGGAACACACCTAACACGGCGCCATAGGTGCCAGAAGTTCGTGACCTCGGACCGTAGACGTTAAACAATCGCAATGCAATTGCTGGCAAGTTATACAACTGCGCCCAATGCATCACAAGTTCTTCACCTAGGCGTTTTGTTAACGCATACGGATACTGCGGCGAAATCTCGGCGGCTTCTGAGGTCGGATACTTATCTGGTATTCCGTAACACGACGACGAAGCAGCATAGACAAATCGCTTTACTCCGGCATTTTTTGCCGCTTCTAAAACATTAAATGTGCCGTCGACATTTGCCTGAAAATAATCTGCAGGCCGTTGAATACTTGGCACGATGTCGGCAAGTGCACCAAGGTGAAACACCCAATCTGCGTCTTGAAAAAGTTTTTGCCAACTACCCGGCTTTGCAAAATCTGCCTCGACTAACTCGACTCGTCCAGCAACATGTGCAAGATTTTCTGGCCGACCAGTTGAATAATTATCAATCACCCGAACTGAGATATCTTCGGCGAGTAAAGCATCTACTAGGTGACTACCAATGAAACCCGCGCCACCAGTAACGATTGCAGTCGTCATGATAAATCTTGACTATCTACTCGGCGCTATTTGCGCTATCGCAAAGCCACTGCATGATCATGTGTCCAATAATCAACTGCAAGTCTTCGGCGATCTGCATGTCATCAATTGCGAAATGCAACGGATGTTTTGCGATGTCTTTGCACTTTCCGCCTGAGAAACCAAGAATTGCAAAAGTTTCCATTCCGAGTTTGTTGCCCATTTCAAGAGCGCGAACAATGTTTGGCGAATTGCCGCTACCTGAAAACACGAGTAACACGTCACCAGAGTTTGCCTTAACACGAAGCTGTTCGGCGTATACCTCTTCGTATCCGATGTCATTAGCAAGGCATGTCAGAACTGCCGAGTTTGCAGCGAGAGATTCGATCCGCAAACCAATACCCCGCGTTAAACCTGCTCCGTAGATGAAGTCATTAGCCAAGTGGATTGCATTGCCTGCGCTTCCACCATTGCCACATAGGTAAATTGTTTTTTTTGTGTCCCATGCTTGCTTAAAAGCAGCTGCAAGATCAGGAACTTTATTTATCGCTGGCAGAGTTAATGCCCCTGCAAGTCGAGCCGAATAGTCAGTGATGTGTTGTTGCATGATTGTTGCCCGTTCAGAAATTAAGTCAATTGATCTTACTCTACGATCGACGAAACACGAGATGCGATCGCATCGCCAATTGCAAGAGATGCCGTCGCCGCAGGAGACGGCGCATTACAAACGTGCACCACTCGTCCTTTTTGCCGAATTTCAAAGTCATCCAACAAACTTCCTGCACGGCTACAGGCTTGGGCACGAACACCAGAACCAGTGGGTTGCAGATCATTTGCCGTGATTTCTGGCACAAGTTTCTGCAGCGCAGCAACAAAAGCATTTTTGCTAAACGAGCGATGATATTCACCGAGTCCAGTGCGCCAATATTTGCGAGCAATCTTCCGAAAACCTGGCCATGCCAAAGTCTGAGTGAACTCACGAATTGAAATATCTGTCTTACGGTAGCCCTCACGTGCAAAAGCCAAAACCGCATTTGGGCCGCACTCAATAGTGCCATCAATGCGTCTTGTAAAATGCACACCTAAAAAAGGAAAATTCGGATCAGGCACAGGGTAAATCAAGCTACGAACAAGATGTTTCGCAGATTCTTTCAATTCAAAATATTCACCACGAAACGGAATAATTCTTAAATCAAGATCTGGTTGAGTTTGCATCGCAAGCCGATCAGAATGCAATCCACCACAAGTTATTAATACTCGCGTCGTAAATTGCTGCCGCGCTGTACAAACTAGAACCGTATTTGATGATTCTGCAATTTCAATGACTTCACTATTCATGAGAATTTGTCCACCGAAGTTTTGAATTCGCTCGGCGAGACGCATTGTCATTGCTCCGTAGTCGACGATGCCAGTCTGTGGGACAAACAAACCGTCAATGCCGGTGCAGTGTGGCTCTATTTCGATTATTTCTGTTTTACTTAACCGACGGATACCAATTAAGCCATTTTGTTCGCCACGCTGCCGAAGCATCTCGAGTTGTGAACGCTCTTGCTCAGATAATGCGACAACGATCTTTCCGCAAATTTCATGTGCGACATCATGCTCGCGACAAAACTCAAGTAATTTCGAGTATCCCTCAATACAATTTTTCGCCTTCAGCGAACCGGGCTTGTAATACAAACCTGAATGGATAACTCCGCTGTTATGTCCTGTTTGGTGTGCACCAAGTGAAGACTCTTTTTCTAGAATAACCAATTTTAAGTTTGGATTATTTGAGAGCAATGAGTTTGCGGTTGCTAGGCCGACTATTCCACCACCAACGATTACAACATCAAGTTGCGAATCTCTCGTCACTTTAGTTATCCCTTGAGCGCAGCACGTTTAACGACTTCGTCGAAAGTGCCCTGTTCGGTCATACGCGAATCTTCAATCCGATACAGACGATCGCAATATTCAACCGTGCTCAAGCGGTGAGCCACGATGATTACCGTTTTAGCACCCTGCAACGCTTGCACCGCCTGCATCACTCCATGTTCAGTTGGCGTGTCTAGAGAACTCGTCGCTTCATCAAGAACCAAAACACTTGGGTTGTGATACAGCGCTCGAGCAATACCGATTCGTTGACGCTGCCCGCCAGAAAGCCTTACGCCGCGTTCGCCGACAACCGTGCCAAGTTTCTCTGGTAACGACTCAACAAAATCTTCAAGCTGTGCAAGTCGAATTGCGTCAACGACTGCTTGTTCATCAATATTCTCATCACCTAGACCAAATGCCACATTGCGCCGCAAAGTGTCATCTGTGAGATAAATAGTTTGTGGCACATAGCCAATTTGGTTTTGCCAATTTCGCAAGTTGTCTTGAATGTCAAGACCGTCAACCAATACCGTGCCGGATGTCGGCGCAAAAAGCCCAAGAATTACGTCGACAAGCGTGCTCTTACCGGCACCACTTGGACCAACGAAACCTACTGCTTCGCCACGGCGCACAACCAGCGAAACATCTTGCAACGAAGGCGTGACTGCGGTTGGATATTGAAAGCCGAGATTTTTTAACTCAAGTTGGTCTTTGAACGGTGTGACGGTTTTATTTTCTGGAGTGTCCGGCGCATCAAGTTTGAAGTCTTCAAATACCGAGCTAATAATCGCGCGACTAAAAATTAGAGTCTGAAGAGAGCCAAGCAGGCGATTGATTGACGGCATGACTCGAAATGCCGCTGCAGCAAATAAACCGAGCGTTGGAATTATCTCGGCGAATGACTGTTTTTGCAAAACCATACTGATGACTAGTGCGCTCAACCCGGTGATTGTAAGGATCTCCATCCAAACTCGAGGCACACTTTGCAGCACTGTGTATACACGACTAATTCGCAGACTTTCGTTTAGATGCTTTTCGTGTTGTGCAAGAAATTCGCTTTCACGACCAAGAATCTTGACGTCCTTTGCACCGCCGAGGCCCTGCTGAAGATGTTGCAGAATCATTCCGTCATGAGTGTTTTTCTCATCACCCCATCTATCGATTCGTTTCTTTGTTAATTTTTGAAATGTCAAAGCCCCCACGCCAAAAGTAACAATCGTGATTAGTGTGCCGACTGGTTCGATCACAATTAAAAGTGAGAATAAGGCAACTGCTACTAGCCCATCGGTGAGTAGTACCAGAGTCGGATCAATACCACCCGATACGACAACATTTGCATTACGCGAATTTCGCATCAAGGTTGACGAGTTGTGTTGCAAGTGAAACATATATGGCTGCCGCAAATAAATCGTAAATAGCCGTTGCGATAGTCGACCAGATAAAGCTGCGCTGAAACCCTTTTGAATCCAAGAACTCCAAAGCAAAAATATACTTCTCACGATGTATACGACAACCATCGACACCATCACAAAAATAATTAGGTCTTCACGACTTGGCGAACCTAACCAGTCGCTAAGCCACTTATATTTGGTTTCGTAATCGTCTTGCGTCAAAATCGCCACGACTGGCACCACAATGCCCAAACTTAAAGTTTCAAGAACCATGCCAACCAAAATCAGGAAGATGATTCCGATTAAAGTTCTGCGCTCTGTCGAAGTTAGTAATCGCCACACAACAAAAGAATTACGAGCCTTTGAATCTTCTTGGTTCATACGAGATTTCACTCTACTTTGCGAGTTATTCATCACTTGTAGCGACGATCGGACTCGAACCGATGACCTTCCGATTATGAGCCGGATGCTCTAACCAACTGAGCTACGTCGCCTTGTATTACGGAGCCCTCTGTGGGAATCGAACCCACCACCTCTTCCTTACCATGGAAGTGCTCTACCGAATGAGCTAAGAGGGCGAACACTGCTTGGATTCACCCTCACAGATTTCGCCTTCAATATAGCGGGAACTGACTACACCCTGAAAGATAGTGTTTTAGCAATGTCAACTTTGACTATTCGTGAGGCCAATAGCGATGATTCGCAAGCGATTCAAGCGATCTATAACTACGAAGTCGAAAATGAAACTTCAACAATGGATCTTGTGCCGCGCACACTTGAAGTTCAGCAAGAGTGGATAGCCGCACGCAGTGGAGCATTCTGTGCAGTCGTTGCAGTTGACTCTGGTGGCACGGTTTTAGGATTCGGCGCACTCAGCGAATACAAGGACCGATCTGGGTATCGAACAACTGTCGAAAATTCTGTTTATGTGCGACGTGATGTTGCCCGACGCGGTATTGGCCGACAAGTACTTACGCATCTAATTGAAGTTGCGACAGTCTCAGGATTTCACAGCGTTATTGCCCGAATTGAGTCGACCAGCATTGCTTCACGAGAATTACATACGGCTTGCGGGTTTAAACTTGTTGGAGTCGAACAGCAAGTCGCACGCAAATTCGGCAAATGGTTAGATATTGCGGTGATGCAGATCATCCTGCAGGA
>CALACK010000062.1 GCA_937890395.1 uncultured Acidimicrobiaceae bacterium | reverse complement strand
CGTGCCTAAGAAGAGTGCGTCTGGGGTGAAGAAGAAGCTTGAACTCAAGAAGAAGATTGAACTCAAGAAGAAGCTTGAACTAAGGAAGAAGCTTGAACTCAAGAAGAAGCTTGAACTCAAGAAAAAGCTCGTTCTCAAAAAGAAGCTTGAACTCAAGAAGAAGCTTGAACTCAAGAAAAAGCTTGAACTCAAGAAGAAGCTTGAACTCAAGAAAAAGCTCGATCTCAAGAAAAAGCTCGATCTCAAGAAGAAGCTTGAACTCAAAAAGAAGCTCGAACTAAAGAAGAAGCTTGAACTAAAGAAAAAGCTCGATCTCAAAAAGAAGCTCGAAAAGAAGGCCCGCGAAGCTGCTGTCAAAGCACTCTTGCGTCAACGAGAAGTAGAAAAGCGTGCGGCGATGGCGGCCAAAGCTCTTTTGTTAAAAGAAAAGAAAAAAGAAGCGATTCGTGTCGCTAAAGAGCGAGCAAAACTGAAAGCCGACCAGATCGCCGAGCGATTGGCTTTGCGTGCTAGCAAAGAGAAAGAAAAGCAGTTGATTAAGGCTGCTCGTGAAGCAGAAAAGGCTGCAAAGCTGGCTGCCCGCGAGGCTGAGCGTCTTGCCGAGATTGAAGCTCAGCGAAAACCAGTCGCTCCGCCTAAGCCACCAATTATCAAGGGCGTGATGCGTGACGGGATAACGCCGACAAAAGAGTTCAATTTTGAATTTCTGTTGTCACAGCGCGAAATGCTTAATTCAGAGCGCAGAAATCTTCTTGGTCAAGCCGATCGTCTCGAGAGCGAAGCCAATGCGATTGTTGAGAACTCAGAAATGGGTGATGTGCAATTTGATGATGAAGGTGGAGAGGGAGACACAATGGTTGTTGAGCGCGAACGTGATCTGACTCTCTCGGCATCTGCCCGTCAAACAGTTGAAGAGATCGACGATGCATTAAAACGTATCGAGACTGGTGACTATGGCTATTCTGGTCGCTCTGGGTTGCCGATTCCGCGTGAGCGCTTAAAAGCCTTGCCTTGGACAACAGAACTTGTTCGAGAGCGTGCTGGTGGCATTGGTTCTTATTAGAACTAATTTATTGATCGAAAGTAGATTATGACCGTCGCGCCAGTACGAAGTAGCGCATCAAAATGGCTCGCCTATGTTTTGATCGGAGCAGTGATTGCTTTTGATCAACTAACCAAGCATTGGTCGCTGAATGCTCTTAACGCAGGTAAGACGATAAAAATATTCTGGACTTTGCAATTGAACCTAGTTTTTAACTCTGGAATGGCTTTTTCTCAAGGACGCGGCATTGGACGATTAATTGGTGTGTTAGCAATCGCAGTCGTAATCGGTCTACTGATGTCGTTGCGCAAGCCAATGTCTCTGGTGGCGATCATCGGTACTGGGCTTTTGGTCGGTGGAGCCTGCGGAAATATTTTGGATCGAATATTTCGTGGTAACGGGTGGATGAGTGGTGCGGTGGTTGATTTTATTGACCTACAGTGGTTTCCTGTTTTCAATGTTGCCGATTCTGCTGTAACAATTGGCGCAGGATTTTTGATATTTGGAGCGTTTATTGCAAGGTCCAGATCATGATTGATGAAGTAAAAAAAAGAATAATCGACGAGACGATCGTTTCGTCATTGGTCGGTCAACGTATAGATCGAGTGATTTCACTCGTTGCAGATATTTCGCGAGCCGCAGCCTCGCAGATCATAGATGCAGGTGCGGTGCTGTTGGATGATGTGATTGTCAAGGCCGGAAAAATAAAAGTCAGCGAAGGTCAGCACCTAGTTATCGATTTGACTTTGCTTCCTGAAAAGAAGTTGCCGACCGCCGAACCAAACATAAAAGTTGATGTGGTTTATGAAGATGATGACCTGATCGTAATAAATAAGCAGGCAGGCATCGTCGTTCATCCTGGTGCCGGCAATCCGACCGGAACACTAGTTAACGCAGTACTTGCGTTGTATCCAGAAATGGCAACGGTAGGCGATGTCTATCGACCTGGCGTTGTGCATCGTCTTGACGCAGGTACAACAGGTTTAATGATCATGGCTCGTACTGCTCGCGCCTACGATTCGCTAGTAGACGCGCTTTCGCGTCGAGTCGTTGTGCGGAGATACTTGGCGCTTGTTTGGGGCGAGATGAGTGCGCCGAGTGGTGTTATTGATGCGCCGCTTGGTCGCGACCAACGAGACCCGACTCGAATGGCAGTTCTTGCCGGTGGAAAGTTAGCACGCACAAACTACGAAGTACGTCAGGCGTTTAGTTTGCCAGTGAGTTGTTCGCTTCTTGAGTGTGGTTTAGAAACGGGTCGTACCCACCAAATACGTGTGCACTTGGCGACTCTTGGTCACAGTGTTGTCGGAGATGTCGTATACGGCGGTGCACGCAGTGTGCTTTCTTCGCCACGACCGATGTTGCATGCGACAACTTTAAAGTTCGATCATCCAGTCACTGGTGACGAAATGAAGTTTGACGCTGAAATTCCTGCCGATTTTGCAGCAATCCTAAAGAAGTGTTCTTAACTTTTATTTTTTAGCGAGTGGCCAAGAGGCTTCGCCGTTTGAGATTGCAGCGATATCTTCGAGGGTGTATTTCGTAAGGTGTTCACGCATGTATTCGCTAGCAAGATTCCACACAGCCAAAAGTACACATTGTCCATCGTGGTCGCAAGAACCGCCAGTATGCGGTTCACCAAAATCTCCTACCGAGATTGGGCCGTCCACGGCTGAAATTATTTCAGAGAGATAAATTTCACCGGCAGATCGGGCAAGAATATATCCGCCCCCAACACCGCGCTTTGATTTGACCAATCCGGCACCTTTAAGGGCGAGCAAAATTTGTTCAAGGTATGGTTGAGGCAGAGCCGTGCGAGTAGCGATATCGCGAACGGATGTTGGGCCATCATCGTTTTGATGCAGACGCAACGAAAGAAGCGCTCGACAGGCATAATCTCCTCGAGTTGAAATTCTCACGGCTATATGCTACGCCAGTTTCTGACGCGAAGATTAACTGAGATGGGGTGCGGATTTTCTATGCGAAGAGTTGCTGCGATGGCTGATCTATTGAAGTATTGTCTTTGAACACAATCATGACTGATAAATTTACACCTCAAATATCACCACAAATATCACCACAAATATCAACTAGACCGCGCCTGCCGGCGTACAAAGCAGGCTGTATCACTGGCATTATTCCGGCGTTACTTGGGCCGTCTGGTACTAAAGAGATTCCAAGTTGGATGCCCAATTGTGTTCAGGGTGCGCGCCAAGTTGTGTTGCTCGTAATTGACGGACTCGGCTGGCATCAGTTGCAAAATAATCTCGTGAATTGCCCCACGCTTTCGTCGATGCAAGGTTCATCAATCACAACAGTTGCACCAACGACAACTGTGAGCGCATTGACGTCTATTACTACTGGTCTGGCTCCCGCGGAACATGGGCTTGTTGGCTATCGCATCGACATGGGTGGGCGAGTTATGCAGATGCTCAAGTGGGGCGATGAAAAAGGTGATCTACGAAATATGTATTCACCAGATTTGGTTCAACCGTGCCCACCGTTCATGGGAGCGAGTGTGCCTGTATTGAGTAAAGCAGAATTGGAAGGATCCGCATTTACTCAAGCACATTTACGCGGTGTGCGACCAAAAGGTTGGCGTGCGGCCTCAAGTATCGCTGTTGAAATCGGAGAGTTATTGCGAGCAGGTGAAAAATTTATTTATGCCTATTACGACGGTGTTGACAAAATCGCGCACGAGCGTGGCTTCGGGGCATTTTATGAAGCAGAGTTGCGCAGCGCTGATGCACTGGTCGCGAATATCAAAGAAGTTCTTGTTTCTGGCTCGGTGCTATTAGTCACAGCCGATCACGGGCAAGTAATGGTCGGAACAAATACTTTGCCACCGCATGCCAATGTTCTCGCGATGACCGCTTATCAATCTGGAGAAGGTCGATTTCGCTGGTTGCATGCGCGAAACGGCACAGAAGTAGAGTTGCTTGCGCGTGCAACGCAATATCACAGTGATTGTGCTTGGGTTGTTAGTAAAGAACAGATTATTGATGAACAATGGCTAGGCCCGAGACTTGGCCCCGCAACTCGAAAGCGACTTGGAGATGTTGCGCTTGTGCCTCGAGATGCAATCAGTTTTGACGATCCAGCGGATACTGGTCCGTATATGTTGCAATGTCGACATGGTGCATTAACAGACGCCGAACTTGACGTACCTTTGCTTGCGATTGCTGGAAACTGATAAGACTGATAAGTTGGGCGCCCCACTATGAATGAAACACAACGCGGTGAAATAGTCCAAGAGAATAAACTCGAAGAAAATAATCTCGAAGAAGAAACCGTTACGGCGCCAGCCAAAGTAATGCGAATTGGTTCGATGATTAAGCAACTACTTGACGAAGTGCGTTCGATGACGCTTGACAACCCATCTCGTGAACGACTCGCAGAAATATATGAGCGATCAATTATCGAATTGACCACGGCGTTGTCACCAGACTTACAAGAAGAACTTAAAACGCTTGCGTTGCCGTTCAAGGATGGAGATATTCCATCTGACGCCGAATTGCGAATTGCCAAAGCTCAATTGGTCGGTTGGCTAGAGGGTTTATTTCACGGTATTCAAGCAACGATGTTTGCTCAACAGCTTTCAATGCGTCAGCAGTCAGAGCAGAAGCAGATTCAATCAGGCGAAGCATC
The DNA here is from genome assembly GCA_937890395.1 of uncultured Acidimicrobiaceae bacterium. Lineage (GTDB taxonomy): Bacteria > Actinomycetota > Acidimicrobiia > Acidimicrobiales > Ilumatobacteraceae > BACL27. The sequence continues at coordinate 65,152 of CALACK010000062.1, read as the reverse complement.
AAGTACACAGCCAGGAGATCGCCCCGGAACATATTTGTAATGGGTGATTCGTTCACTCATCTTCATGTTCACACAGAATTCTCAATGCTTGATGGTGCGTCGCGCCTAGACGAACTTGTTGAGTGTGCGGTCAATGATTCGCAAAAAGCTTTAGGAATCACCGATCACGGCAACATGTACGGTGTAATCGATTTTTATAAAGAGTGCACCAAACGTGGGGTCAAGCCAATTATTGGGACTGAGGCCTACATGGCATATGAGACACGAACAGAACGCCCAACTCGTCGCGGAAAAGTAGACGACAGCGGAGGTGATACCGAAGCGGGTAAAAAGCTTTACTATCACTTAACTTTGCTCGCCGAGAACAACACTGGCTATCAAAATTTGATTCAACTAGCCAGCCTGGCATTTCTCGAGGGCTATTACTACCAGCCAAGAATGGATTGGGAGTTACTAACCAAATATCACGAAGGTTTGATCGCAACTTCTGGTTGTCTGGGTGGACATGTGTTGCAAGCACTTAAAAACGGTAAAGAAGAAGAGGCATTAAAAACTGCTGCTCGGCTTCAAGATATTTTCGGTAAAGATAATTTTTTTATCGAGTTGCAAGATCATGGGATTCCGTTACAAATTGAAACAAATCCGAAATTAATTGAGATCGGCAAAAAAATTGGTGCACCATTACTAGCGACAAACGACTGTCATTACACCCACCGCGATGACAGTCATTCTCACGACGCCTTGTTGTGTGTGCAAACAGGCAGCACTATCTCTGATCCGAATCGTTTGAAGTTTGAGGGTCAAGAGCACTATTTGAAATCTGCAAAAGAGATGCGCTGGCTATTTCGTGAGCAGATAACTGCATGCGACAACACTTTATGGATCGCCGAGCGTGCAAAAGTACAGATCGATTTCGGCGTACCAGTTTTGCCTGACTTTCCAATACCTGAAGGGTTCGTAGATGACCATGCATATCTAGAACATCTGACATGGCTTGGCGCGAAACAACGGTGGGGTGAAAAACTTCCGGCTGATGTCGTCGAACGTGTTGCATACGAACTTTTAACTATTAAAACAATGGGCTTCAGCTCGTATTTCTTGATTGTTTGGGATCTTGTTCGCTATGCACGCGAGCAATCAATTCGCGTCGGGCCCGGCCGTGGTTCGGCAGCAGGGTGTGCTGTTGCATATTCGTTGCGAATCACCGATCTTGACCCAATTCGCTACGACTTGCTTTTTGAACGCTTCTTGAATCCTGGGCGACGCAGCATGCCCGATATCGACATGGACTTTGACTCGCGATATCGCGATGAAATGATTCGCTACGCCTCGGCAAAATATGGTCGTGATCATGTTGCGCAGATTATTACCTTCGGCACGATTAAGGCGCGTAACTCGGTGCGCGATGCAGCGAGAGTTCTCGGATTCCCTTATGGGTTAGGCGACAAGATAGCCAAATTGATGCCACCGGTTGTGATGGGTCGCGATACGCCTCTTAAATATTGTTTTGAAGAAAATGAAAAGCATTTGTCAGGGTACAAAGCAGCGAGTGAACTGCGAGCACTGTACGACCTCGATCCAGATGTAAAACGAGTGATAGATGTTGCCCGCGGGCTTGAAGGTTTAAAGAGAAATGTTGGTATTCATGCGGCGGCAGTAGTTATAACAAAAGAAAAACTCACTCAGTATTTGCCGATTCAACGAAAAGCTGAATCGGGTCAAGACGCCGAACTCGCACCAATCGTGACGCAATACGAAATGCATGCCGTCGAAGAACTTGGTCTTTTGAAAATGGATATTCTCGGTCTGAGAAACTTGGACGTAATTACAGATACGAATAAAATGATCCAAGAATTGCGTGATCCTGATTTTGATATTGACAAAGTTCTGTTTGACGATGAGAAGACTTTTGAGTTATTGCGTCGCGGTGACACCATTGGAGTATTTCAGCTCGAGTCAACAAACATTCGTGCATTAGTTCGCAGTATGGTGCCGAGCACGCTAGATGATTTAGCGGCAATCGTTGCGCTATATCGGCCAGGCCCAATGGCAGCAAATATGCACAATGATTATGCAGATTTTAAGAATGGGCGCAAACAGCCAGAGTTGTTTCACCCAGACGCTCAAGAGTTGCTCGGTGATACATATGGATTAATGATTTACCAAGAGAGCATGATGCGAGTTGCTCAAAAGTTTGCGGGGTACAGCCTCGAAAAAGCGGACGATTTGCGCAAGGCCTGTGGCAAAAAGAATCGCGACGATATGGCTAAACAGCGTGTGAGTTTTGAGAGTGGCTGCGTTGACATGGGGTACGGTCCTGTGTTAGGCGAAAAACTTTTTGATTCAATCGAGCACTTCGCAGACTACGCATTTGGTAAGAGCCATGCATACGGCTACGGCTTTCTCTCATATCAAACTGCGTATCTCAAAGCTCATTATCCAGTCGAATATATTGCATGTTTATTGACGAGCGTCAAGGCGAACTATGACCGTGCTGCAGTATTTCTCGCCGACGCTCGAGCTAGTGACATTGTCGTGCGAACACCAGATATCAACACTTCAGGAGTTGACTTTGTTCCGGTGATTGATGGAGACCAGAAAGTTATAAGTTTTGGTTTGTCGGCCATTCGAAACGTAGGTGAGGCACTTGTAACTAATTTGGTCGAATATCGGCGCAATAATCAACCATTCACTTCTTTCTATGATTTTGCTGACCGTGCACCAGTTTCAACTCTCAATAAACGCACAGTTGAATCTTTGATCAAGGCCGGTGCGTTTGATTCGCTTGGCCATCCGCGCAAGGGACTGCTTGCAGTCTTCGAACCGATAATTGAAAATACTTTGTTACGTCGGCGTGAGCGTGATCAAGGGGTGATGAGTCTTTTCGGCGATGATGATGGTTCAAATTCGAGCTTTTCTGAGCGAATTGAAATACCACAAATCAATTATGAAAAGTCAGAGCAACTCAAAATTGAACGTGAAATGCTCGGCCTGTATGTCTCTGATCACCCATTGCGCGGAGTCGAAGGCCAGTTGCGTAGAAGAGTTGAGTGTTCGTTAGTTGATCTTGAAGAAAAGACCGATGGCGCATTCTTGAAACTAGGCGGAGTAATCACTTCTGTTGACCGAAAGTTCACGCGCAAGGGTGCACAAATGGCAATCCTTAAGATTGAAGATTTGCAAGGTTCAATTGAAGTAACGGTGTTTCCGAAAACTTATGAAAAATACGGTCATTTGATTGAAGAAGACACGATCATTCTAGTTCGTGGTCGACTTGACCGACGAGATGAATCATTGATTGCGTTCAATGCTCAAGAGATTCAAGTTGTTGAACCAATGCGGGCGAGTGATTTGAGCGTACACATTGACTTGCCAGGAGTTTCACCATCTCCAGAGGATCTCAACGAGTTGCGAGATTTATTGCGCGAGCATACTGGGCATACACCAGTTCAATTACACATCGGTACTACAGCGTTGCGACTACCTGATGAGTTTAATGTGGATATCGATCGTGTGATGGGAAGACTTCGTGCGTCTTACGGTGACAGCGTTTATATCGGTTAAATAATTCTATTGCAGTTAATTACTTCGCACCATCGGAATTGGGCATTTTTGCTGGCAGAATAGAGGTGTTATGTCGCTCGTTGTCAAGACCAAAGATGCTTCACAATTGGTTGATACTGATCTTGACGAACTCGCCTCAATGGGTGGTTCATTCGGAATCGGTGCAATTTCAAAAGCAAAAGAAGATTGGGTTTTATTCGCCAGTGCACGACTTGATGACAAGTTGCATGGTTTCATGTTCTCGACGCTTGAGCGCATCGGTGGCACGCCGTGTGTGTTGTTAGGCATGCTGAGCGTCAAACCGACATCAAAACGAGGTCAGATTCTAAAAGGCCTTATGGGTGAGGCATATCACCGTGCTCTAATGGCGTTTCCAGACGAAGATGTCGTCGTTGGGTCACGGTTCGTTGACTCTGATGCGCTTGAGGCCTTTAAGTCACTCACAGAAATGATTCCTCGACCTGATCACAAGGCGGTCGGCGAAGAGCGTGCTTGGGGTCGTCGTCTGGCCCGTCGCTTTGGCTGCGAATCAACTTATGACGAGCAATCTTTTGTGATCAAGAGCAATGGTCAAAGCGGATTTATGGACTTTGTATCGCTTAAACCAGGTAAGGCTCCTGCCGAAGTTAATGCAATGTTTAAGACTGTTTCGGCAAAGAAGGCTGGCGTACTCGTGGTGCATGGCTGGACAATGACCGAAAATCTTTTGAAGCTCGGCAAACACTAAGAGTTTTGTAGTGCAGTTCGCGGACTGTGTTCGCTCGCGCAAGATGGTGCGATCTTTTCGCAACGATCCAGTTGCGCCAGAATTAGTTGAACGGATAGTTGAACTGGCATCGCGGGCGCCATCGGCAGGGAAAACTCAAGGTTGGCATCTTTTGGTATTGCAAGATAGTGAAACTTCTAAGTTTTGGGATACAACATTGCCGGCTAAAAAGCGTTCTTCATTTAAATGGAAACATTTACTTGATGCACCTGTTATTGGGTTAGTTTTTGCTGACTCGTCGGCTTATGTCGCGCGGTACAACGAGTCGGATAAATCTTCAACAGGTTTAGGTGCGGGTGAGTCAAGTTGGCCAACTCCATATTGGACAGTTGACGCATCTTTCGCAACGATGACGCTGTTGTTGGCTGCCCATGATCTTGGGCTAGGCGCTCTATTTTTCGCCGTGTTCTCTGGTGACACAGAATTGCGAGAATTATTGAACGTGCCAAAAGATTTACAACTGATCGGTGCAGTAGCGATTGGTTGGCCACGAACTCAAGATCTCAGTGGTGATAGTTCGAGTGCTAGCGGTTTGAGCGCGAGCCGTTTGAGACGCACGCCAGCGCAGATCACACATTTTGGCAAGTGGTAAAACTAATTAAACGCGGTGCGTAGAGCAGTCTTCAATTCTTCAATGGTTGATGCCGGAGCAGCACAGGTGTAGTCGTGGCAGACAAATGCAAAACCCTCGGGTCGGTTACTCCATATCGGTGAATCATATTTTTCGCCCCAGGCGACTACCGCTGTGGGAAGCCAGTTTTTTTGTAATTCTTTTAACAGGTCTGAGCGAGATCCTGTAATTGCAATTTCGGTAACGCCGGCATTTTGCAGATGTATTGCATTAATTAAATTAGCAAACGCACTCGGGGCACTTGCTGCAATTCGTGAAAACAATCTTAAAATATCCAACGCTGCATCATCATATTTCTTGCTACCAGTTAATGCGCCAAGTCGTAGCAGTGCTATTGCGGCAGTCGAATTGGCAGATGGTGTGGCATTGTCAAGTAAATCTTTTTGTCGAACAATTAATTGTTCGGCGTCATTAGCGATAGTGAATAGTCCACAATTTGTTGAGTCCCAATAATTACTGAGCAATTGGTCTGCAGCATTACAAGCGTGAGTTATCCAAGTTGATTTGCCTGTCGCTTCACCTAGTCGTGTAAAGGCATCAATCAGATTTGCTAAGTCACTGGCTAGTGCGCGATGCCTGGCCTGCGGCACCCCAGATTCTTGCCAACTTCGAAGCCAACGACCGTTCTCGTCGCGCAATTCGCGAAGCATAAATTCGCCGTTTCGTTGCGCAGCATCAAGCCAATCTTGGCGCTCAAATAGAACTGCCGCCTCAACAAGTGACGATGTCATCATCGCATTCCATTCGGTTAGAACTTTGTCGTCGAGTAAGGGCCAAGTACGCAACGAGCGAGCCTTTAACAACAGACTTCGAATCTCGTTAACTTCGCTGGTGCGTTTAAATTCTCCGCGGTGGTTTAATCTGGTGAGAATATTTGATCCCTCAAAATTTCCGAACTCTGTAATTTCATACCATTGAAGTGCTGTTTCAACTAGTTCTTTAGGCAGAATCTCTCGTATCTGCGCAGGTGTAAAGACATAAAAATGTCCCTCGTGAGAATGACCATGTTCATCAAGCGAGTCGGCATCTTGGGCGCTAAAAAATCCGCCGTTGTCGTGTCGTAAGTCGCGTAAGAGATATTCAATTGTTTCCTCAACGACTTGGCGCCACGCTGGTTGGTTAAACACAACCGCGGCATGTGTGTAGACACGAACCAGTAGGGCTTGGTCGTAAAGCATCTTTTCGAAGTGGGGCACCAGCCATTTTTCATCGACGCTGTAGCGCGAAAATCCTCCACCTAGATGGTCATACATTCCACCTGATGCCATCGCATCCAGGGTTGTCGTCAAAATGTTGCGAGTCGTTTGGCTACCATCGCTGAGATAACTTCGTATGAGCAGGTCAAGGCTCATTGTGCCCGGAAACTTTGGTGCACCACCGAAGCCCCCCCAATTGGCATCAAAAGTTTGACTCAGCCCACTAACTGCTTGATGAAACAGATCAATAGTCGGCAAAGTTTCGTCGGGCTTGATTTGTGCGGTTCGATCAAGAGATTCAACAAGCGCCGAAATGTTGTTGTCAATATCGTCGCGTCGATTATGCCAAGCATCGTTGATTGCAGTCATTAACTGAATGAACGATGCTTTGGGAAAATATGTTCCACCAAAAAACGGCTGACCATCTGGTGTCATAAAAACTGTCATCGGCCATCCGCCGCGACCAGACATCGCCTGTACTGCATCCATATATAGCGCGTCAATATCAGGTCGTTCTTCTCGGTCAACTTTTATATTTACGAAAAGTTTGTTCATTAAATCTGCGGTTTCGTTGTCTTCAAAGCATTCGTGAGCCATGACATGGCACCAATGGCAAGCCGAATATCCAACCGATAGCAACACTGGAACATTGCGTTGACGCGCTATTTCAAATGCTTCGTGCCCCCAACTAAACCAATCAACTGGATTATCTTTGTGCTGGCGTAAATACGGGCTCGTTTCGTTTGAGAGACGGTTTGTCATTGGTTCACCCTTGAATTTTTTCGATGATATTAATTAATACTTTGCTGCTTAGTTTTGGGTATTTAGTTGTAGCAGAAGAATTCACGCGCAACAGACACGTGCCGATTTCATTGAAGACAACTGATGATTTGTTCTTGATCGCACATGGGCCGGAGATAATTTTCAAACTTGGTTTACCGTTTGATGCGCTTTCAATCAGATTCTTAATTGTGATAGTTGAGCCAGTTTCGATTGCTGATGACGAAGCCCACACTCCGGTAACCCTTTTGGTCGTTGCCGAAAATCTAATTTGTGGGGTTCCGCCGAGAGTGATCAGGGTTCCTAGTCGCAGAAACAGACCAAGGTCAGCAGTAGTCGGTGTGTATCGAAGTTCTTGTGCGCGCGCAATCGTCACACAATCAACTGGTATTACGACTGTGGCATCACCAGGTGAACTACAGCGGAACCACTGCAATCGTTCTGATGGCGGCAACTGCTTAGTGTTGGCGAGTATCTCGACACCCATTCGACCCAAAGGCGAGAATGTTGGGTATGCAATTTCGTTCGAAAAATAACCGAGAGCCCTAAATATCGCATAAACATTTACAAGTCCCGCACCAAATGTGTCATCGCGACCTGGTGCGCCAATATCTGTTGCTGTCGCGACAATCACTTCGCGAACTTGTACCGCAGTCATTGTCGGGTTGGCTGAGATGACGAGAGCAGCAACACCGCTGACAAATGCTGTAGCCATTGATGTGCCGTTCATCGTGACGTAGGGTTCACCCGCTGCAGCGCAACTGCGTGTGGCGTCAACGCGAGAACCGATACGAATAGTTGAGCAAATACCAATTCCTGGTGCCGTTATATCGATATAACTGCCGCGTTGGGCGAATGATGGTGAAGTCATAGTTTGGTCGGTCGCAGTAACCGCCAAAGTTAAATCGTTTCCAGCAGGATAAGTAATACCTGCGTTCGGTCCAGCATTGCCCGCGGCGGCTACGACAAGAATATTGTTGTCTGCAGCATATTGAAGCGCACTTTGAAGTTGTTCGGTTTGTCCGATCCCGCCGAGTGAAAGATTAATCACTCGCGCGCCAGCTTCAACGGCGTATCGAATAGCAAGAGCGACGTCAGCTTCTGAACCGTCACCATTTGAGTCAAGAACTCTGATCGGAAGAATTTTTGCATCTGGTGCGACACCCGCGACGCCGATGTCATTGTTGGCCTGCGCCGCAATGATTCCAGCGACATGGGTTCCGTGCCCATTTGGGTCGACATCGTTTGCGCCGTCAGTCGTTCGACCACGGATTATTGAACGACCTGGCGAAAGATTCGCCGTGAGATCTGCGTTGGGGCCAGAGCCCGAATCAACTACGGCGACTAAAACATTTCGGCCTGTAGAGACACTCCAAACTTCGTTGGCATGAATGATCTGTAATCCCCATTGTGCTTCGTAACCAGCATCGACACCGTATGTCTCAACTTGCGTTGAGACTTCGTTTTGATTAGCTCGATCAGATTCTGTTGAAGCGAAAGTTTTGTTCGGAAAACTTACGATAATCAGAACCGCTGAGATTGTGTGAACGAAAAACTTTCGTAGCTGAAATCTCTTTTTCAATTAGGCACCCATCGCGTGGAAACCGCCATCCACATGCACTATCTCTCCGGTAGTTGCAGGAAACCAGTCACTGAGCATTGCTACACAACTGCGCGCGACACTATTTGAATTATTTACATCCCACCCGAGTGGTGCACGTTCGGCCCAAACATCTTCAAATGCCCCAAATGTTGGTATCGATTTTGCCGCCATCGTACGAATCGGACCAGCAGCAATTAAGTTGCATCGAATTTGTTTGGCGCCAAGAGCCTTAGCTAAATATCTGTTTGTACTTTCAAGTGCAGATTTGGCGACGCCCATCCAGTTGTAGGCGGGCCACGCGACAGTGTTGTCGAAATCGAGACCCACAATTGAGCCACCACTAGTCATCAACGGAGTAAATGACTCTGCAAGTGTCTTCAACGAATACGCCGAAATTTGCATCGCCACGGCAACATCTGCCCAAGTCGCAGCCATGAAATCATCACCTAGACAAGCCGCTGGTGCAAAGCCAATTGAGTGCAAGACTCCGTCGACGCGACCAGAAGAACCAAAGTGCTGTTTCACAGTATTGCGAGCGCTCTCAACATGCGAATCAACAGTGACATCAAATTCGACTACAGGCGCTGGTTTTTCTAACTTACGGGCAGTGCGCTCAGTAATTGATAAACCGCGTCCTGCTCCAGTTAAAACGATATGTGCGCCTTCGCGCTGGGCTAGTTGAGCAACACCAAACGCTAAAGAAGCATCGGTGAGCACTCCGGATATGACAATGTTTTTCCCATCAAGAATTCCCATTCCGTAAACGGTAGTTGGTCGAAACCTGTTTACATTGCGTCGGTGTTGTGTCTCTAGTTATTTAGGGTTAATAGACACGATTAGCAGACACGTCTAGTAAATATGTATCTTGAGTAAGTAGTGTTGCGAGTCATGCGGATCGGAATTCTTGGAGGAACAGGACCAGCAGGTAGCGCACTCGGATTGCGCTTGGCTTCTATCGGTTGTGATGTGCTTCTTGGTTCGCGTAATTCTCAACGAGCAGTAGATATCTCCGCCGAACTCTCTCGCAAGTGGCCCAACTTTAAATTAAATCTAAATGGTGGCGATAACGACGCTGCAGCAAACTGTGAAATAGTAATTATTGCCACACCGTGGGACTCAGCCGCAACGATTGTCAACGAGCACACTCAACAGTTGGTCGGCAAAATAGTTGTGACAATGGCTAACGCGTTAGTTCGAGTAGGTAAAGAGTTTCAACCGCTAGTGCCGCCTCGCGGAAGTATAGCTGCGCATATTCAGGCTGAGATTCCGTTGTCGCGAGTTGTCGCAGCGTTTCAACATTTGCCAGCAACAGAATTGGGCAATCTTGCTCACGAAGTAGATAGCGATGTACTGATCTGTTCAGATGACCCGACTGCGACGGCGGCTATTTCTGAAATTGTTTTGCGGATACCTGGTTGTCGACCGTTGAATGCTGGCAGTCTTTCGAATGCGTTAGCGATTGAAGCTTTCACCGCAGTGTTGCTGCAATTAAATGTGCGTTACAAAACTCGCGTTGCGCCACGGCTCACAGGTATCCCAGAACGTGGTGAATCTAAGTGAACCTGAAGTTGTACGACACTGTCAGGAGAAGTGTTGTTGATTTTGCTCCAGACAAAGAAGTTTTGATGTACACCTGTGGCATCACCCCATATGATGCAACGCACATTGGTCATGCCTTCACTTTCGTTAGCTACGACATTTTGCAACGCCGGCTAATAGATAAGGGGCACACCGTCAAATGTGTTCGCAATGTAACTGATGTTGATGACCCGCTGTTTGCGAAAGCCAGAGAACTCGGCGTGCATTATTTAGATCTTGCTGCTGGTGAAGAAGCAAGGTTTGACGCAGATATGACGGCGCTGAATGTGTTGGATGTTTTCAGTAAGCCTCGTGCGTCATCGGCGATTCCGGATATTCGAAAATTTATCGCTTTAGTTTTAGATAGAGGTTTTGCGTATCAATGCGGGAGCAGTGTCTATTTTGATGTGACTAAGTTTGAGTCTTTCGGAAATGTCTCAAATTATGACAATGAAACAATGTTGCGTTACGCAGCAGAACGAGGCGGTGACCTAGCCAATCCAGAAAAAAGGAACCCGCTCGATTTTGTGTTGTGGCAACCATCTGCGCCCGACGAGCCAAGTTGGGAAACGATTTGGGGCCCAGGTCGACCAGGTTGGCATATTGAATGTTCGGCGTTGGCGTTGCGCGATCTTGGTACGACGATTGATTTGCACGGTGGCGGGAGCGATTTAATATTTCCGCATCACGAATGTGAGCGCGCGCAGTCTGAAGCCGCAACTGGAAAGCAATTCGTTAAACATTGGATGCATGTTGCGATGGTTTTTATGGACGGAACCAAAATGTCAAAGAGTTTGGGAAATCTTGAATTTGTTGATCGTCTGCGCAAGACTCATGATCCTCGAGCAATTCGGCTTGCACTAATTTCTAATCACTATCGCCAAGAATGGGAGTGGACTTCATCGTCGATGACTAATTCGTTGGTAAGACTCAAGTCATGGGCTTTGGCAAAAAATGGCGACGGTGATGCTGGGCTTGCTGAAGTTCGTGATGCGCTAGATGAAGACTTAAATGTTCCTGCGGCTATCAAAGTGCTCGACAATGCCGTTGCTGCCGGTCACAGCATTAAAGCCTCGGCAAAACTTCTCGGTATTAATTTAGAAAGTTGATCAATGCGATGAGGAGGTGGCTGGGATGAACAAAGCAAATTTTGATCCACTCAAATTTGTTGGTGCTACAAAATTTCAGACTCGCTTCCGACCATTTGTACGCTTTTTTGTAAATCGCTTCTGGAAGTTTTCACTAATCGGTTTCGACCAGATTCCTGTGACTGGCCCAGCGATTTTGTGTGCGAACCATATTAGTTTCTTAGATTCAGTATTTTTGCTCACACATTCACCGCGCAACATGTCTGTAGTCGGTAAAAGCGAATATATGGATTCATGGAAAACTCGTTGGTTGTTTACAAAAATTGGCATGATTCCACTAGACCGAAGTGGGGGCGAGAGAGCCACTTCGGCAATGCTTGCTGTTGAAGCCGTGTTGGCGCGCGGTGAACTATTCGGAATATTTCCAGAGGGCACGCGTAGTCGCGATGGCAAACTTTATAAAGGTCGTACCGGCGCGGCGCGTTTGGCACTCAAATTTGGTTGTCCGATTTTTCCTGTTGGGATAACTGGCACAAGTGCGATTATGGCCCCAGATACGGTGCTGCCAAAATTCGGCAAGGTGTGCAAAATTGAAATTGGCCCACCAATTGATACGCAGAAGTACATGTCACGCACCGATGATCCTGCAGTATTGCGTGAATTGACTGATGAAGTGATGATGAAGATTCAGGCGCTAACGAATCAGCAGTATTTATATGAATATGCGCCAAAGCGCTCGAACGTCGACCGCACTCATATCTAAAACTTCTGCAATCTAGACTGAACGAGTCATGTCTGCGAATAACTCCACGATTTCTGTTCGGCTTCCAGATGATTCAACTCGCGAGTTACCGATTGGTTCAACTGGTCTAGATCTTGCGATGTCAATAGGCAAGCGTCTGGGTCAGGCGGCAGTCGCAACGGTAGTTAACGGCATCGAAACAGACTTAGGGGTGACTCTTGTTGATGGTGCAAAAGTTTCAATTATTACTGCAGACTCAGATGCAGGTCGTCATGTACTGCGACACTCAACCGCTCATGTTTTAGCCCAAGCGGTTGTACAACTTTTTAAAGGTGCAAAATTTTCAATTGGTCCAGCAATCGAGGATGGCTTTTATTACGACTTTGAGTTGCCAAACTCAAAAACATTTAGTGACGATGATTTGGCAATGATTCAGCAAAGAATGCAAGAGATCGTTACTGCCGATCAACCATTTGTGCGCGCCGAGATGTCAGCACTCAATGCGTTGAAACTTTTTTCTGATCAGCCATACAAATGTGAAATTATTGAGCGTGTCACACAGGGTGATGCAGACTCAAGTGATGCCGGCGAAGCAGGCAGCGCAGATGCCGTAAGTGTCTATCGAAACACGGATGATTTTGTTGATCTTTGTCGCGGGCCTCATGTGCCATCAACGAGTCGTCTTGGCCATTTTGCATTAATGAAAGTTGCAGGTGCCTATTGGCGTGGCAATGAAAAGGGCCCAATGTTGCAGCGCATCTATGGCACCGCTTGGGAGTCAAAGACGGCGTTAGCTGAGCATTTACATCGCCTTGAAGAGGCCGAAAAACGCGATCACCGTCGGTTGGCAGTTGAAATGGATCTGCTTTCGTTTCCACAAGAACTCGGTGGCGGGCTTGCAGTTTGGCATCCAAAGGGTGGCATAGTTCGAAAACTGATGGAGGACTACAGTCGCGAGCGTCACCAAAATGGTGGATACAAATTTGTGTTCACACCGCATTTAGCTAATGCAAACTTGTTCGAAACATCAGGTCACTTGCAGTTCTACAAAGACGGCATGTACCCACCAATGGAGATGGACAACGGAACTTATTATCCAAAGCCGATGAATTGTCCGATGCACTGTTTGATCTATCGAGATCGTCAACGCAGCTATCGCGAATTGCCGTTGCGCTTGTTTGAACTGGGCACCGTTTATCGATACGAGCGCGCCGGGACTTTGCACGGTTTACTTCGCATACGCGGCTTCACTCAAGACGACAGCCATATTTTTTGTACTGAAGAACAAATGGCAGACGAAATCGCATCACTTCTAGATTTCGTGTTAAGTGTCTTGCGTAGATTTGGCTTTACTGATTTTGATTTTAAACTCAGCACACGCAATCTTGAAAAATCAGTCGGCTCTGATGAAATTTGGGGCAAAGCAACTGAAGCATTAACTGAAGCATTGAATCGCCACGGATTGCAGTACACGGTTTCTCCTGGCGACGCTGCGTTCTATGGTCCAAAGATTGATATTGATGTTCGCGATGCAATCGGGCGAAAGTGGCAACTAAGTACAATTCAATGCGACTTTAATCTTCCAGAACGTTTTGGTCTTGAATATATTGCGACAGATAATGCGAGAAAGCGCCCGATCATGTTGCATCGTGCATTGTTTGGTTCGATTGAACGCTTCTTCGGAGTCTTGCTTGAGCATTACGGAGGGGCGTTTCCGACTTGGTTGGCGCCGATCCAAGTTCGGGTTTTAGCCGTCGCATCGGCGCACGAGCAGTATGCGCTTCAAGTCACTGAAACTCTCAGCAAACTTGGGTATCGAGTAGATCAATTAGTTGCTGATGAGCAACTTGGCAAACGTATTCGTGCATCAAAGTTAGAGCGCATACCGTATGTGTTAGTTGTCGGCGATGATGATCTTGCGCATGCGACAGTTGGTGTTAACCCGCGCGGTGGCGATGTAATTCGTGACGTTTCGTTGACTGATTTTATTCAGCAACTCAAGGCTGATGTTGGCCAAGAGATCAAGTCTTAACAAAATGCTTGAGTGTTCAATAATCAGAGATAAAAAATGTTAGATCGAATCTGGAACGGTTGGCGTGCCGAATATGTGATGCACGGTCAAGATACGAGAAGCACAAGCGATGCTTCAATCTTTACCCAGATTTTAAATAGTGGCCTTAGTGATGAGCAGAGCTACATCGTTTATCGTGGCAAAACAGTTTTTGTGATCATGAACGCGTTCCCTTATACATCGGGCCACTTATTGGTTGTTCCATATCGCGAAGTTGCCGATCTCGAAATGTTGAGTGTTGATGAGACAAGTGAGCTTTGGGCGACTGTCACAGATGCGACAAAGGTAGTTAAGTCTGTTTATAAGCCTGAAGCGCTCAACGTCGGGCTCAACCTCGGTGCTGCAGCTGGGGGAAGCATCTCACAGCATCTGCACGTGCACATAGTTGGTCGGTGGAGTGGAGACACCAATTTTATGGTCGTGACTGCGAACACAAAGATTTTGCCAGAAGCACTAGATGTCAGCGCCTCTAGAATTCGAGCAGCATGGAAGACGACAAATTGATGCCGACAGATTCAGCAAGCGAGATTCGCGATTCACTACCGGATGATTTAAATGTCACCGCGTTTGTTGGACCATATAAGTTTCCAGACAACAGTCGACGCAAGATTCCAGCATCGCTCTATCTGGGTATCGCCGCAGTGTGTTTAATTCTTTGGGCGAGGCAACATACGAATCCAAATGGTTTAGTCAGCGATGGTTTTTTGTGGGCTGCAATTTTGCTTGGTGTCTTCGGTTTGTATTCATTATCGTCATCTTGGCGAATGACTGTTGATGAAAAGCTTGCACTTATTTATGCAACGCGTGCTGTTGATTTTGCTGTCGGTCATGCTTCAGCACAACAAGTTTGGCGAGGGTTTCGCAGTCGTCCAACTTGGCGAGTTTTTTGTTATAGCGAACAAGAGCCACCACTTCAGAGAGGTCTCGTGTTAATTGATGCAATTGATGCTCGAATAGTTCAGTGCCTAGTAGAAGCAAACCCAGACAGTTAACAAGACTGGCTAATAAGATTGGCTAACGAGATTGCACTAGGCTGTTGCAATGTTTGACGGCAGATTCAAGAAAGAAGTCGAACGCATTGTGCGCCCAGTTGGCGAGTTGTTGCGTCGAACGAAGCTTTCGCCAGACCATTTAACTTTAATTGGCCTATTAATCGCTTGTGTCGCCGCAGTAACCATTGCAATTGGTGAATTACAGGTTGGGCTACTACTTGTAATATTTGCGGCGTTGCCTGATTTATTCGATGGTGCATTGGCTAAAGCATCAAATCAAAGTAGTCAACGCGGCGCTTTTTTTGATTCAACTATTGATCGTGTAACAGACGCAGTCTTATTAGGTGGCGTCGCTTGGTTTTTGGGTTCCCAACGCGGCGCTCACGCATCAGTGCTGCCATTCGCAGTCATGGCGGTCTCATCGTTGATTTCGTATCAGCGCGCCAAAGCTGAGGCACTCGGGTTGACCGCCAAGGGTGGATTAATGGAGCGGGCTGAACGAATCATCTTGTTATGTGTTGGTTTGCTTTTTGACTCGCTTTTGTTTTGGGCGATGTGGTTGATGCTTATTCTCTGCACGATTACGGCTGTACAACGCTTTTTTAAAGTTTGGAACCAAGCAGCAGTCGCACCGGCAACCGCAGAGCGGGTTGCATTACGGCAGTCTCGTCGTGCTTCACGTCGTTCTCTGCGTGCCGATCGACGATTGCGTCTATCGCGTCGTCGCAATATGAAGTGACGTCGGCACCTCGAAAAAGTTTTTCTGATGCGCTAGTCATCGTTGGCTGTCGCATGATTGCGGTGCTGGCAAGAATTACTCCTACTTTTGTAATAGCTATGTTGACTGCAGTGTTGGTTCCGGTGGTGACTATTCCAATGCGTAAAAAACGTGCAGTTGTTTCAAGACACATGCGGCGCGTTCAACCCGAGTTAAGCGATCGTCAAAATCGTCGTGCAGTGCAAAAATCGTATGAGAGTTACGCCCGTTATTACGTCGAAACTTTTCGACTGCCGTATTTAAATTCGAAGCAAATTCAGTCTGGGGTCTCGATAGAAGGCTTCGAACATATTGAATCTGGGCTCAAACTAGGCAAGGGGGTGATTCTTGCTTTGCCCCACTTAGGTGGTTGGGAGTGGTCGGGTAGGTGGTTGATCCAAACCGGACACAAGCTCAATGCAGTAGTTGAGAAACTCGAGTCGCAACAATTGTTTGAAATGTTTTTACAACTTCGCAGAAACTACGGTGTTCAGGTGATTCCACTAGATGACAGCGCTGGTGTCGCCGTACAACAAGCGCTTGCAAGAAATGAGATCGTTGCACTTTTGAGTGACCGTGATATTCAGGGCACTGGTGTTGACATCGAGTTTTTTGGCGAGAGAACTACGATCCCGACCGGCCCTGCTTTTTTTGCGTTGCGAACGGGTGCTGCTCTCGTACCGCTTGCTACATATTTCTCAAAACGCCTCGACGGTCATAAAACAATCGTGCGGCCGGCAATCAAAGTTGAGCGACTTGCGACATTACGAGAAGATATGCAGAGAATTTCTCAAGATTTAGCAATTGAACTTGAACTTCTGATTCGTCGTGACCCCGCGCAGTGGCATCTGTTTCAACCAAATTGGCCGAGTGATCTAACTTCTCATTCGGTTTAGAAAATTAATTCGAATACGCCGCAAACAATTCGCCAACAGCCTTTGCTTGACCGCCAGAAGTCGAAGACATAACTGCGATCGGAAGAACGCCGGCTTGTGACCAACCCCAAAGTGCTTCACGAACCGTGTCACTGTCGCCAGAAATAGTGCAATCGTTTAACCATTCAGTATCCATTGCTGCGACAATTTCTGCAGAACGGGTTTCTTTGTTAGGCGACTCAAGTATTTTTTCGAATGCATCAATCTGCTCGTCGTAACCGCACGATCGCCAATAGTTTCGATAGTTAGGTAATGAAACATACCCGACAAGTGTTTTGCGATGTATTGCTTGGGCGGCCGCGATATCTTCGCTAATCACCGTTGGCACCATGTTTGCCAAAAACATTTCTGATCTGCGTGATGCTTCAATATTTGTAAGTTGATCAGAGATATTGCTTAACGAAGCGTTTGCCCAGATCGCGCCTTGAGAAATTTCAGTTGCAAGATCTAGCATTTTATTGCGAAGAGCCGCCAAATAGATCGGTGGAAGTTCGCCCGAAAACCGTTCTTGAGAACGCATGGTTGCGACGTAAGTTTTTATATCTGCAAGTGGTGTAGCAGTAGTCGCGCCAAGTCGGTTAATGACCGGTCCATGACTAACGCCAAGGCCAAGGCTAAATCGTTTATTAGAAATTTCGTGAATGTGTGCAGCGGTGTTCGCCATTTCGATTGCGTGGCTGTAATAAATCGGTTGAATTGAAGTCCAAAACTTTATTGATTTAGTTGCATGTGCCAATGAAACACAAAATGCCATTGCGGCACCGAGGCTTGGGCATGCAATGCCAGAGAACCCGAGTGTCTCTGCTTGTTGGGCGAGGTCGAGCACGGCCATTCGCTTGTTAGATGATGCAACTAGCGATACCGCTGGTCTAAAACTCTCTTGATTAGTCATAGTGCAAAGTTAGTTGCTGCATAAGGTCGATCAATTGACGATGTCTTAATTTCGGCCATCGGTCGTACCGTGTAGTTGATGAATTCGGCAAGTAGTCCGGCTGATCCGGTAAATCCGGTTAATTCGATTGATCCGGTTAATCCGATCAAGAGCTTCGAGCGCAAGAAGATGCTTCGCATCGGGTTGGTGTGTCCGTATAGTTTGACGATTCCCGGTGGCGTCCAATCTCAAGTTCTAGGTTTGGCTCGCGAGTTGCGTCGGATGGGTCATGAGGCACGAGTACTCGGCCCTTGCGATGGACCACCGCCTGAGCCGTTTGTGACACCACTTGGCAACAGTCTGCCAACTGCTGCGAATGGTTCGACTGCGCCGCTAGCGCCTGACCCTTCGGCGGCACTGCGCACTATTCGCGCGATCAACGATGAGGCGTTTGACATCTTGCATTTACACGAGCCGATTGCACCCGGGCCGACGATGACCGCGTTACTGTTGCGCCTCGCTCCGATGATCGGCACCTTTCACGCCGCCGGCGACATCGCTTGGTACGGGCGCATTAACAAGGGGGTCAACTGGCTCGCTAATCATCTTGATGTGCGAGTTGCAGTTTCACCACAAGCACAAGAACTTGCAAATCGTTATTTAGGTGGCGAATACGAGATTTTATTTAACGGTATAGAAAACGAATTATATGCACGGCCAAATATTTCACGGAGTTCTGAAAAGATCGTTTTCTTTTGTGGCAGGTATGAGCCAAGAAAAGGACTCGCCGAGTTACTTGAGGCGTTTGCCAAACTTTCCGACGATGTTAAATTGTGGATCGCATCAGATGGTGACGGAATTTCGTTGTTAAAACAGAAATATGCACATGACGGTCGTATTTCGTGGCTCGGAAGAATCACTGATGAAGACAAAATAGATCGCCTTGCGCAGTGTTCAGTTTTTTGTGCACCCTCATTGCATAGTGAATCTTTTGGAATAGTCGTACTTGAGTCAATGGCTAGCGGCACGCCGGTCGTAGCGAGTTCGCTTGAGGGTTACCGCAATGTTGGTACACATGACGTGAATGCATGGTTGGTCGAACCTGGTGATATCGCAGAACTAGCCGAAGGTTTAACTCGAGTATTGACAGATAAAAAACTTGCGCAAAAACTAAGTGACGGTGGTCTCATTAGGGCAAGTGAACTCTCAATGCACCGACTTGCGAAAATCTATGTTGAGATGTATTACGTGGTTCTTGAGCGCGAGCATTTTTCACCTGACCATCACCCAAAAAGCCGAATAGTTCGCCTGTACTCAGATCGAGTGTTGCGTAAAATTCCCAAGTTTGATTCGCGCACTAGAATAAAAGAAAGATAACGAGTCGAGATTAATGGAGGACAACGTGGGCATTTGGATTGGTCTGGTTTTGGGTTTTGCTGTCATCACAATTCCTGTGATGATTTATAACTCGTTAGTCCAAAAACGCAATCAAGTTAAGAACGCCTGGGCTCAAATCGATGTTCAACTTAAACGACGTATAGAACTGATTCCGAATCTTGTTGAAACTGTCAAGGGCTATGCAAACTTTGAGCAAAAAACTTTACAAGATGTAATTTTGGCTCGAAACACTGCGATGTCAGCACCAGAAACGGCATCGGGTCAGGCAAATGCAGACAGTGCATTATCTGGGGCGTTGCGTCAGTTCTTCGCACTATCTGAGGCTTACCCAGATCTCAAAGCCAACGCGAGTTTTTTGAATTTGCAAGAAGAACTCAGCAACACAGAGAGCCGTATTGCCTACGCCCGCCAGTTTTATAACGACGCTGTGCTTGCCTACAACAACTCAGTGCATAGCTTTCCGAGCGTGTTAGTTGCGTCACTCTTTAAATTTGCTGAAAGTGATTCATTTGAGGCAACAGAAGCCGAAAAGACTGCCCCGAAGGTGCAGTTTTAGTTTTAGTTCTAGAATCTGGATCTGATTATGTATGACTTAATTGCTTCAAATAAACGGCGTTCTGTATTTTTGCTTTTGGGTTTCTCATTGTTTCTTGTCGTCGTTGGTATGGCGGCAGGTTTAGTTCTCGGTAATCCAATTGTTGGCACAACTTTTGCGCTTGTGGTGTCTGGTGTGATGGCGGTTATCTCATATTGGAAGTCAGACACAATTGCTCTTAAGGTAAGTCGCGCGATACCAGCCGACGAAATTGAATACAAGCGCCTGCATAATTTGGTTGAGGGTTTGTGTATCGCTGGTGGTTTGCCAAAACCGCGTCTATATGTGATTCACGATCAAGCACCAAATGCGTTCGCAACAGGTCGTAACCCGAAACATGCAGCGGTCGCTGTTACATCCGGATTATTAGAAAAGCTAGATCGCGTCGAACTTGAAGGTGTTTTGGCTCACGAACTATCGCACATTAAGAATTATGACATTTTAGTTTCTACTCTCGCCGTCACGCTTGTTGGCACTGTTGCACTGCTCGCCGATATTTCGATTCGCATGATGTGGTGGAACGGTGGGCGAGTCAGTCGCAGTGATGATCGTCGCAATTCATCTAATCCGCTTGCATTTATTGGTTTTGCTTTATTGATAATTGCGCCACTCGTTGCGCGAATGATGCAAGCAACAATTAGCCGACGTCGTGAAACTTTGGCAGATGTGTCAGCATGTCAACTGACTAGATTTCCGCCGGGTTTGATATCCGCTCTAGAAAAACTTCAAGCCGACAGCACCGTGACTCACTCAGCCAGCATGGCTACGGCACATATGTGGATTGAACAACCTTTATCTGGGGTCAATGACACAGGTAAACTTGCTGGATTTCATAAACTGTTTAATACCCATCCACCACTGTCAGAACGAATAGCTCTATTAAGGGAGATGTAATATGAAAATTAAATCAATTCGAAAACTTAAGTTAAGTGTTGCTTTTTTAGTCATGGGCGGATTGATCGTCGCAAGTTGTGGCGGCAATTCTGATACCGCTTCGACACTTCCAGTCGAAGAGATAGTTGAAACAACAATTCCTGAGACAACGACGACGACGACAATTCCAGTTGTTGTTAACCCGTTGACTGGCGCCCCAGCGGCAGATGAGTCAATTCTTAATCGACCTGCGTTGATCGTCAAGATTGATAACCACCCTAAAGCGCGCCCGCAGTGGGGATTAAACCAAGCCGATTTGGTATTCGAAGAAAATGTTGAGCAGCTAACTCGTTTTGCCGCCGTGTTTCATTCTCAAGGAAGTGACCCAGTTGGTCCGATCCGCAGTGGTCGTTTACAAGACATCGACCTGTTGGGATCACTCAATCATCCACTCTTAGCTTGGAGCGGCGGCAACCAAAAAGTTACCTCTGCAATTCGTAAGTCATGGCTTGTCGATTTAAGTCATTCGGTTGCTAATGAAAAGGGTGGCTACCGTCGCGAGTCGAGCCGTAGTGCGCCACACAACTTAGTTGCTGAGACAACAAAACTTTGGTCGCTCGCACCTGCTGATGCTAAACCGCCGCTACCACAGTTTGAATATCGTGCAAGTGATGAGGCTGTGACCACGGCCTCAAAGCCGGCTGCAGCAGTCAAGATTTCAATGGATGGTGTTGATGTGATGTGGGAGTGGAACCCAGATCTATTAACTTTCGTTCGGTCGCAAGACAATAAGCCGCATGTTGACATGCAAGATGTACGTGTCAATGCACAAAACGTTGTTGTTATTTCGGTTGTTTATTCGAAGAGCGGCTCAAGTCCAGTTGCAAAATCTGTCGGTAGTGGAGAAGTTTGGATATACACCGCAGGCGTATTAGTTCAAGGCTCATGGGAGCGTCCAGATCCTGAAATGCCATTTATTTACAAAGATATCAACGGCGAAATTATCAAATTGACGCCAGGTCGTACTTGGATCGAAGTTATTCGTCCGAAGTCTGCGGTGAATATTGCACCTGGTGAAGATGTTAAAAAAGTCAAGTACCCCTGATCTAAATAGTCATTCGTTCGTTGTGTACGCTTGCATCAACCCGACGTTGGAGATTTAAAAATGGCAAAAAGTGAAGTGAGCAAAACGGGCTCGATGACCGTTAAGCGCGGTTTGGCAGAGATGCTAAAGGGCGGCGTAATCATGGATGTAGTCAATGCCGAGCAAGCAAAGATCGCCGAAGATTCTGGCGCTTGCGCAGTGATGGCTCTCGAGCGTGTGCCAGCAGATATTCGTCGCGATGGTGGCGTTGCTCGTATGAGTGACCCAGAAATGATCGAAAAGATTCAAGCAGTTGTCTCTATACCAGTTATGGCTAAAGCACGCATTGGCCACTTCGTGGAAGCTCAGGTTCTCGAGTCGCTTGGTGTTGACTTTATTGACGAGAGCGAAGTTTTGACGCCCGCGGACGAGTCACATCACATTGATAAGTTCGCATTCAAAACGCCAGTTGTATGTGGCGCAACAAATCTTGGTGAGGCGTTGCGTCGCATCAGTGAAGGTGCTGCGTTGATTCGCTCAAAGGGAGAAGCAGGCACAGGCAATATTGTCGAAGCAGTGCGACATCTGCGATCAATCATTGGTGACATCCGAAAAATTACGCAAGCTGACTCGGCAGAATTGTTTGAATGGGCGAAACGTCTTCAAGCGCCATTGCCTTTAGTTCAAGAAATTGCCGAAACTGGATGGTTGCAAGTGCCGTTATTTTGTGCCGGCGGAATCGCCACGCCAAGTGACGCAGCCTTAGCAATGCAACTCGGAGCCGAAGCTGTTTTTGTTGGTTCAGGAATATTCAAGAGCGATGATCCTGCTCCGCGAGCCAGGTCAATTGTCGAAGCAACAACTCATTTTAGAGATGCCGCAATAATTGCAAAAGTCAGTCGTAACTTGGGTGCACCAATGACCGGAATTGGCATGGACAACATTCAAGAGCGTTTCGCGGAGCGTGGTTGGTGAACGACTCGAGGCCTCCTGGTGATTGGCGTCTCGCGTAAGAAGTCTGCAATAAAAATCGGTGTATTGGCACTGCAAGGTGCGTTCGAGAGACATCAAAAGGTTTTTCAGAAATTAGGTTTTGACGCAGTTCAAGTGCGTACGCCCGCAGATCTCGCAAAAGTTGATGCTTTTGTAATGCCAGGCGGTGAATCGACGACGATGTCGCAGTTGCTTGAGTCATCTGAATTGTTCGATCCGATAGGTCGTCGCATTAAAAACGGTATGCCCGTGTTTGGAACATGTGCAGGGATGATTTTGCTCTCTAAAAAAATTCTTGACGGTCGCGAAGATCAGTTGTCGTTCGAGGCAATTGATATTGATGTTCAGCGCAATGCCTACGGACGTCAAATTGATAGTTTCGAGGCTGAGATCGAAATTGACTCGTTAGATAGTTCGTTTCATGCAGTGTTTATTCGTGCGCCACGCATCGTCTCGCTTGGGTCAGAAGTACATGCTTTGGCATATTGTGGAGACGATGTCGTGTTGGCGCAACAAGACAATGTTATGGTCGCCTCGTTTCATCCAGAGTTAGCTAATGATGTTCGGTTACATGAGTTATTTTTGAGAGGAGTTTAGTAATGTCTGGTCACTCTAAATGGGCAACGATCAAACACAAAAAAGCGGCGATCGATAAAGTCCGTGGGAAGACTTTTGCAAAATTGTCGCGACTACTCGAAGTTGCCGCACGTGACGGTGGTGGAGATGTGTCTACAAACGCAGCTCTGCGTACGGTTGTCGCAAAAGCAAAAGCCGCACAGATGACCAACGATGCGATTGAGCGTGCCATCAAACGTGGCATGGGCGAAACGGATGGAAGGGTTTACGAGTCAGTGACCTACGAGGCTTATGCTCCAGGTGGTGTTGCGATGTTGATTGACATTCTCACGGACAATCGAAATCGAACGGCAGCTGATGTGCGAATTATTTTTTCGAAGCAGGGTGGATCAATGGCTGCACCAGGAGCGGTCGGCTGGCAATTTTCTCGTAAAGGTGTGATCTTGGTTGCCAAGACTGTCAGCGAAGACGATTTGATGTTGGTTGGTCTTGATCATGGACTAGAAGACATAACTGCCGACGAAGAAATGTGGCATGTAACTTGCGACCCGAGTCAAGTATGGGATCTGAAGAGCTCGCTTGAAGCAGCAAAAATAACTGTGAACTCTGCAACGACAACCATGCTTTCGGCGAACACCGTCGAAGTAACAAATCCAGATGAGGCAAAAGCAATTTTAAAGATTATGCACGAACTTGACGACAATGACGATGTGCAAGATGTCTACGCCAATTTTGATATTTCAGAAAAACTAATGGAAGAGGTTGGATGATGTCTGGCGAAACGTCTATTGAAATTGGTAGCAAGGCTCCAGATTTCTCATTGCCTGGCACAGGCGATAAGAATTATTCGCTATCGCAATTTCGTGGTACCGCTGTAGTGCTGGTGTTTTATCCTGGCGACTCGACAGCGGTCTGCACCAAGCAGTTGTGTTCTTACAATGACGAGCTTTCGCAGTTTTCAAATGTGGGTGCGCAAGTATTGGCAATTTCTCACCAGAACATGGCTAGTCATGATAAATTTGCAACCAAACATAATTTCATGTTTCCGCTACTGTCTGATCCGGATAAAAAAGTTCTAAACGAATACGGTGTGGTTGGGTTCGCAGGTCTGCCGAGGCGCAGTGTTTTCGTTATTGACCCAAACGGAGTAGTCAAATATGTACATCGCTCACTTGTGGGTGTGACCTTTAGTCCAGTCAAAGAACTTATTGAAGCAATCGCCAATGCACAGGCGGGTATCAAGTAACATTGAACATATGTTCGCCCAGTCAGCAGACAGCGTTAATCTGCCAGATGAGCGCGAGACTTCAGTCATTCTCGGAATAGATCCCGGGTTAACTCGCTGCGGGTATGCGGTTTTAGAGGTTCGAGGAGCAACTCAAATTACGATGCGTGCACTCGGTGTTTTGCGAACACGTCCAGATCAAGCGCTGCCACAGAGACTTGCCGAAATAGGTTCAGAAATTGAAGAACTTTTAGATGAGTATCATCCGTCTGTCGTAGCAGTTGAGCACATTTTTTTTCAATCAAATGTGCGTACAGCAATGAGCGTTGGTCAAGTTAGTGGTCTAGCGCTAAGCGCCGCTGCTCGCCGTGGTTTGCAAGTTGAGCAATACACACCGAATCAAGTGAAACTTGCGATCACGGGTTGGGGAGGTGCTGATAAAGCACAAGTACAAAAAATGGTTAAACAGCGACTTGGTTTAAATACGATTCCTAAACCTGCTGATGCCGCTGACGCTGCAGCGATTGCGCTATGTCATATTGCTTCAAGTAGTTTGGCGAAAAAAATTGGTGAAGCTAAAGTGCGGTTGGCATGATTGGTTCATTGCGCGGAACAATTCTTGAACGCACCTCTGAATCAACAGTGTTGATTGAGACAAACGGCGTTGGATATCTAGTGCACGTGACACCACGAACATTGGGCGAGCTCGAGCCAACTTCCGATGCATTTATTTATGTTCATCATTATGTTCGCGAAGATGCTCAAACTCTTTATGGTTTTCTTGATCGCGATGAGCGACGGTGTTTCGAAATTTTACTCGCGACGCATGGCGTTGGACCAAATATGGCGATGACGATCTTGGCAACACACTCGCCAAGGGCACTTGTCGATATCGTTGCCAGTTCAGATATTCCTGCGTTGACACTCGTCTCTGGGGTCGGTAAAAAAACAGCAGAGCGACTACTGATTGAATTGAAGAGTCGTCTGCACCTGAATATTTTAGAAATCAGTAATACATTGAACGGTTCGTCAAGTATTGGTGATGTTCGAGATGCACTATCGGGGCTCGGCTATTCAAGCGAAGAGATTCGTGATGTGCTTAGAGAAATGTCTGCAACTAGCAATTCAGAAGCAATGTTGCGTGAAGCACTAAATATGTTGGGGGCTCGCCGTGCGTGAAGAATTCACAGATCCGGCTCTGACCACAGATCCTGCCGATCATGACGATATTGGCCTTAGACCTAAATCTTTAAACGATTTTGTTGGGCAACGAGAACTTAAAGAACATCTCGGGATTGTTCTTGAGGCCGCGCGCAAGCGAGAACAGTCTGCCGATCATATTTTGCTTGCAGGCCCACCTGGCTTAGGCAAAACAACTATGGCTGGCATTGTCGCGAGTGAAATGTCAGCGAAGATTCACATTACGTCGGGTCCAGCACTTGAGCGAGCTGGCGACCTCGCGGCAATACTTACGAAACTTGATGTCAATGATGTCCTGTTTATTGATGAAATTCATCGGCTGTCGCGCCAGGTTGAAGAGATTCTCTATCCGGCGATGGAAGATTTTCAAATTGACATCGTTGTTGGGAAAGGTGCTTCAGCGTCTTCGATTCGACTGACCTTGCCTAGGTTCACTCTTATTGGTGCGACAACACGCACGGGCATGATCACTGGTCCACTTCGCGATCGATTCGGTCTCGTTGCGCGACTTGATTTTTATGAAGTTGACGAACTCGAACTTATTGTGCAGCGCACGGCGAAGATTTTAAGAGTGCCGATTAATGCAGATGGTGCGCACGAAATTGCTAGGCGATCTCGCGGAACTCCACGTATAGCCAATCGTTTGTTGAGGCGTGTTCGCGACCACGCTGAAGTGCGGGGTGACGGCCAGGTGACTGAAGTTAGTGCACGTCAAGCGCTAGAAGTTTTCGGTGTTGACGATTTGGGCTTAGACAAGGTTGATCGAGCGATCTTGTCGGCTTTGTGTCGGCAATTTGGCGGTGGGCCAGTTGGGCTATCGACCTTGGCGATTTCTGTTAGTGAACAAACTGAAACTATTGAAGATGTTTACGAACCGTTTTTGATTCAACAAGGGTTGCTTGTGCGAACGCCACGAGGTCGAGTGGCAATGCCTTTGGCATGGCGTCATATTGGCGAAACTCCGCCAGCATCCCCGCCAGAGTTGTTCTAAAATTTATCTCTTGTGCGACTAGAAGATTTTGACTATCACTTACCCCATGAGCTGATCGCTCAGACGCCAATCGAACCGCGCGATTCAGCGCGACTACTAGTAGATAATGGTGATCGAGACCCAAGCCATAAACATGTAAGTGACTTTCTTGAGTTTTGTGGCGAAGGTGATGTTCTTGTTGTAAATGATACGAAGGTGATTCCGGCAAGACTTCGGCTGTTGCGTCAATCGGGTGGTGCTGCTGAAGTGTTGTTGCTTGAGCACCGTGATGCAAACCAACAAATTTGGGAAGCATTAATTCGTCCAGCCAAGCGATTAAAATTTGGTGAAATTTTGTATGCAGGTGATGGCTCCGCGATAGTGCGCATTGGTGAACGTACCGCAAGTGGTGATACTTTTTCGGTGAGCTTGTTGCTAAGCGGTGAATCTGTCGAAGATTTGCTTAGCAAATATGGCGAGATGCCTTTGCCGCCATATATAACGACCAAGCTGTCGCACGCTGAGCGTTATCAAACTATTTATGCAAACCGCCCAGCATCTGCAGCGGCGCCTACAGCAGGATTACATTTCACTGAAATTTTGTTAGAAGCTCTGCGCAATAAAGGCGTCAAAATATTGACAGTTGATTTAACTGTTGGCTTAGACACTTTTGCGCCAGTAACCCATAGTGATCCACGCGATCATCCAATGCACACTGAAAGTTATCGCGTTGGCGCTGAAATTCTTGGGCAATGTCGATTGGCTAAACGTGTTATCGCAGTTGGCACAACTGCCACACGAGCACTTGAGTCGGCAGCAACTACAGGTGTTCTAACTGGCAGAACAAATATGTTTATTTCACAGGGCTACGAATTCAAAATTGTTGATTTATTACTTACTAATTTTCACATGCCTCGTACAACTTTGTTGATGCTTGTCGACGCGTTCATTGGCTCGCGTTGGAAGTCGCTATACGAAGTTGCCATTCAAGAGAAATATCGAATGCTGTCTTTTGGTGATGCGATGTTGCTTGACCGCTCGCTATAGCTAGCTGGCACTATCTACTAAATACGTTTACTAACTGCATTTACTGACTGCATCTACTAGACAGCTAGATACCGTGAGGCGCAATGTTCGCTGTTGAATTTAAAGAAACTGCCCGTCAGGGTGATGCTCGCACTGGTGTGGCTACAACTCATCGCGGCGATTATGAGACTCCATGTTTCATGCCCGTTGGAACGCGCGGTGCAATTCGACATTTGAGTGCCCAAGATTATGAAGAACTCGGAGCACGAATTGTGCTTGGCAATACATATCACTTGATGTTGCGACCAGGCGCACAAGTTGTTTCTGACCTCGGTGGGCTTGGTAAGTTCGCTGGATGGAAAGGCTTAACCCTCACAGACTCAGGCGGGTTTCAAGTATTTTCGCTCAACCCAGATGTCGATGATCAGGGTGTCTCTTTTCGTTCAACCTACGACGGCTCGATGCATCGGTTCACTCCGCAGTCGGCAGTAAAAACTCAAGAGTTGCTCGGCGCCGACATTCAGATGGTGCTAGATGTTTGCGCGCCACTGCCGTCATCAGATGAGGTTATTCGTCTCGCTCTCAAGCGAACATCGCAGTGGGCCAAGCAAGCACGCGATAGTCACACGCGAGCAGATCAAAGTTTGTTTGGCATAGTCCAAGGCGGAGTTGACCCAGTGCTGCGCCGCGAGAGTGCAAAAATAACCACTGATCTCAATTTCGATGGCTATGGGATCGGTGGATTGTCAGTTGGTGAGACCCGCGAAGAAATGTTGGTGGCGCTAGCAGCTGCAATTGAGCATCTTCCAAAAAATCGACCAAGATATTTGATGGGAGTAGGCGACCCGGCTTCGTTAGTAGAGGCGGTCAATCTCGGGGTTGATCAATTTGATTGCGTAATGCAAACAAGAATTGGTCGACACGGTACTGCGTTGACATCTACCGGCAAATTAAATATCACTCGTTCAGAGTTCATAACTAGTCAAGACCCGATTGATTCGGCGTGTTCGTGTTCGGTTTGTGCAAGACACACTCGTGGTTATATTCGTCATTTATTTCAAGTTAATGAGCCGACCGCTGCTCGACTTGTTTCTCTACACAATGTTGCTTTCACACTTAACTTGATGTCACAAATGCGAACGTCCATAGAGCAAGGCAATTTTGCCGACTTTCGTAAGACGCTTTTAGCCACTTGGGCTAGCCCTGTAAACGACAAGCCATAAGCCACTAGACTCGGTCGCTATGTCTATTACTCTCGCACCAGCAGTCGTTTCGAATCTTTCAGTGCTCGTAGCAGCGACCGAAACGGCCACAAAAAGTAACCCAATTTTAAGTATGTTGCCATTGGTATTGATATTCGCAGCCATGTACTTCTTGCTACTTCGCCCGCAGCGCAAGCGTCAAAAACAGACTGCCTCTTTGCAGTCAAGCATTGGCGAAGGTGATGAAGTGATAATGAACTCAGGTATTTATGGCTTCGTTTCGGCGGTCGAAGATGATCTTTTGTGGATTGAAATCGCTGAAAAAGTTGAAGTTCGAGTAACTAAAGGCTCTATCGCTCGCAAGGTTTCTGTATCTACCGAAGAAGACACAGCCGACAAGAAAACCGACAAGAAAACCGACAAGAAAACCGACAAGAAGTCTGATAAGTAACTTCGATCAGTTATTTGCAAATTGAAAAGATAAAACACACAAATGAATAAACGTCGTCACATAATTTCGCTGGTCTTACTTGTAGTTATAGTCGCCAGTTCGTTTACTGCGAATCTGATTGCTGGTAATAAGCCGGCGCTTGGGCTTGACCTTCAGGGTGGAGCATCGGTGACTTTGCAGCCAGAAGGCGCATTTGATAAAGCCAATCTTGACGTAGCAGTAGAAATTATTCGTGCACGTGTTGACTCAATCGGTGTGGCTGAACCTGAGATCATTTTGCAGGGGGGCACTGTGATCGTCAACTTGCCAGGTGTTAAAGATCAACAACAAGCTCTAGACATTATTGGTAGAACTGGAGAACTTTTGTTACGCCCGGTATTGCAAACTGGGATGCTTAACGAAAATCCTTCAACGACAATTGCCGGTGATACAACACAAGACTCGACACAAGACACCAAACAACCGGCAGTTACCGACACCGTTCCAGTTGCTGGTGGCCCAGGTAGTTCGCGACATATCAATACTTCTGCGGCAACTAGTACTACTGTTCCCGTTAGTGCGTCAACGACGGTTCCAGTTTTAGATTCAGCAACTGTTGCACCAGCAGATGATGCGGCTGAGCCGAAAGTTGAACTCGGTGAAGATCCAAACGATCCGTCTCAAACAGTTTTATTGCTCGATAAGCAAGGCATTGCCTATGTGGTCGGACCTGCAGGCGCTTCAGGAAAAGTATTCAAAAATGATGCGCGTGCAGATGTGCAGACAGGCGAGTGGACAGTTGTCGTGAGTTTGCGAGATGGTGCCGATGGAGATGTTCAATGGAACAAAATGGCAGCTGATTGCTTCAATAGAACTGAGCTTTGTCCGACTGGGCAGTTAGCAATGGTTCTAGACGGAACGGTCATCTCGGCACCTACCGTTAACGAACCAGAGTTCACGGGTGGCAGTGTGCAAATCAGCGGTTCATTTACCGCCGACGAAGCTCGTGACCTTGCAAAAATACTTGAATTTGGTGCCGTACCAGTGCGCTTCGTTGTTTCACAGGCTCAGACGGTTTCGGCAACACTGGGAACAGACTCACTTCGTGCGGCAATTATTTCTGGAATTGTCGGAACCTTACTTGTGCTGATTTTGCTGATTGCGTATTACCGACTAATGGCACTATTCGTAGTTGCGGGTATGACGATTTCTATCGCACTTTTATGGAGTTTGATTTCGGTACTGTCTCGAACAAATGGTCTTGCATTATCGCTCTCAGGAATCGCCGGAATTATCGTGTCAATTGGAATTGCCGTTGACTCTTACATTGTTTTCTTTGAGCGAATTAAAGACGAAATTCGCGTTGGTAAAACTCTAAAGAATTCTGTTATTCGAAGTTTTGAATCAGCATGGCGAACAATTGTTGCAGCCGACACGGTTTCGTTTCTCTGCGCTGCGGTTTTGTGGTTTTTGACCGTGGGGTCAGTGCGTGGTTTCGCGTTCTTTCTTGGTATTTCTGCGCTGACAGACCTCGTCATAACTTATTTCTTTACTCGAAGTGCGGTGCTGTTATTCGCACGTTCTAAGCGGGTTCAAGGCAAGAAAATTCTTGGCATCCAAACTGTAAAGCCAGAGGTGTAACAATGAAAAATAGATTCGCAGGTCTAGGTCGTCTCTATCGTGGAGAGACAACGTTCGACTTTATTGGGCGCAGAACTATTGGGTTTGCGATTTCGCTGCTAATTGTTGTAGCTGGTGCAGGATCTCTGCTGATTCAAGGTCTTGAGCTCGGTATTGACTTTCGTGGTGGTGTGGCATGGGAAGTACCATTTGATGGCCAAAGAGGCGAACTCGCTGATAAAAATGCACGCGCAGTGTTAGATGCCAACAATGTCGAATCAACGAATGCGAAAATTCAATTTTTGACGGGTACCGAACTACAAATAATGAGAGTGCAAGTTGGCGATCAAACAGAACAGACGCGTCTCGCTGTGCAAAAATCATATGCTCAGTTAGCCAATGTGCCTGTTGAAGACGTGAGCGTTGCGTCGGTGAGTTCTTCTTGGGGTCGAAGTATTACCGAGAAAGCACTTCGTGCATTGATCGTGTTTTTTGTAATTGTTTCCTTATACATTTCGTGGCGTCTTGAATGGAAGATGGCACTTACAGCAATTATCGCTATGGCTCATGACGTAATCATCAGTGTTGGCGTTTACTCTTTGCTTGGGTTTGAAGTTACTCCGGCAACGGTTGTTGCATTTCTAACAATTCTTGGCTTTTCACTTTATGACACTGTTGTTGTGTTCGACCGAGTACTTGAGAACGCTAAAAAATTCGCAGCCTCTCGTCAATCGTTTTCGAATATTGCCAACATCTCAACTAACGAAGTTCTTGCACGATCGCTAAATACGACCTTAGCTTCAGCGCTCCCTGTTGTTTCTCTTTTGGTTGTGGGTTCGTTCATAATGGGAGCAAAAAGTCTCGAAGATTTTGCAGTTGCATTGCTAGTTGGCATGATCGCCGGAACCTATTCGTCAATTTTTGTGGCTGTGCCTCTGCTTGACGTATTAAAGCAAAACGAGCCGAAGTACAAGCCGTTAAAAGGACAGATCGCTGTTGGCGCGGCAATGTCAGAATTGATGGGTCATGGCGACATCAAGCGCTTGGCGGTCACCAAGTCTTCTAAATCTTCGAGTTCTGCAACTACTGAGACTTCTCTAGTCACTAACGAAGAATTGATCGCACAAGCCGAGCAACGTGCAACGAGCCTTCTAACTCATCCGCCTCGACCTCGCAAGAAACGACGTTAAGTTAAGCGTCTAGCTTTTGCGTCGCTACTACGCTTAAGTTATGGGTACAGCATCAAGAGTGCTGCCGTGGCGGCGCCAAAATACAACGATTGCCGAAGAACTCTCACCCCTGTTGACGGCGTATAAAGCGCGACATCCAAAGGGTTCGGTTTCGCAGATTAATTCTGCGTATGAGATGGCTCGGTCGGCTCATGCTTCGCAGAATAGATCGAGCGGAGAGTTGTATATCAATCACCCAATTGCTGTTGCTCGTATCGTTGCCGATATTGGGTTGGATGAGACTTCAATAGTTGCGGCCTTGTTGCATGATGCTGTTGAAGATACCGAGATCACGCTTGCCGATGTTGAAACAAATTTTGGAGTAGAAGTCGCAACGATCGTTGACGGTGTCACAAAACTTGAGCGTTTGCATTTTGATTCAAAAGAAGCACAGCAGGCAGCCACGATGCGCAAGATGCTTGTGGCGATGGCACGCGATTTGCGTGTGTTGATGATCAAGCTTGCCGATCGACTTCACAACATGCGCACAATTGCAGCAGTCCCGTATGAGAAACAACAACGCATCGCCCAAGAGACTCTAGATATTTATGCTCCGCTCGCACATCGACTCGGGATGCAAGAGATTAAACAACAACTTGAAGATCTCGCTTTCGCTGCGCTCTACCCAAAGCGTTATGCCGAGCTTGACCAACTCGTTGCCACGCGAGCACCTGAACGCAATGGATATCTTGCCAAAATAATCGGACAGGTGCAGCAATGGCTGGCTGAAGTCAAAATTGATGCAGACCTAACTGCACGTGGCAAACATCTGTGGAGCATCTACGAAAAGATGGTGCAAAAAGGTAGAGAATTTGACGAGATTCATGACTTGATGGCGATTCGAGTTGTTGTTGACTCAGAAAAAGATTGTTACGCGGTGCTTGGTGCGATCCACGGCCACTGGAAGCCAATCGTTGGGCGCTTCAAAGACTACATTGCAATGCCAAAATTCAATTTCTATCAGTCATTGCACACAACGGTTGTTGGGCCTGGAGGAAAGCCAATCGAAGTACAAATTCGAACTCGCGAAATGCATCGACAAGCCGAATGGGGAGTTGCGTCACATTGGGCCTACAAAGACTCAAATGCGCAAGGCGATATTGATTGGCTGAATCGAATTATTGACTGGCAAGGCGAAGTATCCGACCCGAGTCAGTTCTTAGAGAATCTAAAGACAGATCTCGAACAAGATGAACTTTTTGTGTTTACGCCAAAAGGTCGAGTGATAACGCTTCCTGTGTTTTCGACGCCGGTTGATTTTGCCTACGCAGTACATACTGAAGTCGGTCACAGTTGTATGGGTGCAAGAGTTAACGGTCGTCTGGTGTCGCTTGATTACAAACTCACATCTGGCGACACTTGCGAAGTTCTGGTTTCTCAGGGTGAAATTAATGAGCCGTCGCAAGATTGGCTTGAGTTCGTTGTCTCTCCCAAGGCGCGGAGCAAGATCAAACAGTGGCTATCGCGTGAACGTCTCGAGGATTTGGTTGAGAATGGCAAAGATGAGTTGATCGAGCGGCTGAGACAAAAGGGACTTCCGGCGAAGAAAGTTCTTGAATCGCAAGTACTCATCGATGAAGTAGTGCTACTCAATTTTGAAGATGACAATGCCTTCTTTGCGGCAATTGGAGATCAAAGAATTGATGCAGTAGAGATTGTCGAGCGGATGTCAAAGAGAATGCGTGACGGAGTTCAGCCAGATCAATTGTCAATGTCGGCAGTAAGTTCAAATTTTGCGGCTACTCCTCAGCGAAATGGCGTACACATCGAAGGTATGCCAGATGTGATGGTTAGATTGTCGCGGTGTTGCACGCCAGTACCGGGTGATGAGATTATGGGTTTTGTTACCAAAGGTCGCGGTGTCACGGTGCATCGGGCAGATTGTGCCAATGCAGCATCGCTTTTTACGCAAGACTCTGCACGTCTAGTTGAAGTCGAGTGGTCATCTGAAAGTTCTGGCGCAGTGTTCATTGCTGCTGTTGAGATTGTTGCTTTAGATCGATCTCGTCTATTACGTGATGTTGCAAACGCGCTTTCTGATGAGCACGTAAATATTGTCGCTTGCACCACGCATACTGGCAATGATCGTGTTGCCAGGATGCGCTTCGAATTTGAGTTTGCCGACCCAAGTCATTTACAGTCAGTTTTAAGAATGATAAAGCGGATTGACGGTGTCTTCGATGCGAATCGAGTGATGCCCGGCAGTCCACAAGACCAAGAGATAGCCGACGAGACTGTCATCTAGAGAATTAGTCGTAACCAAGTCGTAACCAAGTCGTATTGAGAGTTGAAATACATTGAAATACGCTATGCATGAAGCACTTTTAACGGCAAAGCGTCTAGCCTTCTCGCGTGGCTGATTTTAAGACTTCGCCAGGAACGCGCGATATTTTGTCGCCTGACTCTGCTCGTTGGCGCGCATTTCAAGGAGTATTCGAATCAACCGTTGAAGCGGCCGGTTATGACTACATTATTCCGCCAATGTTTGAAGATTTGGATGTGTTTTTGCGTCTCGGAGAGGCCACTGATGTAGTCACTAAAGAAATGTATGACTTTCATGACAAAGGTGGAAGGCATATTGCGCTACGTCCAGAGCAGACTGCAAGCGTCTGTCGAGCGTTTGTTGAACATCGACCAACTACGCCATGGAAGGTTTGGTATAGCGGGCCGAACTTTCGATACGAGAAACCACAACAGGGTCGATACCGACAGTTTGATCAAGTAGGTATCGAGGCACTCGGGGTTGATGACGCTTTTCTTGACGCTGAAGTCATAGCTCTCGCTGCAAAGTTTTATTCAGCGCTTGGGTTGCGAAAAATTGAACTTTCGATTAACTCACTTGGCGATTCTGGAGATCGCGATAAATATGCGAAAAAACTTTCGGAGTATTTTGCAAAACACGAATCAAAATTAACTGCCGAGAGTAAGGCAACATTGTTGCGTAACCCATTGCGAGTTTTGGATTCAAAACGCGAACCAGATCAAGAAATAATCATTGGCGCTCCAGCGATACGTGAAACTATTAGCAATGAGTCGCGTGAGCACTTTGAAGCGGTATTGAGCGCTCTCGATGCTCTAAAAATTTCTTACAAAATTAATGATCGTCTAGTTCGAGGTTTAGATTACTATCGGCGAACGACTTTTGAGTTTGTTTCGACCGCGCTTGAAGCCGCCCATACCGCAATTGGTGGTGGTGGCAGGTACGACGGATTGGTTGAAGCTTTAGGAGGGCCGCCGACTGCTGGCATTGGTTTCGCTCTTGGTCTTGACCGCACACTGCTGGCGTGTGACGCCGAAAGTGTTTTCGCCGCGCCACTTAAAGAGGTCGATGTTTTTGTCGTTGACACTGTTGATGGTACTCATGCTCACGAACTCTGTCATCAAATTCGTACTCACGGTTTTAGCGCTGATCGGGCGTATGATTTGCGAAGTATTAAAGCCCAGATGAAAGCTGCTGACCGCAGCGGGGCGCGCATTGCTTTGATAATCGGTTCAAACGAAGTTGAAAACGAATCAGTCATGTTGCGACCTATGGGGTCTGGTGAACAATATGTTGTGCCTCGTCAAGATATTTTAAACGAAATAGCAAAGTACACGATAAAAACTAATATTTAATAATCAATTTTTAGTATTAAGTACTGTTTTCAAAAACGAAAGTCGAAAATGAGAATCAAATATGAACATTAAGAACAGCACAGCATTGCGAACCCATCTTTGCGGAGACATGCGTGCCGAAAATATTGGTCAGGTTGTTACTTTATGTGGATGGGTGGGTCGTCGTCGTGAACACGGCGAACACCTTGCATTTCTTGACTTGCGAGATTTCAGCGGAATAGTGCAATGTGTTGTCGACAATACAGTCGATGTGCGATCAGAATGGGTAATTCGAGTGACCGGCAAAGTACAAGCGCGTCCAGGTGGCACGGTGAACGCAAATATTCCGACTGGCGAAGTCGAGTTGGCTGAGTGCAAAATTGAAGTACTCAATAATGCTGAACCACCTCCGTTTCCAATTGATCAGCGTGGTGACGACGTCGATGAAAATGTCCGTCTCAAGTTTCGCTATCTAGATATTCGTCGTGAACGAATGCAGAAGAATTTGCGACTACGCGCCGCAATAAACTCTGCGATACGAAAGTCAATGGAGTCACAAGGTTTTACTGAAATTGAGACACCGTTGTTGATGCCGAGCACCCCAGAAGGTGCGCGCGAGTTTTTGGTTCCGTCGCGAAACGAACCTGGTTCTTTTTATGCGTTGCCACAATCACCACAGCTCTGGAAGCAATTGTTGATGGTTGCGGGTATGGATCGTTACTATCAAATCGCAAAATGTTTGCGCGACGAAGACTTGCGTGCCGACAGACAATACGAATTTATGCAACTAGATGCCGAAATGAGTTTTGTTGATAAAGATGATGTAATCGCAATGATTTCGACTGCTGTTATCGCGGCAGCACTCGCAGCCACAGGCTCTGAACCACCGCCAATTGAACGCATGACTTGGCATCAAGCAATGAACATTTATGGCATCGATAAGCCAGACTTGCGTTTTGGGATGACTTTGGTTGAACTCACGAGTGTGTTTACTGCAACCGAATTCAAAGCGTTCGCTTCGGCAGAATCAATTAAGGCGATCTGCGTTTCGCATGCTGATTATCCGCAACAAGCAGCCAGCGGTCGTAATAAATTAGATGCGCTAACTGAGCGAGCCAAAAAACTTGGCGCCAAAGGTCTGGTGTGGTTGAAAGTCGGTGAGGCTGGTGCACTTGAATCACCGGTTGCTAAATTTCTTTCGCCCGCTGAGCAATCTGCATTGGTTGAACAAACTGGTGCGGTGGCTGGCGATCTCGTTTTGATTGTTGCTGATACGTGGGCAACAACTTGTTCGGTGCTTGGGCAGTTGCGCAACGATCTCGGTCGTCCGCCTGTGCATCAGGGGCCATATCGATATGTTTGGGTTGTCGATTTTCCGATGTTCGTAGGCATCAACCCGACGACGAAACTTCCACAGCCGGGTCATCACCCGTTTTGTCATCCTCACCCAGATGACATTGATCGTCTCGAGACCGACCCGTTGTCGGTTAGGGCGTTGGCGTACGACCTCGTGCTCAACGGATGGGAGCTCGGTTCGGGTTCAATTCGAATTCATGAGCCAGAGTTGCAGCGCCGAGTGTTTCGCTACTTAGGAATCTCGGATGAGGATGCTGACCATCGCTTCGGATTTTTCTTGCAACCGTTTAAATATGGTGCACCGCCACACGGCGGATTTGCCTTTGGTATTGATCGACTCACAGCAATTCTTGCTGGCGAAGACAATATTCGCGAAGTGATTGCGTTTCCAAAAACTCAATCTGGGTCGGATCCGATGACCAATGCCCCGACAGTTGTTGAATCGGCACAACTTAAAGATTTAGGAATCAGATTGTTGCCACCAGCAGCAAAATGAAAGACGATCTGTTCAGTGCCGCAGCGACTGAACGTCTAAAGGCCCAAGCACCTTTAGCGGCGCGAATGCGTCCACGAACACTTGACGAGATTGTTGGTCAACGTCATCTGGTAGCAAAAGGTTCGCCACTGCGAGTTCTAATTGAAGCAGATCGGCTTTCATCGGTGATTTTTTGGGGACCACCGGGCACCGGAAAAACAACTCTCGCCGAAGTAGTTGCGCTCACTACACAAAGATATTTCGAAAGACTTTCTGCAGTTAGCGCGGGTGTCAAAGATGTTCGCGAATCAATAGAGCGAGCTGCCGAACGTCTCGGACAATTCGGCAAAGGCACGATCGTGTTCATCGATGAAATTCACCGTTTTTCAACTTCGCAACAAGATGCGCTTTTGCCGTCTGTTGAGAGTGGTGTGATCACATTGATTGGAGCAACGACTGAGAATCCGTATTTTGAAATTAATTCTCCGCTTCGAAGTCGTAGCACTTTATTTCGACTCGAGCCTCTGCTGGTTGAAGATGTAAGAATTTTGCTAGATCGTGGCGCACTCGCAGAAGGTGTGCAAGTAGAGAGCGATGCACTTGACGCTCTGGCGAATCGTTCTGTTGGCGATGCTCGTCAAGCGCTGACTGCGCTTGAAGTTGCGTGCGCACTCGCTTCAGAAAAAAATGAGACGCTCACGACAAGTCATGTTGACGCAGCTCTTGGTGTCAGTGCCTTGCGATACGGTCGCGACGACCACTATGACGTTGTGTCGGCGTTCATCAAAAGTATTCGTGGTTCTGATCCGCAAGCAGGATTATTTTGGCTGGCGCGAATGCTTGAATCTGGTGATGATGCAAAATTCATTGCACGTCGTCTTGTTATTTTGGCAAGCGAAGATGTTGGTATGGCTGACCCAAATGCGTTGGTTGTTGCGGTGGCTGCGGCAACTGCACTCGAGCATGTCGGCTTGCCAGAGGCCCAATTGAATTTGGCGCAGGCTGTTGTGTATCTCGCGACTGCTCCTAAAAGTAATCGGGTTGCACTGGCAATTTGGTCTGCGCGTGAAGATGTTCGTAAGGGAGTTTCTAGTGAGGTGCCTGCACATCTTCGCGATGGTCACTATCAGGCAGCCAAAGAGTTTGGGCATGGAATTGGATACATTTACCCGCACGACGACCCAAGGGGTTGGGTTTGGCAGCAATATTTGCCAGATCAAGCAAAAGGTTCAATCTCTAGGCAGACTAGTTACTACATGCCAAGCGCTCATGGATTAGAAACCGAGATCGCTAAGCGAATTGAACAACAATTAGATACAACGAGCGAAAAGGATAAAAATGACTAAGCGACTTTTTTGGTTTTGTCTCGGTGCAGCTGCTGCCGTATTTGGTATTAACTACATGAAGAAAAAAGTTGAAGATGACTCAGAAGCATTTTCGTCTGAGAACATTGCAGACACTATGACTGACATGGTTGCTGCGTTGAAAAAATATATCGTGGGCTTGTGGCAAGGAGTTACGTCGGGCGAAAGTCTCGATGATGAAGAACTCGCAAAGATTTTTGACGATTCACGAAACTAATCTTGACAGTTAGTGAGTAGACGCGAAGAGTAGACTTGTCGCGTATGACGTCCGAAATTCATAGCGCTAACGATCTACGCAATGCATTTACCGGCTTCTTTGCGGAGCGGGGCCACACCAAGGTTGATTCGGCCAGTCTGATACCGCATGATCCAACCGTATTGTTCACGGTTGCAGGCATGGTGCCTTTCAAGCCATATTTTGTGGGTGACGAAGTACCACCGTATAAACGAGCTGTGAGTGTTCAAAAATGCGCACGGGCAGGCGGCAAACATAACGACCTCGACGATGTTGGTCGCACCAAACGTCATTGTGTGTTTTTTGAGATGCTCGGCAACTTTAGTTTTGGCGACTATTTCAAATCTGATGCAATCCCGTGGAGTTGGGAGTTAGTAACTGAGATTTTTGGTTTTGACGGTGACCAACTTTGGATAACCGTGCACGAAAGCGACGACGAGGCTGAGCAGATTTGGCATGATCAAGTCGGAGTGCCGATGAATCGGATTCAGCGGCTTGGTGATACAGATAATTTTTGGCAGATGGGCGACACTGGCCCGTGTGGTCCTTGTTCTGAGATTCACATTGATCGTGGTCCGGCGTTTGGTCCTGATGGTGGGCCACTTAACGATCCAAAGGGTGATCGATTTCTAGAATTCTGGAACCTCGTATTTATGCAGTTCAATCAGGCTGCTGATGGATCACGCACACCATTGCCAAAACCATCAATTGATACTGGCGCAGGACTTGAGAGAATTCTCGCACTCAAACAGGGCAAAGATTCAATCTGGGAGACAGACGTGTTGTTTCCGTTGATTGAGCAAGCACAATCTGTTACATCCCAAAAATATAAAGTTGGCGATTATCAAGATCGCGCGAGTTTTTCTTTGCGTGTGCTGGCCGAGCATGCGCGATCGTCGACGATGTTGGTCAATGACGGAGTGTTTCCATCTAATGAAGGTCGAGGCTATGTACTTCGGCGAATATTTCGTCGTGCTGTGCGTCATGCGTATTTGCTCGGTACCGAAAAATTAGTAATGCCAAAACTTGTTGAGACGGCTATTGAGGTAATGGGTGAGGCTCACCCAACTTTAATTACGAATAAAGATTTCATTTTGGGTGTGTTGACCAAGGAAGAAGAAAGTTTTAGGCAAACACTCAAAAACGGGCTAACAATTCTTGAGACCGAGTTTGAGTCAATTGACAAAATTGCAAAGATATCTAAAAAATCTTCGCCATTGAGTGGCTCAAGCGCATTCTTGTTGCACGACACTTATGGGTTTCCTCTTGAGTTAACCCAAGAGATTGCGTCAGAGCGCAATGTTGAAGTTGATGTCGCGGGTTTTGACATTGAGATGAACGCGCAACGAACTCGCGCCAAGTCGGCACGCAAAGGCGCGCAAACTGTTGACGATCAACTATTGATATATCGCGAAATCCTAGACAAAAATGGTCAAACAAATTTTGTTGGTTACTCACAAGATTCGTGCGACGCAAAAGTTTTGGCGATTTTGAATGCCGGAGAATCTGAACTCGAAATATTTCTAGATGTCACTCCGTTTTATGCAGAGAGTGGTGGGCAAGTCGGAGATTGTGGAACGCTACGCACACCAACTGGCGAAATCAAAATTACCGATACTGGTTTTGCGTTGCCAGGGTTGCGAAAACATCTCGGCAAAATAGTTCGCGGTGAAATTAAGATCGGCGAGTCTGTCACGGCGACTATTGATGCGGTCGCTCGCAATGCGACGCGCAAAAATCATACGGCGACACACTTATTGCATCATGCGCTGCGCTCTGTGTTGGGCGAACATGTCAAGCAAGCAGGATCGTTAGTTTCGCCGCAACGATTGAGATTCGACTTTAGCCATTACGCACAACTTTCAATGCAAGAGGTTGATCAAATTGAGCAAATCGCAAATGCTCAAGTGTTGGCGAACGCCAAGGTTGATGCTTACGAAACTTCAAAAGATGAAGCCACGGCGGCAGGAGCCATTGCCTTTTTTGGTGATAAGTATGGTGAAATCGTTCGAGTTTTAAAGGCGGGCGATTCGGTTGAGCTATGTGGTGGCACGCACGTTTCGGCAACCGGAGATATCGGCCTGATAAAGATTGTTCAAGAGAGTTCTATTGGGTCAAATTTGCGCCGGATCGAAGCCGTGACTGGTCTGAATTCTGTTGAGTATGTTTCTACATTGCTTAATCAAGTCAATGTCGCCAGCGAAATGTTGAGTACAAACTCTGATGCGTTGATTGAAACGCTCGCTCGCAAGATTGCTGAAGTTAAAGAACTTGGTGAAGAAATCAAGTCGCTGCGTTCTGCATCAGCAAGAGCTCGTGCTGGCGAGATGATTGTGAGAAACAAAAATGGTGTCGTAGTTGAACGCGTCGACGGACTCGCACCTGCTGATCTGAGAGAACTTGCAATTGCGGTGCGTTTGAACCCTGTGATTAAGGCAGTTGTGTTGGGTGGCGTCACCCCGACTGGTGGTGTCGCATTGGTTGCGGCGACTGGCGCCGGGATAAAAACTGCGGCAGGTGAGTTGATCGCCCAAGCGGCGAAAAAGGTCGGTGGCGGTGGCGGTGGCAAAGGCGATATTGCAACTGCAGGCGGAAAGATTGTTGAGGCGCTGGACGAAGCGCTGCAACTTTCGATGCTTGCAGCGGCCGAGATTGTCTAATTTTCTGATGCGCAGCGTCGGTGTCGACCTTGGGAGCAAGCGCATTGGTATTGCGGTAAGCGATTCAAGTGGGACAATTGCCTCACCGTTGGTAGTGATTGCGCGTGGTTCGAATCATTCGCAAGATCATAAGAAGATTCAAGAGATCATCAATGAATACGAAGCCGAATGCGTGGTCGTAGGTATGCCGCTT
The DNA here is from genome assembly GCA_937890395.1 of uncultured Acidimicrobiaceae bacterium. Taxonomy (GTDB): domain Bacteria; phylum Actinomycetota; class Acidimicrobiia; order Acidimicrobiales; family Ilumatobacteraceae; genus BACL27. The sequence goes on along the minus strand of CALACK010000062.1, from coordinate 23,280 downwards.
ACATTGGCCGGGGCAGTAGGTCCGGCTGCACGATTGGCTCTGGATGAAATAAAAGAAATGACACGATCCCTGACTGTGCCAGTGCATTCACATGATGAACGCTTGACAACAAAGACTGCAAATGAATCAATGATTGAGGCAAATATGAACGCGCAGGCTCGCCGAAAAGTGGTTGACAAAATTGCCGCCGCCGTGATGTTGCAAGGTTGGCTTGATCATGTGGACCGCCTTAAGTCATGAATCGCAAAAACGATGGTCGTGATGATGGCAATAACGAAAAGTGGACTGAAGACACTTGGGATGGTCCCGATGCATGGCTAGCTAGTGAATTTGAAACACAACCACAAGATCGGCAGCCAGATTCGCGCACTGTATTGATCGCGTTAGCCGTCGTAATGACGGTTTTGTTATCAATTGGGGTAACAGGCATGTGGTACTTGCGACAGGTGAATCCACCAGATTCAGTAACTAGTGGAAAACCTGTAGCGACAAACTTCACCGTGAATCCAGGTGATTCATTAATTTCTGTTAGCAAGCGTCTTGAGCAAGAGGGATTCATCGTCAACGCGAGTGTGTTTCGTTGGTACGTAGATCGCAAAGGTGGGGTTGATCTTCAGCCAGGTTATTTTGCGCTTGTTAAACATGAGCACATCGGAAACATTATGAAGAAATTGAATAAGAGTCCTTCGATTACCTTCACAAAAGTGACGTTTCCTGAAGGTTTTACGATTAAACAAATCGCTCAAAGAATTGAAGATAAGACAACTCGAATTTCAGCACAAAGTTTTTATGATGCGATGACTAATGAACTATTGACATCTGAATATTTTCCTAAAGATTTGGCTTCACTTGAGCTTGTCCCGTACCGATTTGAAGGACTCTTGTTTCCGGATACTTATCAAATATCGGGCGATGAATCTGCAGCGAGTGTGGTTGACAGAATGTTGAGATTAATGGAGCGGGTCGGTAATCAAGAAGGAATTTCAGACGCACAGTCCAAAGTCGGAAAATCGCCATACCAAGTGATGATCATCGCTTCGATCATTGAACGAGAAGCGAAACTCGAAATCGATCGTGGCAAAATATCGCGAGTAATTTATAATCGCCTAGAACGCAGAATGCCGTTACAAATCGACGCGACTCTGTATTACAACTCTCCAGAAAATGCTTCGTTCACCGAATTGAAGGCAATTGATTCGCCTTATAACTCGTACCTTTATAAAGGGCTACCTCCGACTCCAATTGCTAGCCCAGGTCGTGCCGCAATAAGGGCGGCGTTAAATCCTGCTCCGAATCCGGAGTTCAGTGACAAAATGTGTACCGGAATCAAGAAGTCTCAAAACTGTGCTTACCTGTTTTACGTCTTAAGTGACGCGAACGGCGGACACACTTTTGCTGCTACAGAACAAGACCATGCAATTAACGTAGAAAATTCGAGAGCCGGTGGTTTTTTGCCGTGATCCTAAAATAACGAGACCTAATTCTGAACTTAACTAGACAGATAACCAGTGCGACACGACTCGCGGCCGTGATCGGATCGCCAGTCGCCCAAAGTTTGTCTCCGGTGATACACAATGCAATATTTGAGTCACTAAATGTCGATTGGCTTTATGTTGCTTTCAATGTTCAGTCAGCACGAGTTGAAGATGCTCTTACTTCAATGACTGCGCTTGGCATCGGGGGTCTCTCGGTGACGATGCCTCACAAAAACGCTGTTGCTGAAATTGTGAATCAATGCGGCGAAGTCGATCAAGTTGTTCGAGTCACGAATTCGGCGAACACAATTGTTCTCAGATCGGACAACTCACTATGGGCAACGAATACTGATGGCGAAGGTTGTTGCAATGCTCTTGAAGAGGCGATGAAGTCGTCTATCCGAGGTGAACGTGTTGTCGTGCTTGGTGCTGGCGGCACAGCGAGTGCGGTCGCATACGCAATGGTGCAACGTGGTGCGAGCGACGTGGCGGTAATCAATCGCACACTGCAACGCGCGCAAGATTTAGTGAATCGAGTCGCTGGTACGGCTCGAGTCGTCGCTTCTGATGAGATTGCAAATACGATTTCTGATGCTCGAATTATTGTCAACACAACCCCTGTTGGGTTTGGGGTAGAGCAAGGTTCGCTAGTTTCGTCGATTGATATTTCACTGATCAAGTCGTCCCATGTGGTGCTTGATGCCGTGTACAAACCGTTAATCACCGGTCTGCTACTTGCATCACAAAATGCCGGAGCAATAGTCGTAGATGGATTATCAATGTTGGTGCATCAGGCAGCACTTCAACAGCAACATTGGATCGGCCAGATGGGAGACACTGCGTTGATGCGCGAATGTGCGCTGGCGCATTTGGCACGCACCTGAAATTTCATATCTTTTTAAAATCTGGTTCTCATGAAGTGCCAGCGGTAGCCTGTTATTTATGCTTCGTTACTTAACCGCGGGCGAAAGCCATGGCCAGGCTCTTGTCGTCATCGTTGAAGGTCTGCCCGCTGGCATGGTTGTAACCGCAAAAGACATTAGCGATGAGTTGGCTCGCAGACGTCTTGGATACGGTCGGGGACCGCGCCAAAAATTCGAAGAAGACGAAATCGTTTTGCTGAGCGGTATCCGTCATGGTCGAACACTTGGATCTCCAGTCGCAATCGAAATTAAAAATAGTGAGTGGTTTCGTAGTGATGTGTGGCATGAAGAAATGTCACCCGCGCCAGGAAAAACAAAAAAGCCCCTGACTCAGCCTCGTCCTGGTCATGCCGATCTAACTGGTATGCAGAAATACGGTTTTGATGATGCTCGCGATGTACTTGAGCGAGCAAGTGCGCGAGAAACTGCCGCCAGAGTTGCAGCCGGCGCACTGGCTAAAGTTTTTCTTGCACAAGTCGGTGTTTCTGTTATGTCGCATGTCTTGCAACTTGGTAGCGCTCGCAATGAAAACGCGGCGCGGCCACAGCCACACGATTTACTTAAAATTGACGAGTCATCAGTGCGCTGTTTTGATTCAACGGCTGAAGCAAAAATGATTGCCGAAATTGAAGCAGCAGCAAAAGATGGTGACAGTCTTGGAGGGATAGTTGAAGTTTTGGCCTATGGTTTGCCAGTTGGTCTAGGTAGTTATGTGCATTGGGATCGAAAGATTGATGGACTACTAGCGCAAGCAATCATGAGCATTCAGGCGGTAAAAGGCGTAGAGATTGGCGATGCTTTTGAAACAGCATCGCGGCGCGGAAGTCTCGCGCATGATGCGATCACATGGGATTCAAAAGATAATTCGTATAAACGCGAAACTTCACTCGCGGGTGGAACAGAAGGCGGAATGACAACAGGCGAGATGCTCGTCGTTCGCGCGGCAATGAAGCCACTCTCGACTTTGAATCGCCCAACTTTGAAGACAGTAGACATGGTGACCAAACAAGAAACGGTGAGTTTTAAAGAGCGCACTGATGTCACCGCTGTGCCGGCAATGGGTGTGGTTGCCGAAACGATGGTTGCACTTGTTCTGGCTCAAGAATCCCAAAGAAAGTTCGGTGGCGACAGCGTTGCTGAGTTTAAGCGGAATGTGCAAAACTTCGCGCAGAGCCTTCGCTGATCTCGGCTGAAGCCATGACTTCTAATAACGCATCAAAGATGATTGTTCTGATCGGATTGATGGGCTCGGGCAAAACTACAGTCGGTCGTGCATTAGCCGATCGTTTGAATTTGATTTTTAGAGACAGTGACGAAGCTGTTGAAAAAACAGCCAAGACATCAGTACGCGAGATTTTTGAAATTCAAGGTGAGGATATTTTTCGCAAACTTGAGTCGCAAGCACTTGTCGATTTGTGTGCTGAAAATTCAACTATTGTTCTAGCGGTTGCTGGAGGGGCAATTATTTCTCAATCAAATCGTGATTTATTGCAGAAAAACGCTCGGTGTATCGTCTGGCTGGATGCTCCCACGCCAATTTTGATTTCGCGGACTGGCCGTGGCAAGCATCGACCACTCTTAGATGGTGATCCTGTTGGGTCGCTAAATAAGATGCGCCTTGATCGCGAGCCGTTATATCAGCAAGTGGCAACGCATCATCTTGTAACAAAATCGCTCTCAATTGTTGAGGTAGTCGACGAAATCATAAGTCTGTGCTCGTTAGAAACAAATGTCGCATCTGTTTCTGACTCATCAGAGAACAGTTCTTCTCGATGACCAGTCATAAAGTCACAGTTGGTCTTGCAGACCGGTCTTACCCGGTAGTTGTCGGTAGCGGAGTTTCAAAAGAGATCGATAATTTCATTCCGAGAACAGCAAAACGCGCGGTGATCGTAACCCAAGAGAGTATTCCTTTTTCAATAAAACTCTCGTTGCCTCATACAACGGTGCTAATTGGCAACGGTGAGCAGTTCAAATCATTGCAAACGATTGAGGCTATTTCAGAACAATTTGCGAAATATGGTTTAACACGGTCAGATGTCGTGATCGGTCTAGGTGGAGGAATGGTCACTGATATTGCCGGCTTTGCTGCCGCAAGTTGGCATCGAGGCACTCCGGTAGTTCAGTTACCAACAACTTTAGTTGGCATGGTTGATGCCGCGATTGGTGGAAAGACCGGTGTGAACATTGCGCAAGGAAAAAATTTGGTCGGAGCGTTTTGGCAACCCAGTGCAGTGCTTTGCGATATTGATGCACTAAAGACTTTGCCAGATCGCGAAACAAGATGTGGGCTCGGCGAAGTAGCAAAATATCATTTCTTAACTGGTGACGATCTGCTTGCGCTTGAGTTATCTGCAAGAATCGCGCGATGTGTTGAGATCAAAGCCGACATCGTGGCCGCCGACGAGCGAGAACAAGGTGGGCGAGCGGTTCTCAATTATGGTCATACTCTTGCGCATGCATTAGAGCGGTCAAGCGATTTCAAATTAGCGCACGGTGAGGCAGTGGCAATTGGCATGATTTTTGCGGCACACCTCGCTCATAGTTTGGGGCGTATTGATGATGCTCGGTTGGTTTATCACTACAAAGTAATTCGAGACTCATATGGTCTAGGGGTGGCGATACCGGGCACAGTTGATCGAGCCGTATTGATTGATTTGATGCGCCATGACAAGAAGGCAATTAATGGCTTGACCTTCGTACTAGACGGCGCAAATAGTGTCCAAATCGTTAGTGATATAGAAGAAAAATATCTACATCAGGCCTTTGACGCGATGGAACTACTCTAATAACCATGGCTAAAACATCTCTGCCGATTGTTTTGATTCTCAGTGGGCCAAATCTAAATTTGCTTGGACAGCGCCAGCCAGAGATCTATGGCACCGCAACTCTCGACGATCATATGAACCGTGCCGAGCAAACTGCCGCCAAACTGGGTTTCGAAGTTGAGTCGTTGGTTGCTCAGAGCGCTGGCGAACTAGTAACCGCAATTCACAACGCTAGGTCACGCTGCGCGGCGATCATCATCAACCCAGGGGCTTTAACGCACTTTGCGTGGAGTCTCAGCGATGCGCTTGCAACCTTCTCTGGACCAATTATTGAAGTACATCTTTCGAATCCAGCAACCCGCGAATCGTGGCGTCACGAAAGCGTGATCGCACCAGTTGCGTCTGGTTCGATTGCCGGATTCGGCGCACACGGTTACACACTGGCGCTCAATGCGGTTGCGACTTTGCTCGCCGATAAAAAATGAGCGCAGTGACGACGAGTAAAATGCTGGCTCTGAGTGTTGAGGGTCGTGATGCTCTTGTTCGCCAACGACTTGAGCAGACGACAAATAACAACGTCACGTCACTCTTAGTCACAGACCTAAATAACATTCGTTGGCTCACTGGTTTCACAGGTTCAGCCGGCACATTGTTTGTACGCGCCGACGACATGGTGCTTATTGTTGACGGTCGTTACGGTGATCAATCTCGTGAACAAATAGAGAATTCGCATGCTCAATGTTCTGTCATTGAAGGTCGAAGTGCCGCAGCGTTGCGTGAAGGTGTGTTGAATGTAACGAAAGATTTGAAAAGAGTTGGTTTTGATCCAGCAGAGATGACTGTGATCGCTCACGAGACTATGTCTGCACAAATAGATTCAGAATTGGTCAAAGTTTCTGCAGTGGTGCCACATTTGCGCAGGCGTAAATCTGAACCGGAGATTCAAAGAATGGAGATGGCGGCTAGTGCAACTGATGCGGCGCTCAGCGAAGTCGAGCCAATGCTTGTGTTGGGTTTAACAGAGCGAGATATTCGTGATGAGCTTGATTATCGAATGCGCAAACATGGGGCTGAATTCACGAGTTATGACACGATTGTTGCCAGTGGCCCAAATGCTGCGCGCCCTCATCATCGCCCAGTTGGCCGAAAGATCATTGAAGGTGACAGTGTTGTCATTGACGTTGGTGGGTTAGTCGATGGTTATCACTCAGATATGACACGAACATATTTGATAGGTGAAGTTGACCCTGTGCTCAGTGAGATGCACGAAGTCGTCAGCGCATCCCAACTACTTGGTCTAAGTCATGTTCGTGCTGGGGTATTGGCTCAAGATGTTGATCGCCAGTGTCGAGATTTCATAGCCGACGCAGGTTTTGGCTCAGAATTTAGTCACAGCACGGGGCACGGTGTCGGCCTGCAGATTCATGAAATGCCCTGGGTAAGAAATGGTTTTGCTGAACCCCTTGAAGTGGGTGAGGTAGTAACTGTCGAACCTGGCGTCTATCGTGAAGGGCTCGGTGGTGTGCGAATTGAAGACCTTGTGGTCGTCACGCAAAGCGGCTGTCGAATACTCACCCACACTAAAAAGGATCGCAAGTGCCTGCAATTTCGACTAACGACTTAAAGAACGGCATCACTCTTCAGATTGACAACAATCTTTTCACAGTGATCGATTTTCAACACGTCAAACCTGGTAAAGGTGGCGCGTTCGTTCGTACCAAACTTCGAAACTTGCGATCTGGAAACGTTTTAGAAAAAACATTCAACGCTGGCATCCGCGTTGAACAAGCGATACTTGATAAAAATGACATGCAGTTTTTGTATAAAGACGGTGACGACTTCGTATTTATGGATACCGCGACTTTTGACCAAATGAATGTCAGCCCCACAGCCTTAGGTGATGTCGCCGACTATTTGATTGAAAATGGCATCGCAATTATTGCTACGCATGACGGCGAAATCGTCAGTGTTGAAATCGCAGTAACGGTCGAACTCGAGATTGCAAATACCGAACCTGGTCTACAGGGCGACAGAGTTTCTGGCGGTCGTAAGTCGGCTACTTTGCAGACTGGCAAAGTCATTCAGGTGCCCTTATTTGTAAATATTGGTGACCGAGTCAAAGTTGACACACGATCAGGCGAATATATAACGAGAGTTTGATGGCGCCCACCCGCAATTCGAAACCGGGCGAGGACATTCGTAGTACGGCGCGTGAGCGAGCCGTACATTTTCTATACGAGGCAGAGTCGCGAAGCTTGCCAGTATCTGACATCGTTGCGGCTCAAGTACTTGCCGCTGATGATTTGGTTTCTTCTCTCACATCTGGTGTGGCGTCACGCCAAACTCAATTAGACGAGATGATCACTGAATACTCGCACACTTGGACAATTCATCGCATGCCAGCAATTGATCGCAATGTTCTTCGACTGGCGATCTACGAGCTAATCGACCGACCTGAGGTTCCTGTGGCGGTAATTATCAATGAAGCTGTAGAACTTGCAAAACGCTTTTCAACAGAAGAATCTGGCAGATATGTAAACGGTGTATTATCGGCTATCGCAAAGCAGGTTCGTTCAAAGGGCGTTTAATACGAAACGTTTTCTAGATAATTTGAGTGATCGAATTAAGTCGGCTTCCGTATGGGAGGTCGTGACGGCAGCAATGATTTCTGTCGCTGGTTTCTATTTTGCAGCGTTAAGTGTTGAAATGCATCGAAGCCTGGCAACTTCTGCCTACGACTTCGGCCTTTATGACCAAGGGATCTGGTTGTTGTCTCGGTTTCATAATCCGTTTGTGACTCTGATGGGTCGTAATTTATTCGGTGACCATACGAGCTTTATCCTTCTATTTCTTGTGCCGGTTTATTGGATCATCGGTAGCACTTCAACTTTGTTTGTGATTCAAGCGCTCGCAATTGTCGCTGGTGCGGTGCCCATATTTTTGTTTACCCGCAATCGATTAAGTAGTGAAGCGATGGCCACCGTGTTCGTCGCCGCGTATCTTATACATCCCGCCACTGTGTGGATTGCCCTAGAAAATTTTCATCCAGATTCATTTTTGGGACTATTTATTGCGACGGCCCTTTATGCGGCATTTGAATCTAAATGGCGAATGTACATCGTTGCTGTGTTGTTAGCGATGAGCGTTAAAGAAGATGTCTCTCTGATTCTGATTCCACTAGGTATTTGGGTTGCTTGGCGCAAGCAACTAAAGATGGGATTATTTACAGCGGTGACTTCATTTTGGTATTCGGTGGTCGCGATTTTTGGTATTCAGCGTGGAATCAATGGCGTGCCATTTAGAAACGGATGGCGAATTCCGTTTGGTGGCTTATCAGGCTCTATTAAGACTTTGTTCACTGATCCGATGGCGATGCTGAGGTACCTTGTCAGCGATTCTCGACCGTATTATGTTTTGCAACTAGTCGCACCTGTGGCGCTCGGATTCGTTGTGTTTCCTGAGGTTGCCGCGATCGCCGTGTTAGTTATCTTCACAAATATTTTCAGTAATTTCTGGTATCAATATCACATTGAGTATCACTACTCATTTGTGGTGGTTCCTGTTCTCGTGATCGGCACAGCGTTCGCACTTGGTCGGCTAAGAAAAAATTTGCGCCGCATAGTGGTGATTATCTGTGCGTTCAGCACGCTTAGTTGTGCCTATCTTTGGGCGCCTTTGCCTGGTGCGCGCACTCGAGTTTCGTACAACGGGTCAAGTAATCCTGCTGTTATCGCGGCGCGCGTGGCACTAAGTAAAATTCCAAATGATGCAGTTGTTAGTGCGTATCACCCCTTGACCGCACATTTGGCTCGACGCAAGCGAATCTATGTTTTTCCAGTTCCGTTTAAGCGAGCCTTATATGGGATGGATGCATTTGCGACAGGGGATATTTTGCCGTTTACCAATGACATTGAGTTCGTGGTCTTGCCTGTAGCAATGGATGACGGTATGCAGCAAACTTGGCGAGAGGTATCGGCACAATTCGCAATTTCGTACGCCAATGAGTGGTGGGTTGTGTATCAACGCAAAATATCGGGTTAGCGCACGTGCTATATTTATGGCGGTTTAAGTTAGATTTTAATTACCGTAAATTGAGTCCTGTGAGGCTCGGACGGAAGGATATTTTTGAGTACCTACGCGAGCCTGAATTCACCGCATGAAGTGATGAGTGCGACCGATGTTCGTCGCGCAATTGTTCGCATCGCTCACGAAATCATCGAGCGCAACCACGGCATTGAAGGTCTGGCAATAGTCGGCTTGCAGCGTGGAGGTACTTGGATCGCCGAAGCAATAACCAAACAGATAAACGAAATTGAAAGTTCTGTGACGGTTCCTGTTGGGGCGCTTGATGTCAGTCTGCACCGCGATGACATAGGTATACGACCCGTCTCGCTTGGTGCGATTACTGATATTCCGTTTGACTTAACCGGTGCGACAGTCGTGCTCGTAGACGATGTGTTGTTTACTGGCCGAACAGTTCGCGCTGCAATGGAGGGGCTGAATAATTTTGGTCGACCACGTGCAGTGCAACTTGCAGTTCTTATTGACCGCGGTCATCGTGAACTCCCGATACGCCCAGATTTTGTTGGCAAAAATCTGCCGACACAAAAAGATGATGATGTATCGGCAACTAGTGACGGGGTGCGGATAACAGCAATGAATGCGAGTGGTAAATGAAGCATCTTCGGAGTATTGACGAATTGGGCCACAGTGGATTGTTAGAAATACTGCAGTTGACAGATCACATGACAGAAATTAACCAAAGGCCAGTGCCGAAGGTTCCGGCACTGCGCGGTCGAACCGTCGCAAGTTTGTTTTTTGAAGATTCAACTCGAACTCGTCTGAGTTTTGAGACTGCCGCGAAACGACTTTCGGCTGACACTCTTACGTTTAATGTCTCGACTTCTAGCGTTAACAAAGGCGAATCGTTGCGCGACACCGTTGCCACGATTACTGATATGGGTGTTGATGCATTTGTCGTGCGTCACAAATCGGTGGGTATTCCATGGCAAATCGAACAGTGGACGAAAGCGTCGATCATTAATGCAGGAGATGGGGCTCACCAACATCCAACTCAAGCGATAGTCGACTGCTACACAATTCGCGAGGCAACTCACACCGCAAGATTTGACGGAATGCAAATAACTATCGTCGGTGACATTAAACATTCGCGTGTTGCCCGCAGCAATATTCAGGCTTTTTCAATGTTGGGTGCCAAAGTTACTCTTGTTGCACCACCGACTTTGTTGCCGCCAGATGTTTCACATTGGCCAGTTGAAGTCAATCATCATCTTGACGATGTCATACCAACTAGTGATGTGTTGTATATGTTGCGTTTACAAAGCGAAAGAATGTCGCAAGGGCATGTACCAACCCTGCGCGAATATTCTGAGCAATATGGTCTCACTCAGAAGCGTGTTGCAAGACTTAGAGATTCGGCGATTGTGATGCATCCGGGGCCAATGAATCGTGGCGTAGAAATGCAGATCGATCCTTCAGATGTTAAAAATTCTTTAATTCATCGACAAGTAGCCAATGGTGTTTCTGTTCGAATGGCGGTGCTATTTGATTTGTTGGGTAGTGGCGCAAATCTTGGTGGTCAAGCATGAGCAAAACAGTTGTAATCAAGGGTGGCAAGATAATTAATCACGACGGTGAGCTACGCGCCGATGTAAGAATCGAGAACGAAATAGTAGTTGAAGTCGGCGCAAACCTAAAAGGTGATGTCGAACTTGATGCCAGTGGGTGCATCGTCACGAGCGGTTTTGTAGATTTGCATGCACATTTACGAGAGCCGGGTAAAGAAGAAGCAGAGACAATTGAGACGGGTAGTCGTGCCGGAGCACTCGGCGGGTACACGGCACTGGTTGCAATGCCGAATACGGATCCTCCACAAGATTCAGTCGCAGTAATTGATTTTGTGCGCGAACAAGGAAAGCGCGCTGGTCTCGTTGATGTAATCCCGAGTGGATGTATCACGCTCGGTCGACAAGGAGAAACGCTGGCGCCGATGGCTGAACTTGCACAGGCAGGTGTGAACTTCTTTACTGATGATGGTTTCGGAGTACAAGATGCATCGCTGATGCGTCGTGCTCTCGAATATGCCAGAGGTCTCGGCGTAACGCTCGCACAACATTGTGAAGTTGCCGAACTTACTAAAGGTGCGGTGATGAGTGAATGTCAGTGTTGCACTGATCTTGGTCTGCCAGGTTGGCCGGCAATCGCCGAAGAGTTAATGGTGTTTCGTGATATAGAACTTGTAAGAATCACCGGGGCGACGATGCATTTTTTGCACCTGTCAACGGCTCGCAGTGTTGATCTAGTTCGCGCTGCAAAGCGTGACGGCCTACCGATTACTGCCGAAGTAACCCCACATCACTTATCGCTAACTCAAGAACTTTTGGCGTCGTATGACTCTGTATATAAAGTCAATCCACCACTTCGCTCAAATGACGATATTCGTGCGCTCAAAATTGGTTTACTAGACGGCACGATTGATGCCATTGCTACTGACCACGCGCCTCATCCGCGTCGCGACAAAGAAATGTCACTCGACATGGCGCCACCCGGAATGCTCGGTCTTGAAACCGCGCTTGGTGTTGTATTAGCGTTCGGCGACCTAGAGATAAAAGATGTAGTGGCGTTATTGAGCTGGAACCCGGCACGAATCGCTAAAATTGATAATGCGCACGGACGGCCAATAGCGGTTTCTGAGCCCGCAAATATCTGTATTTTTGACCCAGAATTATCATGGAGCGTCGATTTGCAAAGACTGGCGAGCAAAAGCATAAATTCGCCCTATGTTGGTCGGACACTTCGTGGCAAAGTTCGCCACACTATTTTTAGGGGAACACCAACAGTGATTGATGGGCAAGCACAGAAATGACGCAAATTTCAAAGACGAAGATTAAGCCCGCACTTCTCGTTTTAAATGACGGTTCAGTCTTTGAAGGTGAAGCAATCGGTGCGGGCTCGTCTGAGAACTCTGAGCCAGTCATCTCGAAGGGCGAAGTAGTTTTTCACACTGGATTATCGGGTTATCAAGAGATAATTACTGACCCGTCATATGCGGGGCAGATCATCACTTTTACGACGCCACATATCGGTAACTACGGCACAACGAATCTTGATAACGAAGCATCAAAAGTTTTCGCACGGGGCGTGATTGTTCGAGAACTCGCGCGGCGCCGCAGCAACTGGCGCAGTGATGACTCGTTAGATTCATTTCTTAAGAAAAATGAAATGACAGGCATCGCCGGTATTGATACAAGACGCTTGACACGATTGTTGCGAGATTCTGGCTCGATGCCAGGTGCATTCGGCACCGCCAGCCAAGAAGAATTAACAAAGGCTGCAAAAAGTGAAAAGGGCACCGCCGGAAAAAACTTAGTCGCTCAAGTCACGACAACTAAAAGTTACATTCACGGAAGTGGCAAATTCACAGTCGTCGCTTATGACTTTGGTATTAAGACAACGATGTTGAATTGTCTGGCTGAGTTCGCAACAGTGCACGTTGTGCCAGCAACTGCGACTGCCGAAGAGGTGATGGCGTTATCGCCAAACGGTATCTTTTTGTCAAATGGCCCTGGTGATCCTGAGATGGTACATGGCGCTCCGGCGACTATTCGAGAATTGCTTGGCACTGGTGTTCCGTTGTTTGGTATTTGTCTTGGTCATCAACTTTTGGCACTCGCACTAGGCGGCAAAACATACAAGTTGCCTTTCGGTCATCACGGGGCAAATCATCCAGTAAGAAATATCGCGACCAAGTCAGTTGAGATCACAAGTCAAAATCATAATTTTTGTGTCGACGCAGATTCGCTGGCTACAAAAGCTGACGTTACTCACATCAATTTAAATGACAATACCAACGAGGGTTTGCGTGTTCGCGGCGCCAATGCTTTCAGCGTTCAGTATCACCCAGAAGCTGGCCCTGGCCCGCACGATAGTCGGTATCTATTTTCGCAATTCGTCGAAATGATGGATCGTAAATAATGCCACGGCGCGAAGACATCAAGTCGATTCTTGTTCTCGGCTCGGGGCCAATTGTCATCGGTCAGGCATGTGAGTTTGATTATTCAGGCACGCAAGCGTGTCGTGTGTTGCGACAAGAGGGTTACCGAGTGATTCTCGCAAACTCAAACCCGGCAACAATCATGACTGATCCCGATTTTGCTGATCGTACTTATATCGAGCCTCTTACACCAGATTTTATAGAGCAAATAATCGAGAGAGAAAAACCCGATGCCGTGCTGCCAACTCTTGGTGGGCAGACTGCCTTAAATCTTGCAATGACTTTGTTTGAACGCGGCAAGGTTGGTGTGCCTGGTACGCCCGAGTTGATCGGTGCTAACGCTCTGGCAATCAATACTGCAGAAGATAGAGGAAAATTCAAAGAGGCAATGATTGAGATCGGTCTGAGTGTGCCCCGCAGCGGGATCGCGCACACAGCCGAGCAAGCAGATGAGATTCTCAAAGAAATCAAATTGCCGGTGATTATTCGCCCTGCGTACATTTTGGGCGGAAGAGGCACCGGTATTGCCAACACTTTAGAAGAATTTCATGCTGTCGTCGCAAATGGTCTCGCGGCTAGTCCGATTTCTGAAATATTGATCGAGACATCCATCGTCGGCTGGAAAGAATATGAACTTGAAGTAATGCGCGACAAAAATGATAACTGTGTCGTGATCTGCTCGATCGAAAATATAGATGCGATGGGTGTACACACGGGTGACTCAATGACAGTCGCACCGGCAATGACCCTTTCAGATGTTGAATATCAAAAAATGCGTGACGCTGCTTTTGCTTGTATCCGCCGTGTTGGTGTTGAAACCGGTGGCTCAAATGTGCAATTTGCTGTGAACCCAATTAATGGCGATCAAGTTGTAATCGAGATGAACCCGAGAGTTTCAAGAAGTTCAGCACTTGCGTCTAAAGCCACTGGCTTTCCAATTGCAAAGATTGCGGCAAAACTTGCTGTCGGCTACACGCTTGATGAAATATCAAACGACATCACCAAAATGACACCTGCGAGTTTTGAGCCAACAATTGATTATGTAGTCACCAAGATTCCTCGTTGGGCATTTGAGAAGTTTCCGGGCACGTCTGGAGTTCTCGGTACTCAGATGCAGAGTGTCGGTGAAGCAATGGCAATTGGCAGAACATTTACCGAGAGTTTGCAGAAGGCATTGCGGTCGCTAGAAATTGGTCGACTTGGTCTTAATTGTGACCCCGGTGAAGAGATCTTTAACGACTCGAGTGATGCCCAGTTGCTTGCCAAGATCGCTATACCGACACCCGAAAGAATCTTTGAAATCGGTGAATGTTTGCGCCGAAAAATCTCAATTGAAAAGATCGCAAAATCTTGCAAATTTGATCCGTGGTTCTTGGATCAAATGCAGTCGATAGTTGAAGAGCGTGAATTTCTTGAGTCGCAAAGTCTCGAAGAATTATCGGTCTCAGATTGGAAACGCGTTAAGCGGCTCGGTTTTTCAGATGCTCAGCTCAGCTATTTGTTTAAACGAACTGAACATGATGTGCGAGCGACCCGACTAAAGCGCGGTGTCAGGCCAACTTATAAAGCGGTTGACACATGCAGTGCCGAGTTCGCTGCACAGACCCCGTACCACTATTCGACATACGAAGATGAATCAGAACTGCAGTCCAGCACAAAGCAATCCGTAATTATTTTAGGAAGTGGTCCAAACAGAATCGGCCAGGGCATTGAGTTTGATTATTGCTGTGTGCATGCGAGTTTTGCATTGCGCGATGCCGGTTTTCAGACGATCATGCTCAACTGCAACCCAGAGACAGTCTCGACTGATTACGACACTTCAGACAAACTTTACTTCGAGCCTCTTACTTATGAAGATGTGATGAATGTGATTGAAGCTGAACAACTGATATCTGGTTCAAATCCGCGAATTATTGTCGGACTAGGTGGTCAGACTCCACTCAAACTCGCAACTCAGTTGCCTAAAGAATTGATCGCCGGCACAACAAGCGAGTCAATTGATATTGCCGAAGATCGTGAGAAATGGAGTGCGCTTTGCGAATCGTTGAATATTTTGCAACCTCCAGGTGGTACCGCTCGTGATGTTGAACAAGCCGTAGAGATCGCTACCAAAATTGGTTACCCGGTTCTTGTTCGTCCAAGTTATGTATTAGGTGGACGGGCAATGCAGATTGTTCATGACGAGGCGCACCTGCGCAAAGCGATGCAAGAAATGAGCCAGGCTGGGTCGTTGGGTCGCGAAGGCGGACTATCTGCGCAAAGACCAGTGCTGATTGACAGATTTTTAGAAGACGCAACTGAAGTTGACGTTGACGCGATTCGTGATTCAACAGGTGAAGTTTTAATCGGTGGAGTGATGGAGCATGTTGAGCAGGCGGGTGTGCACTCTGGCGACTCGGCGTGCACGATTCCGCCTGTCAGTTTGTCAAATGCGACGATTTTAGAAATCGAAAATACGGTCAAGAAAATATCCGAAGCTTTGAAGGTTGTCGGCCTGGTCAATGTTCAGTTTGCAATTACTGATAAAGCTGTCTACGTAATAGAAGCCAATCCGCGTGCAAGTCGAACCGTGCCTTTTGTGGCGAAAGCAACGGGCGTGCCACTAGCCAAGATTGCGAGTCGTGTCATGCTTGGCTCAACACTCGAGCAACTTCGCAGTGAAGGTTTGTTGCAAAAGCCCGTGTCTGGCTCACATGTCTCGGTGAAAGAAGCAGTGTTGCCATTCAATCGCTTTGCAGATGTTGATACTGCGCTTGGGCCAGAGATGCGTTCAACAGGTGAAGTAATGGGTATCGACGATTCTTTTGCGCGCGCATTCGCCAAGTCACAGTTCGCCGCTGGCACAACATTGCCCGAGTCTGGGCTTGTGTTCGTGTCGCTAAACGACCGCGACAAACTTGGCGGAGTCGAAGTTGTCAAAGGTTTGACATCTCTCGGTCTCAAGATTGTGGCCACAGTCGGTACGGCTGATTTTCTAAAGAGTCATGGCTGCGAAGTTTCACGCGTTGTCGGCAAATTCTCAGAAAGAAAGCCGGGTAGTAACACTGGCGACGATGCAGTAAAACTAATTGAATCTGGCGAGATCGCATTAGTAATTAACACACCACGGGGTTATGGCACACGAAATGACGGCGAGGCAATTCGTAAGGCAGCCAACACATGTCGAGTTTCCGTGGTCACGACATTGAGCGCTGCCACTGCCGCAGTTCAAGGAATGATTGAGCAGCGTAATCGACCTTTCACGGTGATGTCGTTACAAGAGTTTCACGCTAGATGAATGTTGAGTCAATAAGTAATTGTTCGATCCAAGTAGGTGATGTCAAACTTGCTCATCCAATTCTCACAGCATCAGGAACCGCAGGTTATGGTGCAGAATTAGATGCGTATTTTTCTCTTAGAGAAATTGGTGGTGTTGTTGCGAAATCAATTGCGCCATTTGCGTGGGCAGGTAATCGCGCACCGAGATTAGCGCCAACAAAAAATGGAATGCTTAACGCAGTCGGCCTACAAGGAGACGGCATCGAACATTTTATTGTTGAAGATCTTGTTGCTTTAGAAGAGTCTGGTGCAACAGTCATCGTCAGTATTTGGGGACACAGCGTTGATGATTATCTACTCGCTGCAAAAATGCTTGGAGAAGTCAAAAATAGAATTACAGCAATCGAGGTGAATCTTTCGTGTCCAAACTTAGGTGGAGATCACGTTGTGTTTGCTCACGACGCTCGACTCAGTGCACAAATAATCGAAGGTTGTGTTAACTCGGGTCTGCCTGTTTGGGCAAAGTTGAGTCCGAATACTCATGAACTAGTTGATATTGCCCGCGCAGTTCAGCAGGCAGGCGCTCAAGCAGTGACGCTCGTGAATACAGCAATTGGAATGGCAATCAATACAGATACGGGGTTGCCAAGTCTTGGCAATATTCGCGGAGGCTTATCTGGGTCGGCGCTACATCCCATTGCCGTGCGTTGCATTTTTGATGTACGACAAGCGCTGCCAGAAATCGGCATCATCGGGGTTGGCGGAGTGATGACCGGTCGTGATGCTGCCGAGTTGATGTTGGCAGGTGCCAATGCAGTTCAGGTTGGCACCGCGAGTTTTGCTAACCCTCGAGCGGCACTTTTGATTCAAAATCAGCTGATTGATTGGGCGGTCTCGCATCAGATAACTGATTGGTCTCAAGTCACTTCAGCCGCTCACCGAAACGGGCTAAAGAAGTAATTGAACAGATAAATTGCGCAAGTAGAATAAATCAATGGCAACCTCATATCTGTCTGAGAGTGTTGAAGTAGATCGCAAATCGGTGATCGCTAGCGCATATTCGTTGCGCTGTAAGATGTCTCAAGTTCTTCTAGATATCGCTAGTGGCAGTGTGAAATTAAGTGATCTGTTGAAAGAAGATTCAGTCGACACAGTCGACACAGTCGACACATTTGACACATTTGACACATTTGACACAGTCGAAACTTTCAGCGCAGCGATAAAACGTTTATATCTAGTTAAAGCACTCGAAGCTTTTCAGCACGTTGGCAAGGTTAAAGCACGACGGCTGATGGCTGATCTTGAAATTACCGAAAAGCGCAGAATTGAAAGCCTTACAATCAATGAGCGTCAAGCACTGCTCGAAAAATTCGAGACATTCATCTGATGGCGTTCAACTCGCGGGGTCTCGTAATTGTCGTGTCTGGTCCTGGAGGCGTTGGCAAGAGCACAATTGTTGATGCGCTCGTCAAGCGAGATGCAAATTTATGGTTGAGCCGTTCATGGACAACGCGCGAACAACGCAGTGGCGAAGCTCCAGATGCGTACAAGTTCGTTACTCGCGAACAGTTTGAGCAGCATATTGCTGATGGTGGATTTCTAGAGTGGACGGATTTTTTGGGAAATCTCTATGGCACGCCAACGCCAAGCGCGCCTGAAGGCAAAGATACAGTCCTTGAAATTGAGGTTGACGGTGCTCAGCAAGTCAAACAGATAAACGCCAATGCGTTATTGCTATTTATCTTGCCGCCTTCTCGCCAAGAGCAGAAATCTCGACTACACGGACGCGGTGATCCTGCCCAAAAAGTTGAAAAGCGATTGCGTAAAGCCGAAGATGAAGAACCAATTGGTAAGGCGATTGCCGACTACGTGCTGATCAACGATGACTTAGGTGAAACAGTCAATGAGATGAGTCGGATCATTGATTTTGAGCGAAAAAAGCGCCAAACATAACTTCATTTATGGCTATACTTATGAGCCGCTAGGCGCACCCGATGCCTGATCCAGGAGGAAATAAGTGACGACAGATGACACGATGATGAACCCACCAATTGAGTCGTTGATGGATCACACTGGCTCTAAGTTCTCACTTGTGACGCTTGCAGCGCGTCGCGCTCGCGAGATAAATTCTTATTTCAACCAACTCGGCGATGGACTTGGCAACATGGTTCCACCACAGGTCAGCTCAACCGCGCGAAAGCCTTTGTCAATAAGTTTCGAAGAGATTTCAGCAGGCAAAATTCAATTAGTTCAGCGAACAATTGAAGACATCGTTGCAGAAAACGAAGCCGCTGTCGCAGCGCACGAAGCAGAATTAGCCGCTGAGCTTGAAGCCGCAACTGAGCCTGACGCTAAATAGGCTCGAGTAACTATTGTCTGGGCGCAATATTTAGTAGCGTCTTGTTGAAAACAGAGATGGAGATCATATGAAAAAGTATTCGTTTACATCTGAGAGCGTGACCGAGGGTCACCCAGACAAGATGGCAGACCAGATTTCAGATGCGGTACTTGACGCAATTCTTGGTGCTGACCCAGCAGGTCGTGTTGCCTGTGAAACTCTATTGACAACTGGCTTGTGTGTTATTGCCGGCGAGATCACGACAAGTGCCTATGTTGATATTCCGAAACTCGCACGCCAAGTTATCAATGGCATTGGTTACGACAACGCACTTTACGGTTTTGACGGCAACACATGTGGCGTCATTGTCAGCATTGACGAGCAGAGTCCAAACATTTCGCAAGGTGTGAATATCAGCGAAGAGATTCGCGGTGGCAAGAGCGGTGAAGATGTTTTGAACAGTCAAGGCGCAGGCGACCAAGGAATGATGTTTGGTTATGCGTGCACAGAAACAGAAGATTTAATGCCACTGCCAATTTGGCTGGCACATCGAATGGCAGAGAAGTTAACAGATGTTCGCAAGTCTGGTGCGATTCCATATTTGCGTCCAGATGGCAAAACACAAGTTACTTTTGATTACGAAGATGGCAAGCCAGTTCGCTTGCGAACAGTGTTGATCTCAACTCAACATGCCGATGGCATCAATCGTGACACTGTTATTCGCCCAGATTTGATCGAGCAAGTAATTCGTCCGGTTATCCCAGCGCAATTTGCGAAAGATGATTATGCGGTTTATGTAAACCCAACTGGCGAGTTCGTCAAAGGTGGACCACATGCAGATACAGGTTTGACTGGTCGCAAAATTATCGTTGACACTTACGGTGGCATGGGCCGTCACGGCGGTGGCGCATTCAGCGGAAAAGATCCATCAAAAGTTGATCGTTCGGCTGCTTATGCAGCTCGTTGGGTTGCCAAGCATGTTGTTGCATCTGGTGCAGCACAGCGTTGTGAACTTCAAGTCGCATACGCAATTGGCATGGCGCATCCAGTGAGCATATTCGTTGAAACTTTCGGCACAAATAAAGTTGACGAGGCTTTGATTGAGGCAGCAGTTCGCGAGGTTTTCGATCTTCGTCCTGCGGCGATTGTTCGTGACCTTGATTTGAAGCGTCCGATTTATCAAAAGACTGCGGCTTACGGTCACTTCGGTCGGAGTCATCCTGATTTCACATGGGAGTCTTTGTCGCGCCTTAAAGAATTCAAGGCAGCAGTCAAACTCTGATTCAAGACGCGACACCCTCAATACGGGTTGCGCGGGTCGTTCCCGATGTCACGGGAGTCGATAAAACTTTCGATTATCTGATCCCAGAATCACTGGCGAAAAATATTGTGGTTGGCATGCGTGTGCGTGTGCCTTTGCATGGGCGAAATGTCGCTGGATGGGTAATCGAAATCGGTGAACCCAGCGCAGGCTTGGCCGTAAACAAGATTCGCTCGGTAATAAAAGTTTTGGGACTTGGCACGACTACTGAGATAATTGAACTCGCACATTGGGCAACGTTGCGGTGGAGTGGAAGGATACGAAGTTTTGTTTCGGCTTCTGCTCCGAGCACTTTGATCGCAAAGGTTCCATCACCAAGATATTTGTCACGGGGAGTCAACTATTCATCACCCGTTGCCGATGAAGTAATTAAACAAAGTGGTGGGTTGGTCTTAACGTCGCCTTTGGCTAACCCGACTTCAATTGTTAGCGCGCTTGCTAGTGCCGGCCCCTTAATTGTTGTAATCCCAACGCAACATCGAGCGAAACTTTTAGCCGCATCACTTAAAGTCAATGGTTTTTCAGTTGCTTCATGGCCGCAAGACTGGGCGAGCGCAATGGGAGGTGTCGACATAGTGGTTGGCACTCGCAGCGTCGTGTGGGCGCCAGTCGCAAAGTTTTCGACGATTGTTGTGATTGACGAACATGATGATTTGTTGCAAGAAGAGCGCAGCCCGACTTGGCATGCGCGCGATGTAGCAATCGAGCGGTGTAATCGTATTCAAGCGAAATGCTGTCTAATAACTCCGTTTCCGTCGCAGGCTTCAAGAAAGTGGGCAGGTAGTCGCGTGTTTGAAATTCGGGCTTCTGATCCTCAAAGATCTTGGCCGAAGATTGAAATTTTGGATCGCAACAAAGACGAAGGGTGGAGTACCTCGCTGATTTCATCCGAACTTATTAGCGAGCTTCGTGATTCGAGTCGTCGTGTTGTTTGTGTTCATAACACCAAGGGCCGAGCACGACTAATTGCGTGTGCAAAATGTCGAACAATTCTTCGTTGTGAGAAATGTGATGCCGCTGTTAATCAACGTGATGAAGAAACCCTTGAGTGTCCGCGTTGCAGCATGACACGACCGGTTGTGTGTCAAGCCTGCGGATCAAGTAGTTGCGCGTTACTAAAACCAGGCGTCAGTCGGTTGCGCGAAGAGCTACAGGCTGCAGCAAATCGGACTGTTGCCGAAGTAACTTCAGCAACTACAGAAGTTAACCAACGAGTAAATGTGTTTGTCGGGACTGAGGCGGTCTTGCATCGTGTGCAGACAGCTGACACAGTCGTATTTCTTGACATAGACGCCGAACTGCTCGCGCCGCGTTATCGAACTAGTGAGCTCGTTGGCACTCTTGTGGTGCACGCAGCTCGACTTGTCGGCGCATCAAAAAAGACCCCACGAATATTGCTGCAAACACACACACCAGATAATCCATTATTGGTTGGGCTGGCGACGGGCAATTTAGATGCCTATAACACAAGCGAAAAAACAAGACGAGAATTATTGAAGTTTCCGCCGTTTGGTTCTCTGGCAGAGGTCAGCGGGGTCGGAACCAAGATATTTTTAGAGTCAATGAGTGATTCGGCACTCGTACAGACGATGATCAAAGATTCAACGCACGGTTTAATCCGCGCTGAAAACTGGCAAATGTTAAGTGATGCATTGTCGAATGCAAAGCGAACCACAAAATCTCGAATATCAATTCACGTTGACCCTCCACGGATATAGCCTGATCCCCGTGAATTATAAAATTAGAACTTTTGGTGACCCTGTATTGAAAACATGCGCGGCCGAGATCACAAATATTGACGGCAAACTTGTCAAACTCGCTGACGAAATGTTGACTGTGATGTACGAAGCGCCTGGTCTCGGTTTGGCGGCACCTCAAATTGGGGTACAGAAGCAGCTTTTTGTTTACGATGTTGACGACAAACCAGAAGTCATTCTTAACCCAACAATCGTTGAATCAAGTGGCGAATGGGTTTATGACGAAGGTTGTTTGTCGATACCGGGTTTGTCGGTTGAAATGTTGCGCCCGAAACTCGTACTCGTTAGAGGCTTGAACCTCGACGGCAATACGGTTGAAATTGAGGCAGATGAGTTGCTTGCGCGATTATTCCAACACGAGATCGACCATCTTCAAGGTGTCTTGATGTTTGAGCGAATGACAGCTGAGCAACGAAAGTTAGCGATGGCCGAATATCGCCGGCGCGAAGAGAACCCTGGCCAAACCGAAACGACTCACCTAAAACTTTCGTGACATCACTCGCTGAACTGCCGACTAACGGCGCGTCACGAGTTATCTATTTCGGCACACCAGATATTGCAGTTGCTCCGCTTCGGGCGCTCGTAGATGCAGATTGCAATGTTGAACTTGTAGTCACTCGACCCGACGTGCGCCGAGGGCGCGGAAACCAAACGAGTGCCTGCCCTGTCAAGGTCGCCGCTCAAGAGATGGGGCTTAAAGTTTCTCACTCATTGAGTGACGCAGTTACACATGTTGGTTCATCAAGTGATTTAATTGGGGTGGTCGTGGCTTATGGCGAGTTGATTTCAATGGATGTGTTGAGTGTTGTGCCAATGATCAATGTGCATTTTTCGCTGTTGCCTCGGTGGCGCGGAGCAGCACCAGTTGAGCGCGCGATTCTCGCTGGCGATGAAACAACTGGGGTGTGCATTATGCGAGTCGTAGAGTCTCTTGACCAAGGCGAAGTTTTTAGTCGAGTTGAGATGCCGATTTTGTCTTCCGACACGCTCACCTCGTTGCGCGATAAGTTGCTAGAAGCATCTCTACCGCTTTTGGTCAGTGCGGTTAAGAATGGGTTAGGTGATGGCGCTGCTCAAAGTGGAGAGCCGGTCTACGCCAAAAAAATCTCTAATAGTGATTTACAAATTAATTGGAGTCATACTGCGACTCAAATAGATCGTCTGATTCGCATCGGTGGGGCGTACACGCATATTGGTGGCAAGAGACTCAAAATTGTAAAGGCACGCATTGTCGCAGAATCTTTGACGAGCGAAGTTAACGGTGCGATCAAGATTATTTCTCGACACGAGTGTGAAGTACAGACTGGCTCTGGCAGTATTTCGCTGATTGAAGTGCAACCCGAGGGTAAGGCAGTTATGAAAGTTGACGGCTGGCTCAATGGCGCAAGAATCGAGACCGGCGCGGTCTTAAGTTAACTAATTTCGC